>NZ_DASQOG010000213.1:0-14119 GCF_035644575.1 Desulfovibrio sp. | reverse complement strand
GCAAGTTTTTTGATTTTTTTTGCCTAACCGCTCTGGACGATAACGGAGAAGGACTTACATATTGTTCGCGCCCAACCAATGGCGCTGATTTTCCCGCGCTCGCCGCCGTTTGCGCACTCCCTGAGGCCCCTCGGAGGTGGTAGCGCGAAGCGCACAGAGAAGTTTTCCTGAGGAGGATTCAGATATGTCCAAGATCATAGGCATCGACCTGGGTACCACGAACTCCTGCGTCTACGTCATGGAGGGCAAGGACCCCAAGTGCATCACCAATCCCGAAGGTGGCCGTACCACTCCTTCCGTGGTCGCCTTTACAGATAAGGAACGTCTGGTGGGCGATATTGCCAAGCGCCAGGCCGTCACCAACCCCAAGCGCACGGTTTTCGCCATCAAGCGCCTCATGGGCCGTAAATTTGAAAGCCCCGAAGTTGGCCGCTGGAAAGAGCATTCGCCCTACGCCATCGTCAAGGCTGCCAATGACGACGCAGGCGTGGAAGTGGATGGCCGCACCTACAGCGCGCCTGAAGTTTCGGCCATGATTCTGGCCAAGCTGAAGGCCGATGCGGAAGCCTACCTTGGCGAAACCGTTACCGAAGCGGTCATCACCGTGCCCGCCTACTTTAACGATGCCCAGCGCCAGGCCACCAAGGATGCGGGCCGCATCGCAGGCCTTGACGTCAAGCGTATCATCAACGAGCCCACCGCGGCCTCGCTGGCGTACGGCGCTGACAAAAAGGCCAACGAAAAGATCGCCGTGTTCGACCTTGGCGGCGGCACCTTTGATATTTCCATCCTTGAAGTTGGCGACAACGTTGTGGAAGTGCGCGCCACCAATGGCGACACCTTCCTCGGCGGCGAAGACTTTGACCAGCGCGTCATCAACTTCCTGGTGGAAGAGTTCAAGCGTGAAAACGGCATTGACCTTGCCAAGGACAGCATGGCCCTCCAGCGCCTGAAAGAAGCCGCTGAAAAGGCCAAGAAAGACCTTTCCACCTCCATGGAGGCCGAGGTCAACCTGCCCTTTATCACCGCCGACCAGAACGGCCCCAAGCACATGCTCATCAAGATTGGCCGAGCCAAGCTTGAATCGCTGGTCAGCGACCTTGTTGACCGCACCATCGAGCCTTGCAAAAAGGCCCTGGCCGACGCTGGCATGAGCGCCTCGCAGATTGACGAAGTCATTCTTGTGGGCGGCATGACCCGTATGCCTCTGGTGCAGAGCGTTGTGGGCAAGTTCTTTGGCAAGGAGCCCAACCGCTCCGTGAACCCGGACGAAGTTGTGGCCATGGGCGCTGCCATTCAGGGCGGCATCCTCACCGGCGACGTCAAGGACGTGCTGCTGCTCGACGTGACCCCGCTTTCCCTTGGTATCGAAACCATGGGCGGCGTGTTCACCAAGCTGATCGACCGCAACACCACAATCCCGACGCGTAAAAGCCAGGTGTTCACCACGGCGTCCGACAACCAGCCCTCAGTGTCCATCCACGTGCTTCAGGGCGAGCGCCCCATGGCGCCCGACAACATGACCCTGGCCCGTTTTGACCTGGCTGGCATTCCCCCGGCGCCCCGCGGCGTGCCGCAGATCGAGGTGTCTTTTGACATCGACGCCAACGGCATCGTGAACGTGTCCGCCAAGGATATGGGCACCGGCAAGGAACAGTCCATCAAGATCACGGCTTCTTCCGGCCTGTCGGAAGACGACATCCAGCGTCTGGTGCGCGAGGCTGAAACCCACGCCACTGACGACAAGAAGAAGCAGGAACTGATTGAAGCGCGCAACCACGCCGACAGCCTGATCTACGGCACGGAGAAATCCCTGACCGATCTGGGCGAAAAGGCCGATGCCGCGCTCAAGAGCGACATTGACGGCAAAATCGCCGCTCTGCGCAAACTTATGGAAGGCGAAGACGCCGCAGCCATCAAGGCTGCCACCGACGACCTCGCCAAAACCTCGCACAAGCTTGCCGAGCAGCTCTACCAGCAGCAGGCCCAGCAGACCGGCGGCCAGCCCGGCGCAGAGGCCGGAGCCGCAGGCGCAGGCCAGCAGCATGGCAATGCGGGCGATGATGTTGTGGACGCAGACTACACTGAAGTGAAGAAATAAGGGCAAGGGCAGCTCGGCGGCACACGCCCCGAACTTGCAACCACGCCTACCCTGTACTAAAAAGGTCTGGTTCCCTGAACCAGACCTTTTTTTGCGGCCCGCGCACGGCGGGCCTGCCGGTACTACAACCAGGATACCGTCATGAATTTTTGCCGCTCTTTCACCGCGCTGGCTCGCAACGTTTCGCTGCTGGCGCTTCTTGGCTGTCTTGCCGCGTGTCAGATGCCCTTTGGCCTTGGTCAAAGAGCGCCCGAGCCCAAACCCCAACCGGTAGCCCCCGCGCCTGTTTCCGGCCCTTGCGTGGTGCTGGCCCTGCCGTCTTCCGGCACCTATGCCCCCATTGCGAGCAAGGTACGCCACGGGGCGCAGATGGCCCAGAACGAGCTTGCCGCCAGCGGCGTCAAGATGCGCCTTGAAACGGTCAATACCGAAGCTGCCGACTGGTTGCAGCGTCTGGACGCGCTGCCCCCGGCCTGCGCTGTTGTGGGCGGCCCCCTGCAGGCGCGCAACTACGCTCAGGCCCGCGAGCACGGTCAGCTCGAAAAAAGAGCCTTCTTCACCTTTGTGCCTTCGCTCGAGCAGGGTGACGAAGGTGCGCGCGCATGGCGCTTCTTCCCCAGCCCGCAAGACCAGATCGACACGCTCATCAACTTTGCCAGCACTGGCCTGAACATCCGCACCTACGGGGCCTTCTATCCCACAGATGCCTATGGCGTGCGCATGACCGGCCTCATGGAGCAGAGCCTTGCCAGCCACAACATGCTGCTGCAAAAGGCCTCGTATAACCCCGCCGACTCCACCTCGTGGAGCAATGCCGTGGCTCCGCTCATCAATGCCCAGACCCCGCAGGGCAGCAAAACCCCTGTGCCGCAGACCTCCTTTGAAGCCCTGTTCCTGCCTGATTCGTGGAAGAGCATGGAAATGCTGACCACAAGCCTGCTCTATAACGGCGAGGATCGGCTGGTGCTCCTGGGCACCACGCTTTGGGAGCAGAGCCTCTCTGGCAAAACCATCGCCAATGCCGACAAGTTCGCTCTGGCGGTCTTTCCCGGCGCATGGAACCAGCCGCAGGCCCCCCGCGCCCTTCAGGCGCCCGGCACGGACTTCTGGAACGCTCTGGGCTACGACTTTGTGCGCTTTGCCGTGTCCATGGGGCTTGATTCCCGCCTGACAACGCCGCAGATCACGACCCGCGCGCAGCGCGCCTCCAAGATGATCTGGGGCATGGCCCCCATTTCGTGGGACAACGCGGGCGTTGCCCACCAGAAGCTCTTCTTGTTCGGCGTTTCGCCCACTGGCATGACGCCCGTGGATGTGGAAACCTTCCAGCAAACCCGCGCGCGCGTATTGCAGCAGGCTGCTCTGCGCATGCAGGGCCTGCCCCCCGTGGACGCCACCGGCGCGCCCCTTGCAGCCCCTGCCGCAGGTGCAGAAGCAGCCCCCGCAGTGCAGACTGGGCAGACGCAGCCGTCTGCGCCCATCATGAGCAACACGCCGCGCCCCTCGTATAAACTCAGCCTGCCCGCTGCGCGCTGATCGCGCCCGCAGGCATTGCCTTTAAAGGACTACACATGGCAGACAACAAAAACATCAGTCTGGTAGAAGTGGCCCACATGGCTACGCTTTCCCGGTTGAGCGTCAGCGAAGAAGAACAGACCCTGTTTGCCCGCCAGATGGGCGATATCCTGGCCTATATGGACGTGCTCGCGCGCGTGGACACCAAGGATGTGGAACCGCTCTACAGCCCGGCCCAGCATCCCGGCCCCCTGCGGGACGATGTGTCGGCCCGGCGGCGTGAACGCAACGAAGTGCTCGCCAACGCGCCCGAGGCCGATGGCGAATATTTCATCGTGCCCCGCATCGTCTAGCGCAGTTCCAGGGCAATATTGCTCTGGCCCGGCCCAGTGCAGCAGCCCGGCGAACCACCAGCGCCGGAGCATCCCGCACAAAAACGCACAGCATTGCGCAAAACGCAGTGCAGAACATATTTGAGAACGCCATGACCGAAATTTGTTCCCTCTCGCTCACACAAGCGGCTCAGGCCCTGCAAAAAAAGGAACTGAGCGCAGTTGACGCCGTTACGGCCTGCCTTGCGCGCATGGACGCCACCGAGCCGCACATCGCGGCCATGCTGACCGTGGACAGGGAAGGGGCGCTTGCCGCCGCCGCCGCCCTAGACAAGGAAGGGCCCAATCCGGCCAAGCCCCTGTGGGGTGTGCCGGTAACGGTCAAGGACGCCCTCTCCACCAAGGGGCTGCGCACCACTGCCGGATCGCGTATTCTCGAAAATTACACGCCCTTTTATGACGCCTTTGCCGTGCAGCAACTGCGCGAGGCCGGGGCCGTCATTCTGGGCAAGAACAACATGGACGAGTTCGCCATGGGTTCCACCACGGAAAACTCCTCCTATCAGACCACCCGCAACCCGCGCGATGTAAACCGGGTTCCCGGCGGCTCAAGCGGCGGCTCCGCCGCGTCCGTCACTGCCGGGCAATGCTTTGCTTCGCTGGGCACGGACACCGGCGGCTCCATCCGTCAGCCCGCCTCGCTGTGCGGTTGCGTGGGCCTCAAGCCCACCTATGGCCGCGTATCGCGCTACGGTGTTATCGCCTACGGCTCGTCACTGGATCAGGTGGGCCCGCTGACCCGCAGCGTGGAAGACTGCGCCCGCGTGCTCGGCGTTATTGCCGGGCATGACCAGCGTGACGGCACCTGCGCTCCACGCCCGGTGGACGACTATGTGTGCGCCCTGAACAGCAAGCCCCTCAAGGGCGCGCGGCTGGGCATACCCAAGGAGTTTTTTGGCGAAGGTCTGGCCCCTGAAGTGCGCGCCGTATGCCAGAACGCCATGAGCATTGCTCAGGCCCAGGGTGCGGAACTGGTGGAAGTGAGCCTGCCCCACACCGATGCGGCCATCGCCACCTACTATATCATCGCCATGGCCGAGGCCAGTTCCAACCTCGCCCGCTTTGACGGCGTTCGTTACGGTCGCCGCGCTACGGATATCAAGAATCTTGAAGACCTGTACGTGCGCTCGCGCACCGAGGGCTTCGGGCAGGAAGTCAAGCGCCGCATCATGCTGGGAGCCTATGTGCTTTCCTCCGGCTATTACGATGCGTACTACCGCAAGGCCGCGCAGGTACGCCGCCTCATCCGCGATGAATACCTCGCAGCACTCGATAAATGCGACGCCCTGTGGGCTCCGGTTTCGCCCGTTCCTGCGTGGAATGTGGGCAGCCTGACCGCCGATCCGCTTCAGATGTACCTCATGGACGCCTACACGCTTTCGCTGAACCTTGCCGGTCTGCCCGGGCTTTCCATGCCCGTGGGCGTTGGCGCCGAGAGCGGGTTGCCCGTGGGTATGCAGCTCTTTGGCAAGGCCTTTGCCGAGGGCGAGCTGCTTTCCCTTGGGTATGCCTTGGAGCAGGTTTTGCCGGGGGTTGGAGCGGCGAAGTTGTAGATTGGGGTTTGCAGATTCTTTCTGAATAAAGCAGGGGGCAGGCCGAGAGGCTTGCTCCCTTTTTGTTGGTTTTGAGTGCGGCGCGCGGTGCGATTTGGCCTGCACGACGAAAGTGATTGGTTTCTTCTGCCCTGCGGGCGCTTGGTTTCGCCCTACGGCGAAGTTTGGAACGCCTGCGCGGCGTGCGCCGTTTCGCCCTCCGGCGAAGTTGGGACGCCTGCGCGGCGTACGGCAAGGCGGGGCCGGTTATGGGGCTACGCCCCCTTCTCGGCCCCCCTTGCATCCCCCCCGAAGCACCCCCTAAGAAAGGCTTTCCAAATTCCATAACGTGGCGAGGGCAACGCGGCATCTGCTGCGGGAGCTTCCCTCACTCGCTACGCTCGCTCAGGCGATCTCCCTCCGCGCCGCGTTAATGCCAGAGTCCGCTTTCACTCTGGATGTGAATCCGTTTCAGTCAAATACCGCCGATACGTTGTCTGAAAAGGACATGGCTTTGCACCGTTTTCAGGTCATCTCTAAAATTTCAATCATCACCGACTTGACCGATCCAGGTCGCAAAGCATGATACCTCGGGGTCACTCTCACCTGCGAGCATTCCGCTCTCAATTCAACCGCAAGCAGGCAGAGAAATTGCAGGTCAGAATAGTCCACTCGCCATCAGGAGATGGTCGTGGCGTTGCCTTCCTTATACTCGCCGGAGCGAACGCGAAGGCGATGGCTGGTGTTGGGCGAATTTGCAAAATACGCTTTTTGTGGCCTGAAAAGAAAGCGCCGAGATTTTGAGCGCAGCGTACTCAAGTACGTGAGCATCAAAATCCCGGCGCTGACGCATTCAGGCCGCAAAAGTCGGGTTTGCGTAAATGCGCTCGACAGGCTCACCCAAACCCCAATCAAAAATTCTTCTCTACTTTCGGCCCTTCACACCAAAACGGATGCAATCCGTGGGACAACTCTCCGCGCAATCACCGCAATTGGTGCAATTCTCCTCACCCGGCCTCGTGCGCATAACACAAACCCGCCTGCACTTGTCGCAATCATTGCACTGCTCGGTTCTGTAAAAACGGAACAACGCGAACTTGCGCGCAACTTCCAGCGCCGCGCCAAAAGGACAAACAAACCGGCACCAGCACATCAGTACAACCACCCCCAACGCCAGCCCGCCCAAGGTGATAAGCAGACGCAGATCCCACATGGGGAAAGCATGCTTCCACGTAAGCCAGGCCGAGGGCCAAAATTCCCCCACACGAATAGGCACGTCCACGCGCGGTTGCCCCAGAACAAACCAGGCTGTCAGTCCCGCCGCCAGCACCAGATACCGGGCCCAGCGAAAGTTCGCAACGCCCACGGGATTAGGGCCAAAACGGAAAGGATTGAAAGCCAAAACACGGTTCACAAGCTGCCCAGGGCATAACCAGCCGCAAAAGGCCTTGCCAAACAGGGCCGCCACAGCTAGCCACACGCCCCAGAATCCCCAGAACATCCGCGCGGCCTGACCGGGACAGGTAATGACCGGGCAGTTCTGGCAGCTTACAAAGGGCACAACAAAGGGGCAACGGAACACGCCAAACAAGGCCCACTCGCCCAAAAACAGCGTGGAGGCGAACAGCACCGCGCGGTTACACCACTGGAGCGCCCTCAGCCTCAGGCTGGGACGGGCGACAATTTCATGCAACATCCTTTACCCCCAGCTTTTCCACAAGTTCCATGCCCTTGGGCGAAATGGCGGGGATAAAACCCGCCGCTTCAAAAAAGGCCTGCCCCTGCGCACTGGTAATCCAGTCCATATAGGCTGCGGCCTTTGCCGGGTCGGAGGCGTTGGCCATCATGCCAACGGTAAAGGTCAGCGGCCCGGCGGGAAAAAACCGCTCAGGGATTTCCACCAAGTCCAGCCGGTCGGCAAAACGCGTCATGCGGGTGATGCGCCGCTCCACGATCATGGCGTCAGCCTTGCCCTCGGCAACGCTCTCCACAGAACGCTGCACGCAACTGCCCTGCTCGGGCACGTTGGCAAGCACCTTCTGGGTTATGTCCGCAGCCTTGAGGATGCCCATAACCGCCTGTCCGCCGGGAGCGGAAGCGTCCCGCGCCATGGAAACCCGCACGCCGGAGCGGGTCAGGTCTTCAATATCGCCGATCTTGGCGGGATTGCCCTTAGGAACCGCAATGACGTAACTGGTAAAGCACAAGGGCCTGAAATTGACCATTTTGCCAGCCTTGCGCAGATTCTGGGCCAGAGCCAGGACGCGCCCGGCAAAGACCTCCGTCTGCCCACCGCCTGTCAGCAGGGATTTGCCCAAGGCTGCGGCAAAGGCTCCGGTGTAGACAACCTTGACGCACGACTGCTGCTGATAGGCTTCATGCGCTGGCATCATGGCCTCGGCAAGCCCGCCGCACGACCACACCTGCAAGGTGCCGCCCTCCGCCGCATTGGCGGTTTGCGGCGTCAACATGGCAGCGCCCGCTGCCCCCAACGCCAGCGATTTGAGAAAATCGCGTCGTCCTTTTTCGGTAGTTTCCATATGCCTCTCCACAAAGAATAGTGAGCTTGCAAACACGCAACATGCGCCATCCAACGCTCAAAAATAAAAAACGGTTCCGCATTCTGGATGCGAAACCTGGATTGTGAGGGGGAGCGCCTGAGCTTAATTGATCGGGAGAGCGGGAATCAGCGGAAAGCCCGACCAGCGGCACGTAGCGAGACAACCTGCCCCACAGAGTCCGCACGTCAGGTCATGCCCGCGCCCATGACTGCAAGCATGCCAGCAGTCACCATCGGCAGCCGCGAAAATGCCGCGAAAATATCTGGCAGATTACGGCAGAACCCGCCTCGCACGCCAGCATACCGGGGCATGCGGTGCGCGCAGATGGTAGGCCTGCCAGAAATTTTGTGATGCTTGCACATGGTGCCGCATTTTCCCCATTGCTTGCGCCCGCCGCCGCAAACCGTTTCTGGATGCGCGCGCCGGGTTCATGATGCAAAAATGAACAATCGGAAATGGTCGGGCCTACTCCAGAATATAGCGCATGGGGTCAACCGGCACACCGTTAAGGCGCACCTCGTAGTGCAGATGCGGCCCGGTGGTGCGGCCACTCATGCCCACATAGCCCACAATTTCGCCACGCTTGACCCACTGGCCTTCCTGCACGGCGCAACGCTGCATGTGACCGTATTTGGTAACAATGCCGCTGCCGTGGTTGATTTCAACACTGAAACCATACGCGCCATCGCGCCCCGAAAGGGTCACCATGCCCTGGGCTGGAGCCATGATGGGCGTGCCGATGCGGTTGGTGATGTCCAGGCCCTTGTGGAACTGCCCCCGCCCGCCAAACGGTGCGGAACGCCAGCCAAAACTGGAAGAAACAAAACCCACCACAGGCCAGATGGTCGGCATGGAAGAAAGGGCGTCGCGGTTTTCGCGCAGGGCCAGCAGCAAGTCCTGCTGGCGCACTTCTTCAAGCCGCACGGATTCAGAGAGTCGGGTGAGGAATTCAAGCATCTTGCGGGCGGCAAGTTCCTGCCGGTGCAAGGGCAGATAGGTACGCGAAAAATCCCCTGGTCTGTCGCCGATGGAACCGGCCTCCGTGGGATCTTTCTCCATATTCATCATGATGCGCAGCTTGGAGTCGAAGCTCTGCACCCGCTCCAGATCACGCCCCACAACAGAAATACGCTCAACCAGATTCACAAGCTGGCGGCGCTGTTCTTCGATGGTTTTGTCTGCATTGCGCAGGTCGTCGCCCAGATGCCGGGTTTCAAGCCAACTGCGCAGCAGCCAGACATTGCAGGCCACAAGGGCCAGCACCAGCACGCAGGCAATAAAGCCAAACCAGCCGCGCATGCGCAGGTTGCGGCTGCCGCTACGACCTTCAGTGAAGATGACTATGTGATATTTGCCGAACAGCATTGGGCTAACACTCTAGAGCCGGGATACGGCCTGTGTCAATCCGCAACGCCGTCACGCCCATCGGTGTCCGGCAGGGGCTGCTCATCGTCCACGGCCGTAACCGCGCTGTTCTTTTCAAGCTGCCAGCGGGTCAGACCATTAAAGATGCACCGGCGCGAATCTTTGGATACCCCATACAGGTGTTGCAGGGTTTCCCCCATGGAACTGCGGGCGGTATTGCCCGCCGAGGGGCAGGCATTGGCCCAGATGGGCAGTTCCCACTGCTTGGCGGCTTTGAGGATAAACTTTTTTTCCACCAGCAGCAGCGGGCGTATCAGTTGCAGGCCGCCGCCAAAAAAAGACTCATTCATGCTCATGCCGTCCACGCGCCCATTGCGGCTCAGATTCATGAAAAACGTCTGCACAAGATCGTCCGCATTGTGACCAAGCGCGAGGTGGGTCACGCCATACTGGGCGCACAGCTCAAACAGGCGTTTGCGCCGCAGCCATGAACAGCGGAAACAGGCCGACCTGCGTAGATTTTTTTCTGAATGCGCGTCCGGGCCGTAGGTTGTCATTTCTATGTGACCGGGTATGCCCCTTTTTGCCAGCCAGGGCAAAAGAGCCGCATGGCTCTGCTCGTCAAAACCGGGGTTGAGATGGATCGCCATGATTTCAAAGTGAAAAGGTACGATTCCTTGACGAATTTTAAGACTTTGCAGCAGCACAAAACTGTCCACGCCGCCAGAAACGGCAACAGCCACACGGCATCCGGGCCACAGCATGCCTGTTTTCTGCATGGCCTTGCCCGCGCTCTTAACACAGGTTTCCTGTGCGAATGATCTTTTTTCTCTGCTCATAATTTTCCCGTAAACATGTTGCTGGCAAACCCGTCAAATTTGGGGATGCCTGTTGTTCCGCTCTGGCTGCCGCTTCAGCAGCCCTATTGACAGCGCGGCGGACGACATATATTAATTCTTATTTCAGCAGGGGAATCCTGCGCCAAGGCGTATGAACACGCCCGGCCTTTACAAATGGTCGGGCGGTATTATTTATCAACCGGGTTGCCCGTGGCGGCCCGGAATGCGGCGTTTAAGCCGCGTACTTACGGAGGCAGCATGGCCCGTATTACCGTGGAAGATTGTCAGCAGCGCGTGGACAACCGTTTTCTGCTGGTGCAGATGGCTATCAAGCGTGTGCACCAGTACCGCGAAGGCTATGAACCGCTGGTGGAATCCCGCAACAAAGAGGCCGTAACCGCCCTGCGCGAAATTGCCGCTGGAAAGGTTCTGCCTGATGACGACAGCCTTTACAACCCCCTGCCCGGCCATCACGCGGCCGCCGCAGAGGAGTAGCCTTTTGGGGACAAATTGTCCGCGCGGCGGCTTCCCCAGGGGAGCCGCCGCGTTTATGTACAACCTTTAGCACAGGCGCACAAGCCGCACAGTGACCGGAACTACGATGGAGCTCGATTACTACGAAGTGCTGGGCGTAAGCCGCAGCGCCGAAGATGACGAAATAAAACGGGCCTACCGTAAGCTGGCCTTGAAGTATCACCCTGACCACAACCCCGACAATGCCGAGGCCGAACAAAAGTTCAAGGAAGCCGCCGAAGCGTATGACGTGCTGCGCGACCCTGAAAAACGCGCGCGCTACGATCGTTTTGGACGCGCTGGCGTTCAGGGCGGCGCGGGTGGTTTTGGCAGCAATGATGATATTTTTGCGCACTTCAGCGATATCTTCGGCGATCTTTTTGGCTTTTCTACCGCTACGCGCGGTCCCAGGCCCATGGCCGGGGCTGATCTGCGCTTCAACCTGACCATCACCTTTGCCCAGGCCGCCAAGGGCGACGAGATCAGCATCTCTCTGCCCAAGCACGTTACCTGCTCCGAATGCAACGGCAGCGGCGCGGCCCCCGGCAGCAAGGCGGAAACATGCCGCCAGTGCGGCGGCAGCGGTCAGGTGCGCCGGTCGCAAGGATTTTTCCAGATATCCATGCCCTGTCCCTCCTGTCAGGGTTCTGGCCGAGTCATCACCAAGCCCTGCCCCAAGTGCAAGGGCGAAGGCATCACCACAGACACCCGAGAACTTGTGGTGCGTGTGCCTGCCGGTGTGGACAGCGGCACCCGCCTGCGTGTTCGCGGCGAGGGTGAGCCCGGCGTCCACGGCGGCCCGGCTGGCGATCTCTATGTTGTGCTCACCGTTGAGCAGGACAAGCGCTGGCAGCGCCAGGGACAAGACCTCATTTACGCCCTCGAGATCAGCTTTGTGCAGGCGGCCCTGGGCCATCGGGCGGAAGTTCCCGGCCTTGACGGCAATCTGCCGCTGGAAATCCCCAAGGGTATTCAGAGCGGCACCCTGCTGCGCGTTTCCGGAGAGGGGATGCCCTACCCCGGACGCCGTTCGCGCGGCGATCTGCTGGTGGAGGTGAAAGTGCTTACCCCCACCCGCCTTTCTGCCAAGCAGGAAGAACTGCTGCGCGAATTTGAGGCAGCGGCGGAAAAAAGCCCGCTGGAAAAGGTCAAAAAGGCCGCGAAAAAAATCAGCAAGGCCATGGGCATCGACTAAACATTCCACTCAGTATTGAGCGTAAAAAAGCCGGGTTTGCACCCGGCTTTTTGCATTTGCGGCGGAGAGTTCGAGCCTTCAAGCGGCGGTTCCCCAGCCGGAAACAATAATGCCCATGCCCAGCAGAGCCACCGCGCCGCCCAAGATATCTGTGCTGGCCAGCGGCACGCCGTCAACCAGGCGCAGCCACAAGAGGGCTGAAACCACATATACGCAGCCATAGGCGGCATAGACCCTGCCGCTGGCTGCGGGGTGCAGGGTCAGCAACCAGGCAAACACCGCAAGACTCAGGCAGGCGGGCACCAACAGCCAGGCTGAGCCGCCTTTGCGCAGCCACAGCCAGGGCAGGTAGCACCCTGTTATCTCTGCCAGGGCCGTGACCACAAAAAGCGCGAACGTCTTGATCATCAATGTACTATCCCTGTAGTGGGCGCGCAGTGGATTGCGCCGCAGTGCGATTTTGTGTGTCACGTTCAATCTGCCGGCAACCGGACATCTACCACATACTTGGCAAGTACCTTGTGCGGTGCAAAATAGCAAATATCCGCACTCCATATCTGCGACTGATATATGCGCAACAGACAGAAGCAAAGCTGAGCAATACGCTCATGCAAGCGTGCGGCAAACTTTTTTGGTGTGGACAACCTTTTGCTTGAGCGGGAAAAACATTTTGGCCCGGCGGCATCTGTGGTATGCCGCCGGGCCAACATTGTCCTGTTTACCGCTCCGCCAGGCGAGGAGAGAACGGCACGGACGCAGAGGCAGGCAAAACTTTTCCGTTAAGGGGTACGGATTTGCAGAAGGGGTCTGCGGATTTTGCCGAGGGTTGCCATCTGTAATTTTTACAGCCAGTTATGAGGCCGATCAAGTAACGCTTCAAAAGCAAACAGGTTCTTTTCTCGACTGTTTGTGCGCTCAATCTAGCACCATGTCAAACAGCATGCAAGTTATTTATTTCACCACCACTACTTTTCCACTAACAATTTAAGCGCAACAGCGCAACACCAAACTCTTTAAATACATAATGTTACAAAATTATTTCGCCTGTCAGCAACCAAGGCTGTGAACAAAGCGCCAGCGCGCCCCAACCGAGCTCCACACGAAAAAACCCGGCTGTTTCTCAACAGCCGGGTCAATGTGGCATAAAAAAGTAACGTCTTATTCCGTGGGTGTGGTCTTGGCGCAGCAACATTCCTGAGAATTGGCACCATCAGCAGGCGTAGTTTCTGCATCCTGAGCTTCTTCCACAGGTTTGAGCGAGTGCAGGTTCACCTGCTGCAATCCCTCGCCGCACTGCGGCACCTGCAACCCCACGCGAGCCTCATAGTTGATGACAATGGGGCCGGTGAGATTAAGCGCGGCCTGCTCGGGCGCGCCCGCAGGAATGGAAACCGTCACCAGTACGGCGGCCTGCTCAAGGCTCTCGATATGGAGCAACTGCCTTTCGGCATCTCCCACTTGGGGTGCATAGGATTTGTCAAAAAAGCTGTATGGATCGGCCACCAGCAGGCCCACTACCGGGGTATTCACGCTCTGCAAAATAAGCAAGGGCGCTTCAGGTCGGATCTGAAGCAGGATAAAATCCCGTTCGTTTTCAAACCCGGCCAGCCCACGGGGGAAGTGCACAACCTTATCCGTATCGATGCAACGGCGTCCAAGACGGGTGTCGATTTCTATTTCTTTGTTTCGTGCCATAGTTCAGCAGCCACCATGAGGTCGTTATTACTGGTTTCAAGGGCGCGCCGGTTTTCTTCAACAACCCGCTTGTACACTTCTTCGCGGTATACCGTGGTGTCATCGGGTACTTCCAGGCCCAGTTTGACCTGCTTACCCTGCATGCCCAGGATAGTTATGCGTATATTCTCGCCCAGATATAGGCTTTCTCCCGGGCGTCGCGTCAATATGAGCATAGGTGCTTCCGTTAATTATATCGTTGCATGAAACGCTCCCAGGCAGCGTTTGTTATCTGCCCGGCATCAGGCGGCAAAATCCGCCGCTACTCGGCATCAGAGATAACTGGCCAGGCTCATCTGCATTATCTTTGAAGAAGACTGAAGCACTGTCTGATACGTCAACTGTTGCCGGGTCAGCTTTGTCAGCAACTCG
>NZ_DASQOG010000212.1:0-1639 GCF_035644575.1 Desulfovibrio sp. | reverse complement strand
ATTCCACGCCGCCCTGGGCAAGCCAGGCTTCGCGCAGTGATTGGGTTTCGTACTGATTGACCTTGCAGCCGAACGTGACCAGATAAAATTTCCAGGCAGACATGGCGCAGATGTACGCAAAAGCGCTTGCCTTGACAAGCCAGGGGCGGCTAGGGTGCCTTCATGCCAATATTGCTGCTTTTTATTTTTTTGTGTTGTGCCCATGTTGTGCATGCCGAGACGGCTACGTCATCCAGTGCGCCCTCCAATGCGCCCGCAACAGCGTCTGTCAATGCAGCGCTTGCACGCGGTGCCACTGGGGCGACTGCTGCCAACGGCCTCATTGACGCCGCTGATCTGCCCGCCGGGCTTGATGATGCCGCGCGAGTGGATTTTTATTGCCTGCGGCGGGCCTATCCGCAGATCACAAACATGACGTCGGACGCGCAGGGCCAGTGGCTGGTGTTTACCGATGGCCGCCGCGTGCTGTATGACGCTGCCCCGGGTGCGGCCCCCTTGGCTGGTTCGCAGGAATCCGAGTGGGTGGTGAGCGTGCGGGCGAGCATGGCCGAGCCGTATCCGCTGGAGCCGCAACGGCCCGATACTCCACAGGGTGTTTCGCCGGGGCGGCGGCGCTCCTATGATCTGCTGCAAGCCCTTTACGGATCAACGCCCAAGGCTGTTGGGGGGCATCTGGTTCAGGCACGCCTGCTGGGGCAGCATCTGCATCTTTCACCCGCAGCGGCGCAAGCCATGAACAGGGCAAACGCCAATCTTGCCCCGCAAGCCGCTCAGGAGCCTCGCCTGAAAACCCTGCTGAAAATGGACGGCGGGTTTGCCTGGCGGCGCATTGCGGGCGAGAATCGCTTGAGCCCCCACGCCTTCGGCATTGCCTTTGACATCAGCCCCGGCATTGCCACCTACTGGCGCTGGAGCAAACTGCGCCCGCACCCCTTGCAGCAAAGCTATCCCTCCGCCATTGTGGCAGCCTTTGAAAACGAGGGCTTCATCTGGGGCGGAAAATGGCACGAATATGACCTGATGCACTTTGAATACAGGCCGGAAATCATCTGCAAGGCCCGCGTGTGGCAAGGGCTGGAACCCTTGCCCATACAGGAACTCTCACAGGAATCCGTACAGGAGGCAGCCCCGGATATTCCGCAGAAGCCCCCGCACAAGACAGTACGGAAGCCCGTGCAGAAGCCGGAAAAGGCCGAAAATCCGCCTTCTGGACAGCAGCCCGCCAGCCCCGCGGTAGAGGCAAAGCCTGCTGGCGACGATGCTGCCGTCGCTCCGTAACGCAGCCAGAAAAGAACGTTTCCCGCTCATACAGCTCGCAGGCTGATAATAAAAAGCTCCTTGAAAAAGGAGCTTTTTGCGTTTTCAGTATTACCGCATTTGATTGAATGCGCAGGAGCCTGCATTTGCTTGGCAGGGATCAAATCAAAGCCACCCGGGGCGGGTGGCTTTGATTGAGATATCCGTGAATGGGGTGGCTTACTCGCCTCGGGCGGCGGCTTCGTCCACAACCCAGATCAGTTCGCCAAATCCGGGGCGCACCTTTTGTGCGGGCAGGGTGGGTTCGGCCAGCAGGTTGAGCGCGCGCGAAAGCACATCGTGCTTTTCCTTGCCGGTCACGAGGAACATGCAGCAGCGGGCG
>NZ_DASQOG010000211.1:0-10078 GCF_035644575.1 Desulfovibrio sp. | reverse complement strand
CCCCCGTAGGGATCGGGGGTACGGAGGAACCCGCTGCAATGTATGCGGCGGGCGTTGGGGTAATGTCTGATTGCAAAAGGACAAGCACATGAGGAACGGCACATCACTGCTTTTGCTGGCGGCTCTGGCCCTGGCGGGCGCGGCGTGTCTGACGGCGCTCGGAGCTGGATCGGCCACGGCCGCAGCTTTGGAGCCGACAGACAGCGGCGCGCCGTCGGCCATTGTCATGTTTCCGGTAAGCGCCAAGCCCAATCCCAAGGGCGCGGCCATGAAACCTGCGGTTTTCAATCACCTCGTTCACGAGAAAAAGATTGCCAACTGCGAAACATGCCACCACACCGGCGATCCTGTGGCCTGTAGCACCTGCCACACTACGGAAGGCAAGGCGGAAGGCAATTTCGTGACGCTTGACCGCGCCATGCATGCCACCAATATCGCCAAACGCGCCAAGGGCAACACCCCTGTGAGCTGCGTGAGCTGTCATGAACAGCAAACCAAAGAACGGCGCGAATGCGCGGGCTGCCACGCCATTGTGACGCCCAAGCGCGACCAGGCATGGTGCGCCACCTGCCACAATGTTACGTCTTCCATGACGCCGGAGCAGATGCAGCAGGGCATCAAGGGCAAGCTGCCCCCGGATCAGAACGAAGCCCTGGCCGCTGAAACCGTGCTGAACCACAAGACCGTGCAGCCCCTTACCGCCATGCAGGGCCCCTACAAGGTGAGCATTGATGCGCTGGCCGACAAGTACGAGCCCAGCAACTTCACGCACCGCCGCCATGTGGCCTCCCTTATGGAACGCATCAAGGGCGACAAGCTGGCCGAAGCTTTCCACAACAAGCCCGAGACTCTGTGCGCCACGTGCCACCACAGAAGCCCGCTTTCGGCTACGCCTCCCAAGTGCGGCAGTTGTCACACCAAGGAAATCGACCCTGCCAATCCCAACCGTCCCAGCCTCAAGGCCGCCTATCACCTCCAGTGCATGGGTTGCCACCAGGGTATGAACGTGGGTCGTCCTAAGAACACCGACTGCACCACTTGTCATAAGGCCCGCCCGTAGGGCGCCTAACTGCACGGAGAAACGCATATGAATCGCAGAAAATTCCTGGCCATCATGGGAAGCGCGGGCGTGATTTCGGCATTGGGCACTGCCAAGGTGGCCAATGCCGGGGTGCACACCTTCCCCTACTATGCAGACAGCTACGGCGTGCTGCATGACACCACGCGCTGCATCGGCTGCCGCCGTTGCGAAGAAGCCTGCAACGCGGTGAACCACCTGCCCAAGCCCAAGAAACCCTTCACCGACCTTTCGGTGACTGCCACCAAGCGCCGCACTTCGGCCTATGAGTGGACAGTGGTTAACAAGTACAACGTCAACGGCAAGGACGTGTTCCGCAAGTTGCAGTGCTTCCACTGCAACGACCCGGCCTGCGCCTCCGCCTGTTTTGCCAAATGCTTCCAGAAGCAGCCCGACGGCAGCGTGACCTACGAAGGTTCGCAGTGCGTGGGCTGCCGGTACTGCATGGTTGCCTGTCCCTTCTACGTGCCGGGCTTCCAGTACGACGAGGCGTTCGATCCCCTGGTGCAGAAGTGCACCTTCTGCGAACCCCGCCTCAAGGAAGGCAAGCTGCCCGGTTGCGTGGAAGCCTGCCCCATGGACGCCCTGACCTTTGGCCGCCGCAGCGACCTGATCAGGATTGCCCGCTCGCGCATCACTGAAAATCCCGGCAAGTACGTGAACTACGTTTACGGCGAACACGATGCCGGCGGTACCGCATGGATGGTGCTTTCTCCTGCCGTGGCTGCTCCTGCCGCCGCCAAGGACGCCAAAGCCCATGATGCCCACGCCGACACCAGCGAACTCAAGCAGCTTGGGCTCGACAAGCACCTGGGCACGCAGCCCATGGGCGAATTGACCTACGGCGCGCTGGGTACCGTGCCCATGATCGTGGCCTTCTGGCCTGTGCTGTTTGGCGGTGCTTACGCCATGACCAAACGCCGCGAAGCCATCTTCAAGGCGGAGAAGGACGCACACGTCAAGGAGACCAAGGACGATCTGGCCGCAGCCGTTGACGCAGCAGTGCGCAAGATTGAGGAAACCCAGGGTCCGGGCGCTGCCGACACAGCCCGCCGCGCAATGACCGACGCCTTGAAGGCTCGGGAAGCGGAGTGCTGCAAGGAGCACGGGGAGGATAAATAAATGGCACACCACAGCATAGTTATTCCCACCAGGGACAAGCTGTTCAATATCAGCGAATTCCTGACGCCCACCCCTGGCAACATCATTTCTGCCATCATTCTGGCCGTGGGCTTTGTTATCACCGTTATCCGCTTTACCGTGGGCATCGGTTCCGTCACCAACCTCAGCGATGTGCAGCCCTGGGGCATGTGGATCGGCTTTGACCTTCTGTGCGGCGTGTGCCTTGCAGCGGGCGGCTATTTTACCACTGTCGCCTGCTACATCATGGGCATGAAGCACTTCCACTCGGCGGTGCGTCCGGCCATCACCACAGCCTTTTTGGGCTACGCCTTCGTGGTTATCGCCCTGCTGTACGATCTGGGCCATCCGCTGCGTCTGCCTTTCATGTTCTTCTTCCCCGGCACCACGTCCGTTCTCTTTGAAGTGGGCCTGTGCGTGGCGACCTACGTTTCCGTGCTGCTCATCGAATTCTCGGTGGCCCCGCTGGAATGGATGTCCTGCCGCTACCCCTGGCTTATCAAGATCCGCAAGATCGTGGTCAAGTGCACCATTCCGTTGACCATCTTCGGTGTGACCCTGTCCACCCTGCACCAGTCCTCGCTGGGTTCGCTCTACCTGATCTCCCCCGGCAAGGTCTTCCCCCTGTGGTACTCGCCCTTCATGCCCATGTTCTTCTTTGTGAGCTCCATGGCCGCTGGCGCGTCCATGGTTATCTTTGAAGGCATGCTGGCCCACCGTGGCGTGCATCACTACATGGACAAAACCCACCTGCGCGAAGCTGACGACGTGACCTTCAGCTTTGCCCGCGCGGCTTCGTTCATTCTCTTTGCCTACTTCATGCTCAAGCTTATCGACATGCTTGTGCAGGCCAACTTCCCCTACCTCTTCACGGGTTACGGGGCCTGGTGGCTGGTGGAAATGCTGGGCTTTGTGCTGATGCCCGCCCTGATCTACGCCAAGGGCGCGCGTGACCGCAATCTGACCCTGTGCCGCATTGGCGCGACCAACACGGTGCTGGGCATCGTGCTGAACCGCTTCAACGTTTCCATGATCGCCTTCAACTACAACTTGCCGTCGGCGGAACGCTACTTCCCCAGCATCTGGGAAATCTGCATCTCCATGTTTGTGGTGACCATGATCGTCACGGTCTACCGCTTTATCGTCTACAACATGCCGGTGCTGTACGAACACCCAGACTTCAAGGGCGAGCACTAAGCCGCGCGTAGGAGGAGAATCCCATGGAATTCAATACTTTCTATCAGTATTTTCTCTTCACGAAGAGCTGGGCTTATGTGATGATGTTCGTGGTACTGCCCCTTTACGTGCTGTACTGGAACTTCGTCCTGTTCCCCGAGAAGAAAGAGCGTAACAACAACTCCAAGCACTAGTCTGCTTGGGGTACGAAATCACAAGGGCGGAACCGCAAGGCTCCGCCCTTGTTTTTTGCCCTGCGGGGTGTGTTATCCGCAGGCCGAAAAAATCATACGCATTAAATTAATTGATAATTTCATACCTGAAACAAAGTTTTGCTTTTGTGCTTGCACATACACAGGCCAACTGTTAGGCTAAGCTGATACAAAGTTGGATATCTGGGCGGCAAGTTTTCCATATAAAGGAAAGCTGCCCTTTTTTCTGCATCCATACGCTTTTTTTAGAACAGGACAATACAATGCGTTTCTGCGTTTCTTTTGCAAAAAACATTTCCAGCGAAGTGACAAAACTTCGCGGCTTTTTTGCAACCTGATAACGCCCGCATAACTACAATTCACGAAAAAGAGGGCGTACCGGTTACGCCCTCTTTTTTTATGCAACGTGCGCTGCCTTGCGCAGCGCACTGGAGGAAAACATGAAAGAATATCCCAATATTACCATCACGAGCAAAGACGCTGCGCGGCTGGAAACCCTGCTGGAAACCCTGCCCGCCGACGGATTCCCCGGGCGCAAGGCCCTGGAAGAAGAGCTCTACCGCGCAAACGTTGTGGCCCCAGAAGAAGTGCCGCCCTCGGTAGTGACCATGAACTCCACTGTGCGTTTTGCCATGCTGCCTTCCGGCACAGAGCGCCGCCTGAAGCTGGTGTACCCCGGCAAATCAGACGCCAGCGAAGATTCCATTTCCATTCTGGCGCCTGTGGGCAGCGCGCTGCTGGGGCTTTCCGAGGGCGATGACATCCGCTGGCCCAACCCCAACGGCGGAACCCTGCACCTCGTAGTGCAGAAAGTGGAAGACCAGCCGGAACGCGCAGGGCACTACGACCTGTAAGCTCATTCCAACAGCCGTTGCCGATGCCAGCGGGAACGGAACAACCTTATTCCCCACCTATGCGAGGAGGTATCATGGTGGATGTGATCGCCAAGGCGACTAACGAACTGAATCCGACAGACATACTGTTTCAGACTCCCTACTGGGCGCAGGTCAAATCGCATATGGGCATGGCCCCCCTGGCTTTTGACATTCATTCTACAGAAACCTGGGGCGACGTGCTGGTGCTGATAAAAGACCATTGCGGGCACAAGATGGCTCTTGTGCCGCAGGGGCCGGAGTATGCGCCTTCAGAGGATTCATACGGGCAGTATCTGGAAGACCTCTCCGTTGCCCTGGCAGACCGGCTTGAACCGGACGTGGCCTTTATCCGCTACGACCTGCCGTGGAAATCCCTGTATGCGGACGAAATGCAGGAGCAGGGATGGTGCGCCTTTCCTGAAGCGCGCATACGCGAAATGCGTATGAACATGGGCACCAGATTCTGGAACTTCAAAAAGGCTTCCGCAGACATGACTGTGGCCAGTTCGCTGGTGGTTGATCTTGACGGCAGCGAAGACGACATCCTTGGCAGAATGAAGCCCAAAACCCGCTACAATATCGGCCTGGCCCGACGCAAGGGCGTGACTGTGGAAAAAGCGGACAGCAGCAATCTTGCTGATTTTTACGGCCTGTATGAACAGACCGCCAGAAGAAACGGCTTTGCCCCATGCAGCAGCAAACAGTTTTCGGCCATGTTCCGATGCAATTTCGGCGCAAAGGATGAAGCAGATATTGTATTTTTGCTGGCCCGGCACGGGCGCGATATCCTTTCCGGCGCTATCATCGGCATCTCAGGACAACACGCCAACTTTCTGTACGGGGCATCGGGCAATATCAAGCGCAACTACATGGCCTCCAGCCTCATGCACTGGACAGGCATGCGCATTGCGCGACAACTGGGCTGCCGTAGTTACGAAATGGGGGCTGTTTCGCCCACGCCTAATGCCACCCACCCCTTCAACGGGTTGCACCAGTTCAAGGTCGGCTTTGGCGGCCGCATCGAACTGCGGAGCGGCTCGTGGGACTATCCCCTGAATCAGGGGGCATACCGCGCCATACAGAATGCCGAGGCTATGTACAGGGAACTTGGTGCATGAAGGGAACTGTTGCGTACACCACGCGCATAAGGGCACGTCATACCTGACGGCTGTGGCAGGGGCTGCGCAACGGGCTGGCAGCCATATATGCTGCACTGATCCGGGCAACACTTTCCGTTGCGTCCCCCTGCCGCCACTTCGTCAAGGCACCTTGCGTGAAGCTTGCCGCGCTGATAAGCTGAAAATCTGCGGAACAGTCGCGGCCTTGCAGCCGGGCATTCAGTGATTATCTGCCTTTCAAGAGGTACCAAATATGTGTCTTGCCATACCAGCCAGAATTGAAGAACTCCAGGGAGAGGGCATGGCCCGCGTGCGCGTGGGCGAAAGCTCCACCTTTCTCACCGCCTCTATCATGCTGCTGCCCGAAGAACCCAAGGTCGGCGATTATGTGATCGTACACGCCGGTTTTGCCCTGCACACCATGACGCCGCAAGAAGCGGAAGACAGCCTTTCGGCACTGCGCGAACTGGCCCAGGCCATGGATGGCGCTCCGGCAAACTTCTGACGGCCTGTTCCGCATAATTATGCGGTCATTGCTGCGGAACAGAAAATCCCGGGCGTTTCACTCCTGCGCGCAACGCGTCTGAAACGCCCTTTTTGTTGGTGCTCCAAGAGTATGAGCCTGCTTTTTCGTTCATAAAGAGGCGCATTTTGCAAGGCGGGTTGCCATGCAGCTATACACCATCAGTGCGATCTGCCAAACATTTTCATGCTCAGCCTGCGCACTTACAGGCCACGCCAGCAGGCACGCAGTGCCCTGCTCTTCTTGACTTTGCCCCGCTCTTTGCCCACAGTAGAGCGATTTTTTCACCGTACTATATTGCCAAGTCCTTGAGTTGAACTGTGCCGGGAGCCAGCATGAGCGATTATAAGAAAACATTGAACTTGCCTCAGACCGCCTTTCCCATGAAAGCCAACCTGGCCCAGCGTGAGCCGGAAACCCTGAAAAAATGGGATGCCATCAACAGCTACGAAGCAATGGTTGAAGCTTCCGGCAGCAAGGGAACCTACGTGCTGCACGATGGCCCTCCCTATGCCAACGGGCACATCCACATGGGCACGGCCCTGAACAAGATTCTCAAGGACATTATTGTTAAATCGCGCAACATGGCGGGTTTTGCCTCGCGCTATGTGCCGGGTTGGGACTGTCACGGCCTGCCCATTGAGCACAAGGTAGAGCAGGAACTGAAAGAAAAGAAAAAGACCCTGCCCGCCCATGTGGTGCGCAAGCTCTGCCGCGACTACGCCTCCAAGTGGATTGACGTGCAGCGCAAGGAATTTCGTCGGCTCGGCGTGCTCGGCAACTGGGAAGATCCCTACATGAGCATGCGCCCCACCTACGAGGCCGCCACCGCCCGCGAGCTTGCCAACTTTGTGGAAACGGGCGGCGTCATGCGCTCCAAAAAGCCCATCTACTGGTGCTGCTCGTGCCATACGGCCCTTGCAGAGGCAGAGGTGGAGTACTACGACCACACGTCCCCTTCCATCTTTGTGCGCTTTCCCTTGCAGGATGATGGTCTGAAAAAGGTCTTCTCCGCTGCGGATCCCGCCCATGCCTTTGTGGTCATCTGGACCACCACCCCCTGGACGCTGCCGGACAACATGGCCGTGTGCCTGCACCCCGAGTTCACCTATGTTCTCGTGGAAGTGGACGGCGCGCAGTACGTGCTGGCCGAAGAACTGCTCGCCTCCTGCGCGGAGCAGTTCGGCTGGAGCGAACCCAAAATCCTTGGCCGCGCCACCGGCGATCAACTTGAAGGCCTCAAGGCCCGCCACCCCTTCTACGACCGCGTGTCGCCCATCATTCTGGGCCAGCACGTCACCCTTGAAGCTGGCACGGGCTGCGTTCACACCGCCCCCGGCCATGGCCGCGAAGACTACGAAGTGGGCCTCAAATACGGCCTCGAGATCTATTCGCCCATGGACGATGCCGGACGCTTTTTGCCTACGGTGCAGTTTTTTGCCGGGTTGAACGTTTTTGAAGCCAACCCCAAGGTTATCGAAAAGCTTGAAGAAGTCGGCGCATTGCTGCGCCAGGCCAAGATCAAGCACTCCTACCCGCACTGCTGGCGCTGCAAGCAGCCGGTTATTTTCCGCGCTACCACCCAGTGGTTCATCAGCATGGAAAAGAACGACCTGCGTGGGCGCGCGCTCAAGGCCATTGACGAGCAGGTGCGCTGGATCCCCGCCTGGGGCCGCGAACGCATCCACAACATGATCGAATTCCGGCCTGACTGGTGCATCTCGCGCCAGCGCCAGTGGGGCGTGCCCATCATGGCCCTGCTCTGCGAAGACTGCGGCGAAGCCTGGAACGACCCCAACTGGATGCGCGACATCTGCGACCGCTTTGCCAAGCACCCCACCGGCTGCGACTACTGGTACGAGGCCGAGCTTTCGGAAATCGTGCCGGAAGGCCTTGCCTGCCCGCACTGCGGCGGCAACCACTGGAAGCGCGAAACCGACATCCTTGACGTGTGGTTTGACTCCGGCACCAGCTTTGCCGCCGTGCTGGAACAGCGGCCCGAGCTTGCCTACCCCGCCGATCTCTACCTTGAAGGTTCGGATCAGCACCGGGGCTGGTTCCACAGTTCCCTGCTGGTCAGCGAAGGCACGCGCCAGCGCGCGCCCTACAAGGCTGTGCTCACGCACGGCTATGTGGTGGACGGCGAAGGACGCAAGATGTCCAAGTCCATCGGCAACGTCATTGCGCCGCAAGAGCTCATTGAAAAGTTCGGTGCAGAAATCGTGCGCCTGTGGGTTTCTTCAGTGGAATACCGCGAGGACATCCGCATTTCCGACGAAATTCTTGGTCGCCTTGTGGATGCCTACCGCCGCATCCGCAACACCTGCCGCTTTATCCTTGGCAACCTTGAAGGCCTCGGCAAGGATGATCTGCTGCCGCTGAACGAGTTGATGCCGCTTGACCGCTTTGCCATTGACGCTGCGGCCCGGGTGCATGACCGTGTGCAGCAGGCCTATATGGATTTTGACTTCCACAAGGTCTACCACACCCTGCACAACTACTGCGTGACCGACCTTTCGTCCATGTATCTGGACGTGCTGAAAGACCGTCTCTACGCCTCCGGCCCCGCCAGCGCGGAACGCCGCTCGGCCCAGACCGCCCTGTGGCACATCCTTGGCCTGTTGCTGCGCGACATGGCCCCGGTACTTTCCTTCACTGCGGAAGAAATCTTTGCGCATCTGCCCGAAGGCCTGCGCGGTGCGGAACCCACGGTATTTGCCCTTCAGCCAATTGAATCTGCCCCGCTTATGCTTGACGAAGGCACGCGCGACGACTGGAACGTGCTCGCCGCCGTGCGCGGAGCCGTGACCAAGGCCATTGAACCCATGCGGCGCGATGGCGTTATCGGCCACTCGCTCGACACGCGCGTGACCCTCTTTGTGGCAGACGAACTGCGCCAGCGCCTTGAGGGCCTGAACACAGACCTGCGCGCCTTCTGCATTGTTTCGCAAATCGCCATGCAGCCCCTTGAAAGCGCACCGCAAGGCGCGTACTGCGATGAAGAAATCGCCGGGCTTGCCATCGGCGTGGAAAAGGCTCACGGCGAAAAGTGCGAACGTTGCTGGATTTACAGCACGGAACTTGGCACCGACGCGGAGCATCCCACGCTCTGTCCCCGCTGCACAGCCGTTATCAAGGCCATGGAAGCGTAACAGGAATGCCAAGGCGTTATCGCATACTCGGCATAGCGGCCATTGTCGCCCTTGTTCTCGATCAGGTGAGCAAGTGGGCTGTCATGCAGTTCATACCCGAGCACAGACCCATCACGGTCATTGCCGGGCTGTTTGATCTGGTCAACATCCGCAATCGCGGCGCGGCCTTTGGTTTTTTGAACCGGTCAGACATTGAGTGGCAGTTCTGGCTTTTTCTCGCTGCCACGGTAGTGGCAGTGTGGGCCATTGTCATGCTGGTGCGCAGCTCGGACGAAGATCCCTGGCTGTTCGCGGCCCTTGGGCTTGTGATGGGCGGCGCGCTTGGCAATCTGGTTGACCGCGTGCGCTTTCGCGCCGTGGTGGACTTTCTGGATGTCTATTGGGGCGACTGGCACTGGCCAGCCTTCAATATAGCCGACTCGGCCATATTTGTGGGCGCGGTGCTGGCCTGCCTGATTCTCTGGCGCAAGCCCCAGGCCGTCGCCAGCGACAAAGGCGGCAAACCAACCCCCGGCAAGGGAGGAACCGCATGATTTTTCATTGGTGGCATGTGCTTGTGGTAATGTTCCCCATGATCCCGACATTGTGGAGCATTCTGCACATATGGGGACATGAGTTTGAAACCCCGCAACAGCGCGCCCTGTGGCTTGTGCTGGTAGTTTTTCTGCCATGTGTGGGGGGAATCATCTATATTTTCACCGGACGAAAAAAAGTTCTGGGAAAAGTGCAAAATTGAAAGAGGGTACTATGCGCACACTCCGTACTATGTACATCCTGACTCTGGCTTGCGCGGCGCTGCCTTTG
>NZ_DASQOG010000210.1:0-91805 GCF_035644575.1 Desulfovibrio sp. | reverse complement strand
GGGTAGAGTGTCCACTAATCTGTTTCGGGTTTTTTTGTGCGAAGACCTTGGCATGGACAGGACTTTGTGCTAAAGAGAACAAAGCGGTCGCACTGAACCGCATACCCGAACAATACCGGAAGGAGAGACTGTCATGTCCGCATTAGTTATTGGTCACATGAATCCTGATACCGACAGCATCATTTCTGCCATTGCCGCCGCCGACCTGTACAGCAAGCGCGGTCTGGACGTTACCCCTGCCGCCCAGGGCGCGCCCACTCCTGAAACCGAATTCGTGCTCAAGAAGTTCGGTCTCACCGCTCCCCAGGTTGTTGCCGACGTGGCTGGCAAGAATCTGTACTTGGTGGACTATTCCGATCTGGCTCAGGCCCCCAAGGGAATGGATTCCGCCTGTGTGCTCGGTATCGCTGATCACCACAAGCTTGGTGATGTGACCACCTCCGCGCCCCTGGAAGCCTGGATCTGGCCCGTGGGCTGCACCTGCACCGTGCTGAAGAACATGTTTGACTTCTACGGCGTGGAAATTTCCAAGGGCATCGCTGGCGGCATGCTGTGCGCCATCCTCTCCGATACCGTTATCTTCAAGTCCCCCACCTGCACCCCCGCCGACAAGAAGGCCGTTGAAGAACTGGCCAAGATCGCGGGCGTGAGCGACGTGATGTCTTTGGGCATGGAAATGTTCAAGGTCAAGAGCGCCGTTGAAGGCACCTCCATGAAGGACCTGGTCTTCCGTGACTACAAGGACTTCGACATGGGCGGCAAGAAAGTTGGCATCGGCCAGCTCGAAGTGGTCGACCTTTCCATTCTGGAACCCGTCAAGGCTGGCCTCCAGGCCGAAATCGCCCGCGTGAAGGGCGAAGGCCGTCACAGCGTGTTCCTGCTGCTCACCGACATCATGAAGGAAGGCTCTGAAATGCTGATCGTTTCTGACGATCCTTCCGTGGTGGAAAAAGCTTTTGGCGTGAAGGCCGAAGGCGAATCCGTGTGGCTGCCCGGCGTGATGAGCCGCAAAAAGCAGGTCGTGCCCAACTTTGAAAAGGCTTTCAAGTAAGCTTTAGCTTAGCTTGAAATGATTTTGCCCCGCCGGGGCAGGGAAGCAGGTTCTTGCGAACCGAACCCCTGCCTTGGCGGGGTTCTTTTTTGCATGGCAGCACTTGGCACAGGGTGAGGCCGGGTCATAAGAGTGCCGCACAGGCAGGCGGTTTGTGCGGTTGCGGCGGGATGCCCAACAGCTTTTGCAGCGCGTTGCTCTCTCGCACTGGCCGGGCAGGGGGGCGTAAGATGCGGCAAAATCGTGGGGATGTCTTCGGGGCAGGTAGTTGACCGCAGCGCGTGCATGTTGCCGCGCAATTCAATTGAGGGCCAGATACTTACTGGTGCCCGGACGCAAAAAAGGCTGCCAGTTCTGTGAACCGACAGCCTTTGGCTCTTATCCTGCGGCAGTTGGGGAGTGTGCGGCCTACAGGCTGCGCTCTTCCAGACCTTCGCCGCTCTTTTGCTTGGCCTTGTTGGGCGGGGTAGTGACAGGCTGCAAGCCGGGCACTACGTCATGCACTTCCGTGGGCGGCAAAAGCGGGTCAGCGGCATCGCGCTGAATAACCTTGCTGTCGCGCACATACAGCGTGCAGGAAAGACCAAAGCATTCGTATACCGCAGCAACGGTGCCCTTGAGTTTTTCCTGATCATTGAGCGGCGGCGGAACCAGCACGTAATAAATACGGGTGCGCCCGCCTCTCTTGGGTTCCACAAAGCAGGAAACTATCCATTCGTCCTGTCCGTCCCCGTTCCAGTCCGCAATGCCCACCATATTGACTTTAAGCTTCTGCGTGGCATGATTGATGCTGAAACCGTTGGGGAAGCGCTGCACGCGGCTGTCGGGCAGGATGGTGGCGGAAAATGTTTCGCCAAGATACACATCGTGCGCCGTATCGTTTTGCAGCATAAATGAGGGCGAAAGGCGGGTGAAAAGTATGTCGCCGTAGTCTTTCAAGCCCTTGAACGACATGGGGGCCGTATAGGAGCCGTCCTTGTCCAGCAGGTCACGGGCCTGGAGTTCCTTGGGCATGTTATGCGCCATTTTCATGAATTCGTCTTTTTCCACCACAACTACAGGGCGGGTGGTACCGCAGCCAGCAAGCAGACAGCCCAGGCAAAGCAGGGCGCAGATTCGCGATAAGACCATGATATGTGTCGACTCCCCTGGCGGAGATTTGACGGCAAAAAGCCGCTTCTCCGTGAATGCAGCATTTGTAAGCGTCTGCGAGCGGCTTGTAAAGAGCATTGCAGGCAGTGTGGTACGGTATCTGCATGTTTTTATGATAATGTCATGAAAATGCTCCAACCCCACAGGACACGACATGCCTGAACCAATATACTTGCAAATGCCTGAACCAAGGCTGAAAAAGCACGGCCGTATGTTTTTGCGCCTGTTGCCCCTGTGGGTGATAGGCTGTCTGGTTGCCGCCGGATGGTGGTGGATTGAATCTGGCCGCGTAACAAGCACCTGGGCCATGCTCGACGGCATGGTGTACGCTGTTTCGTCCGAATTTCCCGCCAAGGTTGAATCCGTGGCTGTTCGTGAGGGCGACCGCGTTAAAAAAGGGCAGGTCTTGGCCCGGCTGGACGCCAGAGCTTACGCTGGCCGTGTGGGCGAGGCCGGGCGCGAGGCAGCCGGTCTGCGGGCCATGGCTGGCCCGCCGAGCATTGAAGAAACCGCAGCCCGCCTCAAGCAGGCGCAGGATTCGGAACAGGAGATGGTGCGCCGCATCGCACTGGCACGGCATGATGAAGACCTCAAACAGAAAGCGCGCGAAGAACGTGTGGCAGAGCATGTGCGCGCCCAGCTGGCCCTGCGCACCCTTGACAGCCAGGGCGGTGAACGCGCTGTGGGCAGCGCGCGTTATGCAGCCGCCAAACAGGCCGAAGCTCAGACCCGCCTTGCCAAGGAGCGGGCCATCGTAGAATTTGAACAGGTCAGCCTTGTGCGCGCGGCCATAGATCAGGAGCTTGCCCGAGTGCGCGCGGAAGCGCTGCGTTATAAACAGTTAGCCTCAAGCAACCGCTATACGCCCAAGTATGTGGCAGGGGCCCTGGGTGCAGCCATGAATGCCGTGCCGCAAAATGCTGTGGACGGTAATCTCTACGCCCCGCAAGACGGGCGCATTCTGCGCGGCATCGCCATGCCGGGGCAGTCTGTGCAGCGCGGTGAACCCGTGGTCTTGCTTCTCCCCGAGGGCAAGGAAGCCCAAAAATCCTTTTGGCTCTTGGCCTTCTTTACGCAGGATGCAGCCAATGCCCTCAAGCCGGGCCAGAAATGCGCCATTACTTTGAAAAATGATACCAAGCTTGAAGGGCGCGTGTATGACAGGCTTGATCCGCAGCCTTTGCCGCCCAATGCACTTGCGGACAATAAGGATGCCAGGGAAACTGCGGCCCGCCCGGAAGTTTACGTGCCTGTGCGCATAACCATCAGCGATGGCGAGGGGAAGCAGTTTGAACCCGGCATGTTGGGAAAGTGCGAGGTTATGACGAGGGTTTTCTGGAATTAGGGGCGTTTGGGTTGCCTGCGCAGCGCGCAGTTTCGCCTTCCCGGCGTGGGGCAAAGGGGGCCGGTTATGGGGCTTCGCCCCCTTCATCCTGATGCCAAATCCCGTTTTACGGGCTTTGGGCCGCCATCGGCGTCTACGCCGCCGGGCGGTAAGGCACGAAAATCTGTCGCTTACGGCGCGGCAAAGCCGCGACCTACTCCTGATTTCCGGTCGTGTTGACGGTTGCCAACACTCCGTTGGGGCTGCGCCCCTTTTGCCCCCTTGCATCCCCCCCCCGGAGCACCCCCCTTGAGGTTTTCAAATCCTCCAAAACGACGAGGGCAACGCGGCTATAGCTGCGGGAGCTTCCCTCCCTCCGCGCCGCGTTAATGCCAGAGAGCGCCTCCGCTTTGGATTAGAGTCCGTTTCAGCCAATTACCAAAGATATCGCGGCCAGTTCAAGGAGTGGCTTTGTATCCTTCTTAGTTCCTCTGAAAATTTTGGCATCACCACGCGTGGATAAATTCTGGTAACAAAAAGATATGTAATAGAATGCTCCATTCAACTGCGACCAGAAGAAACGTTTGCGAGTCAGAAAAATCCGCCCGTCGTCACAAGGTGGTCGTGGAGTTGTCTTCCTTATATTCGCCGGAACGAACGCGGAGGCGATGGCTGGTGTTGGGCGAATTTGCAAAATACGTTTTTTGCGGGCTGAAAAGGAAGCGCCGGGATTTTGAGCCCTGCGTACTAGAGCATCAAAATCCCGGCGCGGACGCGTTCAGGGCGTAAAAGTCGGGTTTGCGTAAATCAGCCTGACAGGCTCACCCACAACCCCATAAAAAATCTGTTTTTCTTACTTTCCGGTGTACACGGCGCCAGACGTGGGGCTCTCCTTGACCACGATTTTTGAAAGCCCCCTGATCTGGGAATCCAGCTTGCCCCAGAGCCAGATGGCGATATTTTCGCTGGTGGGGTTTTCAAGCCCTTCAATATCGTTCAGATACGTGTGATCCAGCTGGTCAACATACGACTTCGCTGTCGCTTTGATGTCGCCAAAATCAACAACCCAGCCATTGGTTTCAGACACTTCGCCCTGCACATAAACTTCAACAACAAATGTATGCCCATGCAGATTGCCGCACTTGTGGCCTGCCGGAACAGCGGGCAGCCGGTGCGCCGCGTCAAACGTCATAGTAACGTAAATATCCATATGTTCTCCTAAGCAATGCCGATAAGCTTGTGTGTCTGAAGGCTGAGCTTCCACAGCGGGCGATCCTGACAGATTCTGACAGCATCTTCTGTTGCCTGTGACTGACCTGCATAGTCGCGCGGTTGCAGAAAAAAATGTTTGAAATCCAGTTGCTCAAAATCCTGTACGGAGATGCCCTCTTGAGGCCAGACGAGCTTTAGCTCGCTCCCGGATGTAACAACCAGTTTCGTTCCCGCCTTGGGGCTGACCGTAATCCAGTCCAGGCCTTTGGGCAGGGCGAGTGTCCCGTTGGTTTCTATTCCTGCTTCCACACCGCAGCGGCCCAACTCCTGCAACAATTCTTCTGTCAGTTGCAGGGCAGGCTCCCCACCTGTGAAGACCACGTAAGGCCGGTAGCCCGGATGCGTATAGCTGGGGAAAAAAGAGCAGATCGCCTGGGCCAGCGTAGCGGCGTTTTCGAATTCTCCGCCCGATTTCTCGGCCCCGAGAAAGTCTGTATCGCAAAATGGGCATTTGGCAAATTTGCGATCTTCTTCCCGCCCTGACCACAGGTTGCAGCCGGAAAAACGGCAGAAAACCGCGGGGCGGCCCGCGTGGAACCCTTCCCCCTGCAACGTATAAAAAATTTCCTTGACTGCAAAGCTCACTATATTTCTCCCGTTTCACCGAACAGTTGCCGTACGCTGGCTTTTAAGCAACAGGCAGGCAGCCGCAATTCTTCTGCGTGAAGCGCGTATTCTTATACCCTCAGAGCCCTGCTGAGGCAAAATGTGTATTTTATCAAGAATATTAGTAGGTTGATGACAGCGCCCAGCAAATGAGGTGCAGCTTTTGAAAAGCAAGCGCCGGGATTTTGCGCGCCCGTACTCCTGCACGGAAGCATCAAAACCCCGGCGCTGACGCATTCAGCGCGGCAAAACTGTATTTGCGGCATCAGGCCGGACAGGCGAGCCAATTCCCGGTTGGCGATGGAGCCAGTTCTGGAGTCAGTTATGGAACATGATCAGTTCGCCTGTCCTTCCAGTTCCGCCAGATGGTTGCGGGCAAAATCCAGGCTTGCGTCAAGCTCCAGCGCGGCGCTCAGATATTCGCGGGCCTGCTCGGCATTGCCCATGAATTTTTCGCACAGGCCGAGGTTGGCGAGGTCCATTGCAGAGCCTTTGTCCACCCGCAGCACAGCCTTAAAGGCCTCAGCCGCCTTGGCATAGTCGCCAGTCTTGAAATGGGCCACGCCAAGCAGGTTGCCGTATTCCTTCATGTCCGGGCAGAGCCTGGCAGCTGCTGCCAGCGCGGGCAGGGCCTCCTGCCATCGGCATTCAAGGGTGTCTGCATAGCCAAGGTAAAAGGAGGCCAGGGCCTGGGAATCCGCATCCGGTTGCAGGGGCACGGCGGCGGCAAAGGCGCTGCGGGCAGTGTTGAAGTCTTCCGCGCGCAGGGCCAGCATGCCTTCAAAGAATGGCAGAAAATGCGCACCGGGATAGCAGGATTCCAACACCTTCAACCCGTGCAGCACTGTCTCCGCATCGGCTTCTTCCACGAGCTTGCGGCCCACAAAGAGGCCAAGGCTCTGGTTGCGGTCGCGCTCGCGAAAGTGCAGGCCCGGCACAATGCTGTAATGGGTGGGGATGCCAAGGCGCGAATGCGTGGTTTCAACAGCGTAAAGCTCCAGCGGGGCAAGGCCGCGCAGGGCTGTGAGCAGTTCTTCACGGATATCGGCATTTTCCACGGTGGGCAGGCTGGCAAGGGAGACGGTTGGCCCTTCAATAAGCCAGTTGATCTGCTCAAGGGCCGTGTACTTGGAAAGGCCCGAAGCTTCGTAGCAGGCGCGGGTGCAAAAATCGCCTGCAAGCTGGGCAACTTCCGTAACCGCGCGGATGGCCGCCTTGGCAGGAGAAGCCGCTGTGCCGGCGGTGTAGACGATTTCAGAACTGTCGGGAAAGGTTTTGGGATCCCAGGCCACGGCGGCAACCGTGGGCAGGGGCATGTCCTGAGAAAAATCTTTCAGCACAATGCGCACGCCCTCGCGCTCAAATGCCGCCAGCAGTTCGGCCAGCACCGGGTCAAAGGTGCAGGACGCCGGGTCGATGGTGGGCGTGGTGGGCAGGTTGCGGTCAACGCGGCAGCACACGTGGCGCTCGATCAGTTCGCTGAGGCCTTGCAGCAGCGATTCTTCGCGGCTGTTGCCAGCCGAGGTGCCGTTGAATTCGCCAAGCAGCTTGAACCAGTCCAGCGGAAGCCACACGGTTTTGCCGTCCAGCAGGCGGGTGGCGGGGTAGAACTGCCAGCGCGTGAGGTCAAGCACACGGCGGGCATCCTGCGGCGAAAGGGTGTCGTCCACCGAGCGCAGCATGGCCTCAATGGGCAGCAGATCACTGCCAAAACGGGCCTCGGCCTCGCTCCAGGTGGCGCTGACCATGTGGGGGCGTTCTTCCCAAAAGCTGAAAAAGGCAAAACGCTCCATCAGTTCCATAAGGGCCGAAGCTTCGGCCTGTTCGGCTGAGGAACCTTTGCCCATCTGCTTGCGGGTGGGCATGATACGCCGGGCATCAGCCCCGCACACGCTCAGGAACACGGGTATGCCAAGCCTGCCCACGTCCACGCGGCGCGTTTTTGATAAAATGTCGAGGCGGGAGGAATCCAGCCGCTCGCGCACACGGGCAATGGTCTGCGCGGGGCTCATGGTTTTGTCCAGATCGCGCGTGTAGCCCTTGGGGCAGGGGGCCAGGGTTATGATGGGCAACTGCTCGTTCATGGCCGCTCCAGAATCAGAATGCTGTACAGACGGCGCTGTTCTTCGCCGTTTTCATCGTGGGATTTAACGCCGATGCGGCCTTCGGTAATCTTGAAAGTCTTGGCCGCAATTTTGCCAAAATGGGGTTTGGCGCGGGCCACATCGGTGCAGAAAAATGCCTTGCCGCCGGGTGCGAGGTGACGATCCACAAACTTGACCAGCGGCCTGTGCAAGTCGTCCAGATAGAGGATTTCCGAGGCGGCGATAATGTCAAAACCGCTGGCAAAGCGCGGGTCGCGGCCCGGCGCGGTCACATCCACATGGGTGACCTCGATCTGGTCGCCCAGGCCGTTGCGCAGCACGTTGGCCCTGGCAAAACGCAGGGCCTGCTCCACCACATCGCTCAGCACCACACGCGCAAAACCGTAGCGGGCGGCCACAAGACTCAGCGCGCCGCAGCCGGCGCCAAGCTCCAGCAGGCTTTTGCCCTGCGGTTCATACTTGCGCAGCAGGCGGCCCAGCACAAACGAACCGGGCCACAGCTTTGCCCACAGGGGCAGATCCTTGAGCGGATCATGGATGGCCTTGCGTTGCAGCAGCTTGTCCAGATGGGCGCTCATGTTCTGTATGGAGAGTACCTGAAGGGGATTTTCGTCCACATGCAGCGGCTCGAATTCCACATCAAAATCGGCGCGGATGCGTTCCAGCAGGGTCTCGAGTTCGGCTGCATGGGCCGGGGAAAGACTGGTCGATGTTTCCTCGGGTGACAGAGGCGGACACTGGGAGTCAGACATGGATGTTCCTTGCAAAGGGGATACAAAGGCTTCGATAAGTTAGCTACTATACCCGCATTTGAGGCGCATGGCAATCCTTATTGATTAAGTAGGTATTGTGGAGGGCCATCGCCACGCAAAAGGGGGTCTACCCGCCAAAGGGACTCGACCCGGCAGGGGAAGTCTGGCATTGTTGGCTGGTCGGCAGGTGTGCCAGTGGCCCCGCCGCAAACACTGAGCGAGAGGATTATGAAGCAGATTTTTCGTTTGGAAATGGTTGTGGCCGAAGAAGATGCAGACCGCGCCACCGGCTTGCTGACCCTGGGTGTGCCCTTTGGCTGGGAAGAAGAAACCCTGCCCACGGGTGAAACACGTTTTCGCGTGCATTGCGAAAATCCCGAATTCATCAATAACCTGCAAAGCGACCTTCAGGCCCGTATTCCCGCTGCGGAATACACCCTGACCACGCTTGAGGATCAGGACTGGCTGGCCGCGTGGCGGCAGTTTTTTACGCCTGTGCCCTGCGGCAACCGGTTTGTGGTGCTGCCCCCCTGGCTTGCCGAGAGCAATGATTTTCCCGGCCGGGAAAAGATTGTCATCGAGCCCAAGAGCGCGTTTGGCACGGGGCACCATGCCACCACGGCCCTGTGCCTCACTGTGCTGAGCGAGCTTGTGGAAGCCGGGCGCGTCAAGCCGGGCCAGCATTTTCTGGATCTCGGCACTGGCTCGGGCGTGCTTGGCATCGCCTGCTGCAAGAGCGGCCTCACTGGCGAAGGCTACGACATCGACATGCTGGCCGTGGAAAATGCCATTGAAAACAGGCAGATCAACGGAATCGAAGGCTTTGAAGTGGGCCTTGGCAGCATAGACGCGCTTGAAGGCCGCACTTACGATCTGGTGCTGGCAAATATTCTGGCCCGCCCGCTGATTGATCTTGCCCAGCGCATTGTGTGGGCCTGCAAGCCCGGCGCATGCCTGGTGCTCTCCGGCCTGCTTGAAATTCAGGCCGACAGCGTGGAAGAAGCCTACATGGCCCAATGTCTGCCCAAGCCCCGCCGCGTTATTGACGGCGAGTGGTGCGCGCTGGTCTGGGATTAGCATTGACGGTATTTGCTCTGGCAACTGCGGCGGCGCAGGCGGATATTTCGTCTGCGTTGCCCGGTTTGCCCATTGTTCTTGCGCCGGAAACCGCCCCGGCACTGCTCTTTGCCATCTTGGTCGGGCTTGGCGTGGTCTTGCAGCTTGCGGGCAGGTTTTACGCCAACCGTGGCGCAGCCCTGCTTGGGGCTGGCCTTGTGCTCGGCGCGGGCCTGTTTGACCGCGACCCGGTGTTGGTGGTTGGGCAGCTTGTGCTTGTGGCGGCCCTGTGGCCCAAAGCGTGTAAAAAGTCTCGTACTGCGGAAAGCCGGAGAAAGCGAAATCCGGCCTAGAATCAGGCCATGGCTTTGCGGGCGTTTCCCCTGATCGGGGTGGAATATGCCCGGAACTCAGCCCGGAATTTTGTGCAATGCGCAGGCAGACTGTTCGTGCTATTGGCGCTGATCCCAGGTGGGGATGGGCGGCGGGGTGAAGTTATCGAGATCTTTCAGCGTAGTGCCCATGCGTGTATTGCCAATGCGAACGGGCCGTCCGTTGGGGCCGCGCAGCACAGGCCCGCAAGACTGCGCTTCAATGACGGGCGGTATGCTCGCCGGGTCGGGACGCAGCACTTCATCCGCTGAATGCAGATAGGGCAGGGGGTCAACGGCCTTGCCCGAGGCGTCCAGCAGGCCAAAGTGCAGGTGGGCCCCGGTGGTTCTGCCGGTACAGCCCACAAGCCCCATGGGTTCGCCTGCGGTAACGCGCTGCCCGGTTTTCACGAGAGTCTTTGACATGTGCCCGTAGCGCGCCGTCATGCCGTCCTCTTGCCGGATATCAACGGAGATGCCCAGAGGGCCGTTTTCTCCGGCGCGGATGACTGTGCCTGGCTTGAAGGCCGTCACAGGCCAGCCCATGTGCGCGCGGATATCTATACCCCCATGATCGCGCATGACCACACCGCGCCTGCTGAGCCAGCCGGGCATGCGGCGGTTGCCAAAGGGGGATGTAATCAGCTCTCGCAGAGGCGGCAAGGAACGGCAGGTCTCGGTACTTTGGGCAGTTTTTGACGGGGTGGATCCCGGTATTGCTGGCGAAGATTCAGGCTCTGCACGCTGGCTGCTGGCAGATGTTTTTTGCGCGTCTGTTTGTCCGGCCTCGGATTCTGGGCTGTCTGGCTGACCCGCGCTGGGTTCCGCAGCAAGTTCCGTGGCAGGTTTTGCGGTGTCGGCAGCGGGCGCAACCGATGCGCCCCAGGCAACAAGTTCCGTGGGCGGGCAGCCAAGGGCAATGCAGAGGGCACCAAGCGCGAGTCTGCTCAGAAATTTCGACACGTTTACTCCCCGGCTGCTGGCCGCGTACTTCGAGCGCGTAACAGGTCGGCAGCATACGGCCCACCGTAAAAAAAGCAAGCCAGGCCTACTGCGCATACGGCAAAAAGCCCGGCACAAGGAGACAGCACATGCAGTTACGATCCATCACCGGAGATGTCACAGGGCGTCCCACCATTGATGGCGCAGGCGTGCGCCTTGTGCGCGTGCTTGGCTCGCCCACAGTCAAAACGTTTGATCCCTTTCTTATGCTTGATGCCTTTGATTCAGTGAATCCCGAGGATTACGTAAAGGGTTTTCCCATGCATCCTCACCGGGGCATTGAAACCTTCACCTATCTTGTGAATGGCGTTATCGAGCACAAGGACAGCCTGGGCAATGCTGGCGTTATCCGTGATGGCGGCTGCCAGTGGATGACCGCCGGGAGCGGCATTCTGCACCAGGAGATGCCCCTTGCCTCGCCGCGCATGCTCGGCCTGCAACTCTGGATCAATCTGCCGGCCGCCCACAAGATGACCGATCCCAAGTACCGCGACATCACCGTTGACATGGTGCCGCGTGTTGAGGAGGAGGCCGCTTCCGTGGCCGTGGTCGCTGGTGAATACAAGGGCGTTGAAGGTGCTGCGAAGGGTGATTATGTGGACGTGCGTTTTCTTGACGTGCGCCTCAAGCCCGGCGCGCGCTGGCTGGTGGAAACAAATCCCGCGCATACGGTTTTTGCCTATTTGTATGCTGGCGACTGTTTCTTGATGGAGGGCAGGGAGCCAATGCTGGCCCGGCACGCCTACCTTCTGGGTGAGGGGGACACTGTGGCCTTTGAAGGCGGCGAAGAAGAATGCCGCTTTGTGCTGGTTTCCGGCGCGCCCCTGCGGGAGCCGGTTGCCTGGGGCGGCCCCATTGTCATGAATACAGATGAAGAGCTGATGCAGGCGTATTTTGAAATTGAAGAAGGCAGATTCATCAAACACTGGCTTCCGTCTGCGCAGAATTAGCCGCTGACGGATTGAAAATATCCGGCTTGACACGGCTGCTGCGGGGTCTTATCTGACCTTTTTGCTTTGCAAACAGGAGTAAGTACCATGAGCAATTGTATTTCTGTCTTGTTTCGCAAGGGCAAACATCACGGCCTGGCACTTTTATGCACGCTGCTTGTAGCCGCTTTTGCGGTTACTGGTGCGTTTGCCGCCGAGCCCAAGGTGCGCGTTCTTGCCACCACCTATCCCGTGTATCTGTTGACCCGCGCCGTTGCCCAGACAAGCCCGGATGTGCAGGTTGACCTGCTCATTCCCGCCCAGACCGGCTGCCCGCACGACTACGCGCTGACCCCCAAGGACATGCAAAAGCTCTCCAAGGCCAATGTTGTGATCATCAATGGTCTGGGCATGGAGTCTTTTCTGGAAAAACCGCTTGCCGCCGCAGGCAAGAAGATCGCCGTCATCGACAGCAGCAAGGGCATAAACGCCATTGCTGAAGAACATGACGAAGATCACGATGCCGACCACGACAAGGCGGACGCCGCCCATAAGGACGACCACAACCCTGCGGCAGCGGCAAAAGGGCATGATCATGCTCACGAACACGGTCACGGCCATGACCATGGGCACGACCACGGCGGCCTGAATCCGCACGCTTTCTCCAGCCCGCTGCAAGCTGCGGTGATGGCGCGCAATATTGGCAGTGGCCTTGCTGCGGCTGCGCCGGTTGCCGCAAAAAACTGCCCGCAGGCTGCGGATGCCTATGCCGCAAGGCTTGAGGCTCTGGGCCAGCGCCTTGCCGCCGTGGGGGCCAATGCCGCCAACAAGAATGTGGTGGCCCTGCATGATGGCATGGCCTACCTTGTGCGCGATGCCGGTCTGAACCTTGTGGATGTGATTCAGGAAGATGAAGAGGCCCAGCCCTCTGCGGCGCGCCTGCTTGATCTGGTGAAAAAAATAAAGGAATCCAAGCCGGTTGTGCTCATTGGCGAACCGCAGTATTCGGATAAGCCCGTGCTCGCCCTTGCGGCGGAAACGGGTGTTCCGGCAGTGCAGCTTGACCCTCTGGCCTCGGGGCCGTCTGGCGCTCCCCTTGATTATTACGAAACCGTCATGTCCAAAAATCTGGCTATATTAGAGAAATACTTTGGCAAATAACAGCTTACCCGCCCCCTCGGTCTGCTTTGAGAATGTATGCCTCAGCCGGGGGGGCAATCGTATTCTGAACAATATCTGCGCCACTGCGCCAGCTGGCGGCAGCACGGTTCTTGTGGGTCCCAACGGGGCGGGCAAGACCACGCTGCTGCTCTGCCTTATTGGAGAAATGGCCTATACAGGGCGTATCCAGTTCGCTGGCCTTGAGCGCCAGCCCCGCATGGCCTATGTGCCGCAGCATCTGATTATGGATCGTAGCCTGCCCTTGCGCGTGTGCGAGTTTTTGGCCCTGAGCCGCCAGCGTCTGCCATTGTGGTTGGGCCTGCGCCCATGGGCGCGCAGCGAGGGGCGGCAGCTTTTGCAGATGGTCAAGGCCGAGCATCTGGAGCAGAGCCGCATGGGTGACCTTTCTGGCGGCGAACTGCGTCGCGTGCTGCTGGCTGCGGCCCTTGGCCGCAATCCGGAACTGCTGGTGCTGGACGAGCCTGCGGCAGGCGTAGACGTGCGCGGCGAGAGGCTCTTTTGGGAACTGCTGGACGGCGCCCGCCACGAGCGGGGCTTTACCCAGATCATGGTCAGCCACAATCTGCCGCTGGTGGCGCACTACGCAACCCACGTGGTCTGCCTCAACAAGACCGTATGCGCCACAGGCGCGCCGCGCGCCACGCTGACATCCTCCACCCTGATGGAACTTTTTGGCGTGCCTATCCACCTGTACCCGGACCAGTGCGACCCTGAGGACCCCGGCTGCCCGCAGTGCGGCGTGGTGAGCGAAGCCGAGGGCCTGCTGCCCAACTACGCGGCCATAGAGCGGCGTGAGGCAGCCCGCATGAATGCACGGCTGGCCTCGCGCATGGCGGCCTCACCGTGCGAACCCTGCGGCGAAAAAGCGCCGGATCAGGGAGGTTCCCGTGCCTGATCTCAGCCCTATATACGCGCTTATTTCCATGATTCCGCTTGATTGCCTGCAAATGCGCTTTATGCAGCAGGCCTTGCTCGGCGTGCTGCTGCTGGCCCCCATGGCCTCAGTGCTTGGTGTGGAAGTCATCAATTTTCGCATGGCCTTTTTTTCAGACGCCATCGGGCACTCGGCCTTTGCCGGGGTTGCGCTGGGTCTGATACTGGCTGTGCCGCCGCGTCTTGCCATGCCTTTATTTGGCATTCTGGTGGGGCTTGGCATCATGGCTGTGCGGCGCAAGAGCGACCTTTCGTCCGACACTGTCATCGGCATTGTCTTTTCTGCCGTGGTGGCCTTTGGCCTTGCGGTGGTGAGCCGGGCAGAAGGCGTGGGCAGGGATATGCAGCGCTTTTTGTACGGCGATATCCTTACCATCACCGATGGCGAAATCGGCTTTCTGGCCCTGCTGTTTGTTGCTCTGCTGATCTTTCAGGCAGTTGGCTACAACCGCCTGATGTATATTGCCCTGAACCCGGTTATGGCACGGGTTCACGGTGTGCGCGTTGCGCTGTGGCAGTACGCTTTTGCCGGGCTGCTGGCGCTGGTGGTGATGTTTTCCGTCTGGGCGGTGGGGGTGCTGCTGGTGACGGCCATGCTCATTGTGCCCGCCGCCACGGCCCGCAATTTTGCCCGTTCCGCCGGGGGAATGTTCTGGTGGGCTCTTCTTGTGGGCACAACATCCGCCTTTGCCGGGCTGACCCTTTCAGCTCAGGAATGGCTTGCTACGGCCAGCGGGGCCACCATTATTCTTGTGGCCTGCTGCTGGTTTGCTGTAAGCCTGTTTGCTGCCCAGGCTACGGGCCGCAGACGCTCCTGACGGCAAGGCCGCTGTATATTTCTACGTTTGGTCTGGTCTCTCTGGCGCGATATCACAAAAAAACGCCTTCCCCTTTCAGTGGGAAGGCGTTTTGGCTTTTGGGTAGCTTGTATGAGCTAGGCCAGCTTTTTAACAGCTTCCAGCGCGGCTGCGTAGTCAGGCTCGTGTGTAACTTCGCCCACAAGCTGGCTGTAAGTCAGGGTGCCGTCCGGGGCGACCACAAAGACCGAGCGGGCCAGCAGATCGAGTTCCTTGATCAGAATGCCGTAGGCCTTGCCAAAGACGCCAGCGCGGTAGTCGGATAGGGCTTCAACAGCGGTCACACCAGCAGCGCCGCACCAGCGGGCCTGCGCAAAGGGCAGGTCGCGGCTCACGGCCACAATACGCACCTTGTCGGACAGCGCGGCGGCTTCTGTATTGAAGCGGCGAACTTCCATATCGCATACGGGAGTATCCAGCGAGGGAACGCATACAAGCACAAGCACCTTGCCAGCGTAGTCTTTCAGGCTGCGGGGGCTCATATCATTGGCGGTCAGCGTGAAGTCGGGAGCCTTGCCGCCAACGGCGGGCTGGGTGCCTTCGAGATGCATGACATTGCCTTTGAACGTAACTGTATCCATAGGAAACTCCTTATTGTTTCAGGGTTCTTGGATTCTGTGCCATCAAGGCTTTATTGTCAATGGTTATTATTAGCGAGGTGGAATTTCCACATTTCTCGCTCTCATTATTTCAGTGTATCGTTGCAGGAAAGTGTTCGCAAGGGCAGCGCGCGCCGATACGCTGCGGCGGTGGAGAAAACCTTGTGCGCCTCCATTGCCATGCGCACGGCAATGCCTATATTTACATAAGAATGTGCCTACAGCAGGAGAATTTGATGAGTACTTTGACACCTCGCGGCATTGTTGCCGAACTTGATAAATTTGTGGTGGGGCAGGAACAGGCCAAGCGTATGGTTGCAGTGGCGGTGCGCAACCGCTGGCGGAGGCAGCATCTTGCGCCGGAGTTGCGCGATGAAGTCTCGCCCAAGAATATCATCATGATGGGCCCCACAGGCGTAGGTAAAACGGAAATTGCCCGTCGCCTGGCCAAGCTCTCCGGAGCGCCCTTTGTAAAGGTTGAAGCCACCAAGTTCACGGAAGTGGGCTATGTGGGGCGCGATGTGGAATCCATGGTGCGCGACCTCATGGAGATCGGCATCAATCTTGTGCGCGATGAGGAAAACGCCCGTGTGCGCAAGGCCGCCGAGGCCGCCGCGGAGTCACGCCTTATGGATTTGCTGTTGCCCAGTTCTTTTGGGTCGGAAGAGCGCGCCTCCACGCGCGAAAAGCTTTTGCAGCAGTTCCGCCTTGGCTTTCTGGACGACCGGGAAGTGGAAGTGGAAGTGACCGAGCAGGGCGGCGGCAGCGTTGACCTGTTCGCCATCCCCGGCATGGAGCAGATGGGCGGGCAGGTCAAGGACATGTTCAGCAAGGCCTTTCCGCCCAAGCACAGCCGCCGCAAAATGAAGGTGCGCAATGCCTTTGCCGTGCTTGTGCAGGAAGAATCTGGCAGGCTTGTGGATCAGGAAGCCCTGGTGGACAAGGCCCGCGAAAGGGTAGAGCAGACGGGCATCATCTTTATTGACGAGATCGACAAGATCGCCAGCTCCTCGCAAAATCGCACGTCAGACATTTCGCGCGAGGGTGTGCAGCGCGACCTGCTGCCCATTGTGGAAGGCAGCTCGGTCAATACCAAGTATGGCATGATCCGCACGGATCACATCCTGTTCATTGCGGCGGGCGCTTTCCATTTCAGCAAGCCATCGGACATGATCCCCGAATTGCAGGGACGTTTCCCCTTGCGGGTGGAATTGCAGCCCCTGGGCAAGGAAGAGTTTTTGCGTATCCTCAAGGAACCGGACAATGCCCTGACCAAGCAGTATGAAGCATTGCTGGGTACGGAGCAGATTCGCCTGAGCTTTACGGATGATGGACTGGAAGAAATTGCGGCCTTTGCCGAAGACACCAATACCCGCACGGAAAACATCGGCGCACGGCGGCTCTACACCATCATGGAAAAAATCCTGGCTGACATATCCTTTGACGCGCCTGAAATGCCCGGTGCGCAGGTGGTGGTCAACAAGGCCTATGTGGAAGAGCATTTGCAGGATGTGCGCGATGATCAGGATCTGAGCCAGTATATTCTGTAAGCTCTTGGTTTGTGCACTGCTTGGGCTGCATGACAGCGGAAGCAGTGCACAAGGAATCGAAGCATCAAAGATCAAAAAAACCGGCCAGTGGCCGGTTTTTTTGTAACTGCCGATAGAACAAAAGAAAAAAGGTTCGCGGTGTAACCGCGAACCTGGATTTTCTGGTGGGCCATCAGGGACTCGAACCCCGAACCAACTGATTAAGAGTCAGCTGCTCTACCAATTGAGCTAATGACCCGCATTGCGTGAAGAGGTGTTTACGCAAATGGGGGACAAGTGTCAAGCGGATACAATTTTTTTTGTAAAATTATTTTGCGCGGCAGGCCATTACCTGCAAATATCGGAGCGGCATAATCGATAAATTTCCGCTCTGGGCGGGGAATTTTGACTTTGTGAACTCAGAGAAAATTTTTTTGGCCTGCGAGGCATACCAATCCAGCCACGGGCGACACCTTCGTTAATCCACTCAGTAAAATTACACTGCCTGATTGGCGTGCCTGACAGGAGCGGGCATAAATGGGTCGGGATTCTGATTCCCGAAGTGCAATCTGCTAAATTGGCTCTCTAATCAAAGACGGGCAAGCCCAGCGTGAGCGCTTCTGGCTGCGGTGCCGTGCTGCTTTTGCCCCAATCAGAGAGCCAACCGCGCTGAGGGCTTGACGAATTGGCGCACCTTGGGCTACAAAGCCACTCACGTCATGCATATGCGGCACTGCCCATGTGTCTTGATTAGTCTGCCGGGATGGTGGAATTGGTAGACGCAGCGGACTCAAAATCCGCCGACCGCAAGGTCTTGCGAGTTCAAGTCTCGCTCCCGGTACCAAGTTAAATCAAAGGGCTTGCAGAAATGCAGGCCCTTTTTCGTTGATTTTTCCGCATCATATTGCACCAAGCCCCGCAACGGCATCAGATATCTGCCTGCGGCTGCCCGCAAGGTTTGCCTTGTTAGATTAATGCGCGGTAAACGCAGGCAATTGCGGCTGCTGCTATGACTGCCTTAAGTATGTTGCGAAATGCATCAGGGTTAATCCATTTGGCAACAGGGAATGCGCAGAATGTTCCCAGCATGGTAGCCGGAAAGCCATATAGCGCATATTGGATCACTTCTGGCGAATAGAAACCGGAATACGCCTGTAATGCGCAGGTCAGTGTTCCTCTGAGCATGAAAAACACACCCAGAGTTCCCAGAAACACCCTCGGCTGCCAGCCTGCGTATAAGCCGTATGCGCCCACAGGCGGCCCGTCAAAAGAGATTGCTGTTCCAAATACTCCGGCTGCACAGCCTGCAAGCCCGCCAACCAGCCATGATTCTGTTCCCTTCTCACGAATACGAAAAAACTGTTGCCAGAGCAGAAATATCAGCAACAGCACGCCAACACTTCCCTGCAAGATTTGTCCTGGAACCATCTGCAAAATGAACAGGCCTGCCACCGACCCTGGTATTGTCCCAGCCAGGAGCGGGCCCAGCGCACCGACCCGGCAAAAGCGAAAATGCAGAGCAGTCAGCGTGCCGTCCATGGCAAGGTTGAGAATGCAGCTGAGGACAATGACCTGCTGTATGGGAATGAACATGGCCGCTATCGGAACTGCAAACATGGCTCCGCCTATTCCGCTGACTCCAGAAATAAATCCTCCCATGAACCACGCGCAGACCACCACAATTACTTCTAACTCCATAACATTTTTATTCCTTTTGTTTGAAATGGTCTAAATCAATCTGCGTCGGTGTATTGATGGGCGTGTGCAGCAGTGGAACACAACAGCTTTTTTACATTTTCCAGTCTTTCCATAACAAGGTTCCGCCCTGCGGCCTGAGCATCGGTGATGCATTGCGCATATGCATGCAGCGTTGTTTCAGAATACATCAGCAGTTCACACAGCAGATACCGACAAAAATCTTCATCGGTGCCGTCAAAATAATCGGGATGTTCCTCCACCGCTGTCTGAAGCCATGCCAGTTCGCAAGAAATTATATTCTTTATGGTTTGGGAAATTTCGGGCATTTCAATGCTCCCGCACATCAACGCGTATTTTTCAGTCATTACGTTTCGGCCTGCGCGTTCAGCATCTCTCAGGTCGCTCAGCCATGCTGCAAGAACCTGTGGCGAAAGAACTTCATATACAATCTGACGCATGGTGCGGAAAGCTTCGGGCTGATTTTGGCAGTCCGCCTTGCCACCTTCATTAGTAACTGTCTGGAACATTTTCAGCTCTAAAGCGATTATTTCATTGATGACGGATGCGTCGTTGCTGTTAGTCATTTTTGCTCCATGTCTTGAAAAAGGTTGTAATGTATCGCAGTTTCAAAATTTGTAACCAAATTCACATGAAGTCCTTAAGCAAATACAGTGCCAGGGCGTTTAGTGGCTTTTGCAAGTCGTTGAAAGCCGCCAATAAATTGTAGTATTTCAAAATGAGAAAAAAATGTTCGCAAAAAGGAAAAAATTCATCGAAATAAGAAAAATAATTTATCAAAGCTAATGATTTTTTATACTAATAGCTTAATTTACCTGTATATTGCGGTAGTCAGACAGGGCTGGAGATTTTTTTCACTATTTGGCACAGCCTTTGCTCAACAGTCACGAAGACAGTTATTCCCAGCCGGCAGCTACATGAGGGAATAACCAGTGGACAGGTGCAACAGCCAGTGAATTCTGTTTCGACGTCCCCCGGGGTGCACGATGCAATTGTCGAAGCAGTTTCTCTGGCCCACTCTTTAGTGCTGGGAGTACTATTATGTCGGAACAGGTTAAGCTTGAAAAAACACTATCGCCAATGCAGGTTTGCGCATTGGCGCTGGGCTCCATTGTCGGCTGGGGTTGCTTTGTGTTACCGGGGGATATGTTTTTGCCCAAGGCTGGGCCGCTTGGAACACTTTACGGCTTCATGATCGGTGCGTTTCTTATTTGTTTTGTTGCAGTGTGCCTTAGCTATATGATCAAGTACGCGCCTGTGGCAGGCGGCGCTTTTGCTTATGCTTATATAGGTTTTGGCCCCACAGCCGCCTTTGTCTGCGGATGGGCGCTTGTCATCGGTTACATAGCCATTGTGGCCATTGATATCGCCGCGCTGTCGGTGATCTTTCGGTTTCTGTTCCCAGGTATTTTTGAATTCGGCCCGCTGTATGCCATAGCCGGATGGCAGGTATACACAGGGGAAGTGCTGTTGATGACGGCCGGAACCCTGATTTTTGGCTGGATCAACTACCGGGGCATTGGCATAGCAGGCAAAATTCAGCTTGTTTTGGCTTTTATGCTGACAATTGGCATTGTCGCGCTGTTTGCTGGCGTGGTTGCTCTGGATTCGAGCCAGTTGAGCAATCTTACTCCCGGTTTTTCAGAGAATGGCACGCCTCTGTCTTGCGTACTCCTGATTTTTGCCATCTCCCCCTTCCTTTTCGTCGGCTTTGACACCGTTCCTCAGGCGGCAGAAGAGTTCTCCTTTGACCCCGCCCGTGCAAGAAACATCATGATTATTGCAATCATTGTGGGTGTTATTCTGTACGCCATGGTGATGCTTGCAGTGGGTATGGCGATATCCTATCCGGAAATGCTGGCAAAACTGGATGCGCAGCGCGCAACCGGCGGCGCTGCCTGGGGCGCTGGCGAAGTGGCAACCATGGCCTTTGGCCGATTCGGCAGCGTTGTTCTTGCATGCGCCGTGTTTGGTGCCGTCCTTACAGGCATCAACGGGTTCTTTATCGCGGCCAGCCGTTTGCTGCTCAGCATGTCCCGCAGCCGGATCCTTCCCGAATGGTTTGGCAAAATCCATCCCAAGTACCACACGCCATACAATGCAGTGCTCTTTATTGTCATCATCACGCTGCTGACACCATTCGCTGGTCGTTCGGCCATCGCCTGGACGGTTGATATGAGTTCCGTTGGTACGGGCATCGGCTATCTCTTTACCTGCCTGGCCGCCCGCCGCGTCATCAATGGTGGTGTTAATGTTCCCAACAAGGCCTTCAAGCTGCTTTGCTGCGCTATCGGAACCATCACCGCCGTACTGTGCATTGTGCTTCTGCTTATCCCAGGCTCTCCGGCCCTCATCGGCGGAGCACCTTTTGCCTGCCTTGGCATCTGGATAGTGCTCGGATTCATTTTCTACAGTACCAGCAAGAAAAACTGGGTTTCGCTCCCGGAAGTGGAAGTCAGGGAAAATATTCTTGGCAGTAAAGATATTGCTGTGTACTTCAACTCTTAGGCCTGACGCCTGCCACAGGATCAAACCTGTCGGATAGTCCCATCAAAAAAGCAAAACGTACCCCTTGCCGAATCAGACAAGGGGTACGTTACTTTAAATATGGAGACAGGATAATGTCTTTATATTCTCTTAAAGCTCCATTGGCTATTTTGTGCGGCGCGTTCTGCGCAAGCACTTCCGGCACGGCACAGGCCCTTGCGCCGGATGGCGTTACGCCCCTCGCCGTCGGCGCCATTCGTCTTCTGGGTGGGGGGCTGGTGCTTTTGCTGTGGGGGCTGATTTCACGCAACATCCCCCGGCCTGCTGGCTGGCCGAAATTGCATATCGTTATTTCTGCCGCAGGGCTGACTGGCTATCAGCTCTTTTTTTTTGAAGCCTGCAAGCAAATTGGCGTGGCTGTAGGCACAATGGTTGCTATTGGTGGTTGCCCCATAGTCGTGGGAATTCTCGGGTGGTTTTTTTTGAAAGAGAAACCTGCCAGAGCCTGGTATGTTGGCACGGTCTTGGCCTTGTGCGGCCTTGCGGTGCTGACGCTGGGCACAGGCAGCGAAGTGCAGTTCAGTATACCGGGGCTGGCATTGGCCGTGCTTGCGGCATGCAGCTATGCTGTGTTCCTTGTGACCATCAAGCCGATGCTGCAACGGCATGATCCATCGCAGATCATGACGGTCATCTTTCTGCTCGGGGGGCTGAGTCTTGCGCCGCTGCTCTGTATGCAGCCGCTTGGATGGCTCCTGACGCAGCGCGGGGTTTTGGTCGCCGCAAATCTTGCCACCTTGACAACCAGCCTCTCATTTACCCTGGTGCTGTATGGCATGAAAACCACTTCTGCGGCTGTGACTTCCACCTTGGGGCTGGCCGAACCGATAGGTGCTGCCGTGCTTGGTTTTATGGTGCTTAACGAACCGTGCACCCAACAAACTCTGCTGGGATTATCTTGTATTTTGATTAGCGTTGTTTTTTTGATTGCCTCGTCACACAAACCATCCAGTAATGGCAGGCAATCAATAATGAATTGATTGCACTTCCAGGGGAGTGCAGCTCTCCAGGAATATGCAATCGATGTGCGGGCGAATTTACGCCAAAAGCCCCGCTCCAGAAACGGAGCGGGGCTTTTGGCGTAAATGGCGTATTGGCGGGAGTGCTATTCCGCTGTTGCCGTAACAACCACGCCCTTATCCTCGCTGAAAGAAAGGGAAAATGCGTTGCCGTGCTTCAGCAGAAAGTCTTTTTCTGCCACAAAAGGAACGCCGTGAACTTGGGTCTGCTCGTCCTCTTCAGCGTCTGGTGCATCCATTCCAAGACCAAGAGTGATTTTGGAATGACATCCGCCGCCAACCTTGTATTCCCGAAGCCGTACACAAGTGCCGTCGTCTTCTTCTTCCAGCATTGTGCGCAGTTTTTGCAACATTGCATCATCGATTGTAACTGTAAACATGTGAAACCTCCGCAGTGTCGGATTTTATTTCTTATACGAAAGATTTGCGCATCGGCACGGGAGGATGCCCCAGAGCATTATTATGCTGGAGCCACGACTACCCCTTGACCTTCAACATAAGAAAGTGTGAAGGCCCTGCCGTATTTGAGCAGAAAATCTTTTTCTGCCGTAAACGGCACATTGCCTACAGAAATCTGTTCGTCTTCATCTTCATCTGGCTCATCCATACCCAGACCGAGTACGATTTTTGAGTGTCAGCCTCCGCCGACTTTATATTCCCTGAGCCTGACGCAGGTTCCTTCGTCTTCGTCCTGAAGCATGTCGCTGAGCTTTTGCAGCATTGCTTCATCAATCGCCACTGAGAACATTCTACCTCCTATATGATAGTATATTTCAAGCCATGCCTTTTCATCCTGAGCAGCGTTTTTTCGAGCGAATCCGCTGTATATTGGCTCACAGGCGGCAATGGCTTGTTTAATGCCCTGTATTTGCTGGTGCCAAACATGTGGCAAGGCATGACTTCTATATGCTGTTGCCCGAATTTGCCCAAAAAGCTGGACATGGCTGCAAAATTCTCATCGCTGTCATTTAAGCCTGGCATGAGTGGCATACGGATGCGCACCTCGATACCCGAGAGAAGTGCAGAGTGCAGATTTTTCAGAATAAGAGCGTTGTCCTGCCCTGTAAGCTCTTTGTGCTGCACCGGATCCATGTGTTTGCAGTCAAACAGCAGCAGGTCGGCAAGCTTCAGGGTTTTTTCAAAGCGGTCTTCAGGGCAGAACCCGCAGGTGTCCACTGCGGTATGCAGTGCGTCATCGTGGGCGGCTTGCAACAGATCAATGAAAAAATCCCCGCCCATGGTTGGTTCTCCGCCGCCAAAGGTGACTCCACCGCCGGAATTCGCATAAAAAGCTGAATCCCTGTGGACAATCTCCATCACCTCGTCAACCGTCATTGTCTTGCCGCTGATTTCTCTGGCCTTGCTAGGGCAAACTGCCGCACAGGCAGCGCACGATGTGCATTTTTCGGCGATTTTTCCACATTTGCCGTCTTCCAGGCGCTCTGCCGCCCCACAGGGGCAGGCGGCCAGGCAGGCACCGCACCCTGTGCAAAGGTCGCTGAAAACCAGAAGCTGCGGGGCAACCTGCTGCGATTCAGGATTGCTGCACCATAAACATCGCAGCGGGCAACCTTTGAGGAAAACGGTGGTGCGTATCCCCGGCCCGTCCTGAATGGACATACGCTGGATGTTATAAATCATTCCTTGGCTCATGGCTGCACCTGAACCTCCACGCAGCGGGAGGCCGGGGGGGCGGCAATATCCCCCCGGCCTCGTATGGAGGAGAGATTAAAAGTTATTATATTCCGTGCGCTTGACGATTTCGTTCTGAACGCCTTTGTCCAGCCGGGTGAAATACGCGCTGAAGCCCGCCACGCGAACCACCAGATTGCGGTAATCCTCCGGCTTTTTCTGCGCGTCTTTGAGCGTTTCGGAGGAAACGCAGTTGAACTGGATGTGCGAACCATCAAAGTCGCAATAGGTCTTTATGAGTGAAACAAGCAGCCTTTCGCCTGCGGGGCCAGCCAGGGCAGCAGGCGTGAGCTTGACGTTGAAGTGGTTTGCGCCATACCGCACGGTGTCGATAGCCTGCGCGCCAGCCTTGATAAGTGCCGTGATGCCTTCATGGTCCGTGCCCGGTGTGGCCGAAACGCTGCCGTCTGTGAGAGCGACACCGGCTTTGCGGCCATTCGGCAGAGCGCCCATGAGCGCGCCAAAGTAGTTGTGGTAGGAAAGCGAATAGGCATCCAGCGGGGTGCGGTAGCCAAAGCAATCCGGGCCGATGGAGCCGTGGATGGTGTCCACGTCGCGATAGAAGCGCTGCACGAAGGCTTCCACATCGGGATAGTCATTCCCGTGTTTGGGCGCATTAAAGCACATTTTCCGGATGTCTTCATATCCTTCAAAGTTGGCTTTAATAGCCTCCAGCAGTTTTTCCATGGTTACGGACTTGGTTTCAAACACCAGATGCCGAATGGCGAGAAGCGAGTTGGCCGCGTCAATGCCTGCGGTCATGATGGGGTTGACCTGCGGGTAGCGGGTGCCGCCTTCTTCTTCGCACATTCCCTTGTCGATGCAGCCATCATACATGACGGAACGGAAGATGCTCGGCACCACTTCAAGCCGCGCCATCTGGCTCAGATCAGAATGGTGGCGCGAAACAGTGAACACCTGCTTGAGTTGCGCCTTGTAGGCATCGTAAACTTCCTCAAAGCTCTTGAATTCGACGGGGTCACCAGTTTCGACGCCCAACTGCTTTTTGGTTTGCGGATCTTTGCCATTGTTGAGCAGAAGTTCCACAACCTTGGCAAGGCATGGCTGATCTTCCTGGGTAATAAAGCTGCCCTTGCCGCAAACACCTGTAGAAACGCAGCCGTAGTTGCCCACGTTGCGCGCATCTTCCAGGGTGATGCCGCCTTTGTATTGACCAAAGCGGTTCATGGTGCGTTGAATAACAACATTGTTGTTCAAAATCTGCGGTTGGCCGGATCCACCACGAATGCATTCCACCACCTTGTGCATGTAAGAATCTTTAAGCTTGGGGTGGTAGAGCAGGGTCAGGGTCGGCTGGATGTTTTTCATCTGGATCTGCGTTTCCAGCAGCAGTTCTTCAAGCTCCGTGCTGGCATCGTTGCCGTCCTTGTCAAACCCGCCAATGGTAATGCTCTGGCCCGTGTGACCAGAGAGGGTCATGGCGTAGGAGCCGCCCTGATATTCGGCCAGTTCCAGGTGCTTTATCCACTGGAATTTGAGCAGAGCGAGCACCTGCTCGCGGCTCATGTTGCCTTCTTCAATGTCCTTTTTGTAGAAGGGGTACATGTACTGGCCGTAGCGGCCGGGTGAGCAGGCGCAGGCCATCTGCTCCGTTTCAATGCAAAGATGGATGAACCAGAAGGACTGTATGGCTTCACGGAAGTTGCGGGCCGGAAATTCAGGGACTCGGCGGCAAATCTCGGCGATTTCGAGCAGCTCTGCCTTGTTGGCGGCATCCGTCTCAGTTTGCGCCGTTTGCTCGGCCAGATCGGCATATCTGTGGGAATGGGCGATGACCGCTTCGCAGGCAACAATCATGGAGCGGTACAGCTCTGTCTGGTTGGTGCGCTCAAGCGTGGTGGGGCAGTCAAGCAGGCGCTGCTTCAGGTCATCAATGACCCAGCGCATGCCCTTGTTCAGCGCCAGGGGGTAATCGGCAATGCCTGACCCGCTGGCGACGCTCACGTTGTCATAGTACACTCCAGCTTTGGAGTACGGCGCTGGGTTGAATCCGTACTTATCCTTGAACAGCTTGTTGTTTATATCGATGCAGGTGTGACCGCGCCAAGATTTATACGTTTTTTCAAGCAGCTCCTGAGTTTCCTGCGGGATCTTCATTTCGCCGAGCGAGGCCATTTTGGCCATCTGCATTTCTTCCTTGATCCAGGCCACGTTCCATTCAGGATAAGCGTAAACACCGGCGCGAGTGCCCGTCAGCGTGCCCACAATAGGGTTTCCGTCCAGGAATATCTTCTTCTTGAGCAACACGCGTTCGAGCAACTTGGCCCGCTTGTAGAAGGTGTGCTCGCCGTTGAACTCCTGATAAACCTCATCAAGAAATTGCAGCCGTTCCGGGTCCATGACCTGCGGGGCATTGAGAAGAAATTCCTTAAGGTCGGTCAGGCGGCTTGCCGCAGTGCTCCAGTTGATCGCATAACCCTTGGGCTCGGCTGTTTCACCGCTTTGAAAGGGAACAACAGGCATTGTATACTCCTAACTAGTTTTGCCCTGCATACGCAAAGGCAGGTTTTTTGCTTGTAAGAAAACAACGCGTTTATGTGGGGATAAGCACAAGCTGTGCCACGCTCTGGTTTTATTGCCAAAAGCGCTAAAAAGCGGACTCATACCGAGTTCTGGGCAGGGTTGCCGCGCAGAACAGCGTAAGAAAATTTCATAAAAAGAAAGAAATTTGTCTTTTTTTAAAAAAACAGATACTCGAAACTCAAAATGATATCGGGTGCCTCCCTCAAAAGGGTTGTTTGGCTAAAAGGATGTGAAAAATGGCACATGATTCCACCTTGCGACGCAGATTCGCCAGCGTAAGCCGTGAAAGCGTGCTCAATCCGTCCATGCTTGCTATTTGGGATGGTATGGGTATTGGCGTTGCTGTTGTTGATGCAGAAGGAATATGCAGGTACATGAATCCGATTCAGCAGCGGATTGATGGATTTGATCAGGTTATTGGTAAGCATATTACCAATCTGTATGTTCCACACGACATCAAGTGCATACCGACAATCGAGTGCCTTCAAAAGGGAAAGCCCATCTTAAGGCGGGTGTATACCTATAAGACTACAAACAATTTTATGACCCGTACGGTCACGGATTTCTTTGCACTGTTTGACAGCGGTGTTAAAGATGGCGTTATTGCGTTTACAAGCTGGCTTGGGGAAGACATCCTCGGTAAACTTGGCATACGCAAAAGTGAAGGGCGGGGCTGTACCAAGCCGCAGACGTTGTATTCATTCAACGATCTTGTTGGTAAGGATCAGGCTCTTGTGGCGGTGATTGAGGCCGCGCGCGCAGCAGCCAACTCAAGCTCGCCCATCATGATCTGGGGGGAAAGCGGCACAGGTAAAGAGGTTTTTGCTCAGGCCATACACGCTGCAAGCAACCGGGTGGCCTTTCCCTTTGTGCCCGTAAACTGCGCTGCCATTCCAGAAACCCTGCTTGAAAGCATCCTGTTTGGCACCACCAAGGGCACCTATACCGATGCTTCAGATAAGCCCGGTCTTTTTGAAGAAGCCAACCACGGCACCATCCTGCTGGACGAGCTCAACTCCATGCCGCTTGGCCTGCAAGCCAAGTTGCTGCGCGTTTTACAGGAAAAGCGCGTCAGACGACTTGGATCGCATGACGAAATACCTGTAGATGTACGGATTATCAGCATTCTCAATCAGCATCCGCTTGAGGCGGTGCAGAGCGGCGTGCTGCGAAGGGACTTTTTTTACCGACTTGCGGTGGTAAGCTTGGCAGTACCGCCATTGCGCGAGCGGCGGGAGGATATCCCTCATCTTGTTAAAGCTGTTGTGGCTAACGCGGAGGGCGGCAATCCTGTCAGCATTTCCAGCGAGGCCATGCACATGTTCATGGAATACCACTGGCCTGGTAACGTCAGGGAGCTGGAGCATGTGATTGAGGGCAGCCTGGCAATGATGAACGAAGAGCGTTCCATTGATCTCAACTCGCTTCCGAAGCATTTTCTTGAGTTCTACAAAAAAGACCGTAATGAACCAGCAGGCGTACCAGTAGCGCAATTGACGGAAGCAGCTTCAATTATCGAAAATAACCATAAAGAAGCGTATTACGACTATAGCATGATTCAAAGAGGTGCATCTGTTTCGCTTAAAGAATGCATGAATGCATATGAATCCTCATGCATTAATAATGTGCTGCGAATTACTGGCGGGAATGTAGCCAAGGCTGCGCGGATGATGCACCTTACGCCAGCTGGATTGCGCTACAGGATAAAAATGCTGAAGATTGATGATTCTTATTATTAGACTAAGATAATACAATCTGTAATTACAATAAACTTTATTTTTATTGGTGCTGAAAGCAAGTTCAAGGCTTATACTGCGGTAAACAGCAAGGAAGCGCAGGGCAAAAACAGGCATTTTTTTATTGAAAGCACGGCATAATGTTTAAGGTACGGCCAGCGTGCGGCCAGATAAGAGCCGTGTGTCCTTCCCAGTACGTAATTTGTCGTGGCGGGAAAATGCATTGAGAAAGCACTTTGTCCAAGTTTGATCGTGCTGGGGCGGCCTCAGGCAGAAAGTTTATTTTAACGTAATCAGTGTGTTGCCATGCTCTAAGCCTGGCTGGAATTTTCTGTCCGGATTTTTTGCATGACCAATTTGAATGCGAGATTTACAAGGTTAACGGACTAAAATGACTACCAATATCGCATGGGAAAGAGACGGGTTTTTATTGCGGTCTGCCCGTATTGAAGATTCTGAACCTTACTATGAACAGAATTACAATCCCCTGGACAGAGAACTTATAAGAATGACAGGGTGTAAAGAGAGCTTCACAAAAGTAGAAGTAACTTCTTTTTTCAGTAAATCCATCGACGCTGCAGACAGGTATTTATTCTTAATCATATCGGGGGATAGTATTATTGGCGAATGCGTTGTGAGCGAGATTGATCCTGTTCTTCGCAGTGCCCATTTTCGGATTGCTATTCTTCAAAATGCATATAGAGGAAGAGGAATTGGAACGTGGGCAGTTCAGTCAATTTGTAGTTTTGTGTTTGATGAATTAAAAATGCATCGTCTTGAACTGAATGTATTTTCATATAATACCCAGGCGCAGCGTGTGTATGAAAAATCAGGATTCAAGACAGAAGGCATCCGGCGCGATGCGATTATGTTTAATGGCAAGTATGCGGATGATATTTTGATGGCGATGCTGGAAGATGAATGGAATTTAATTAACTAAAATATAAAGATAATCTCACGATGTCTTGCCCCCTGCTGATGCGTTTTGCTCACATGTGTGGTGTAAAAAACTTCAGAGAATTCTTCTTGTGTGCGAATCGGATTTTTCACCAGCGCGGCGCTGCCCTTACGGCCTGAGGCCCACTGAATACCTTGATTGCAGCAATCTAAAGCAGACAGTGGTGCAATTACTCAATGCCGTGTGCATCCCTATCGACAAGCTGATGCCCTTACGCTAACTTGATACACAACTTTGGGCCGAATCATGTCGGCGGCATCTACAACAGCAAGGTATCCTGTGGTTTTTTATAGGGTTTGTCGTGTCTTGCCTGTCTTTAAGGGCGGCGGGTCATGACAGCATCAACGCCTCCAGGTTGGAGGCCCTCATTCGCGGTGGCGTGTCAGCGCCAGCCTGTTTCCCCATTCCACAGTCTAGATGGGAAGCGGGGGCTTTTTCATTGCCTGCTGTACTTCTGCTCCTTTTCCATATCTCCCCGCGTTTCCCCCAGCAGTTTAGTTGCCGAAGCTTTTCATTCTATTGACCGCCTTGCAGCGCATCGCTGCTGGCGCTTTTGGCATATTGCCCGCTCCACAGCCTTGTGCTGTGTGGCGGGTTTTGTTTTGCGTTTTTGTACCGCAACAAAGGGTACGATCAGGAGTATGCGCTATGTATGTAGCTGGAATTGATGTGGGTTCTGTAGCTGCAAAGGCCGTTGTGCTTGAGGTGCTGCCCAACGGCGGCTCGCAGATTGCCGGGCGGGCAGTGCTGCCCACAGGCTGGAATACCGCCGAGGCGGGCGAATTTGCGCTCAACAATGCCTGCGAGGCAGCCGCAATGGCGCGCAACGATCTGAGGCATGTCACTGCTACGGGTTACGGGCGCATTGCCCTGCCTTTTGCCGACAAAACGGTTACGGAGATCAGTTGCCACGCCCGGGGCGCTGCGCATCTTTTCCCCCGCGCAGGGTTTGTGCTCGATATCGGCGGGCAGGACAGCAAGGTGATAAGTCTGGATATTCCGCGAGAAGCGGAGGCGGCCAATCTGGATGCGGCCAGCGGCACGGGCAATCTGGTTTCGGTCAAATCCGCCAGCAAGCCGGGCGCAGTGCGCGATTTTTTGATGAACGACAAGTGCGCGGCAGGCACCGGGCGTTTTTTGCAGGTGCTCTCGGGCATTTTGAACATGCCGCTGGACGAGCTGGGCAAGGCAGCCGCAACTGGCAAGCCTGTGGCCATCTCAAGCATGTGCGCCGTGTTTGCGGAAACAGAAATTGTGGGTCTGCTGGCCCGCAGCACACCGCCGCAAGATATTGCAGCAGGGGTCTTCCGCGCCATTGCCCGCAGAATGTGCGCCCTTGCCCGGCGCATCCCCATGCAGGGGGAATGCGTTTTCACCGGCGGTCTGGCAACCAGCCCCGCCTTTGCCGCCATTCTTTCAGACGAACTTGGCCTGCCCGTTCAGGTGCCCCACGACCCGCAGACCGTGGGCGCGCTGGGGGCGGCCCTGATTGCCGTAGATTTGTGCGCGAAAAAAGACCGCGCTCTCAATACACAGTAATAACCTCAATAACCTCGCAAGGAAGGAAAGCATCATGAAGTGTGCCAGCTTTGACAGCATTATTACCGCTTTTGAAAAAAACGCTCTGGCAGTGCAGGAGGCCAAGAGGGAAGGTAAAAAGGTTGTGGGGCAGTACTGCCTGTACAGCCCCTCTGAAATAGCGGTTGCCGCAGGGGCCATCCCGGTTTCTTTGTGCGGCACCCGCAATGATTCCATCCCCGCAGCAGAAGAAATGCTGCCCCGCGCCCTTTGTCCGCTTATCAAGAGCAGTTTCGGCTTTGCGCTTAAAGACAGCTGCCCTTACCTGAGCGCCGCTGATGTGGTGGTGGCCGACACCACCTGTGATGGCAAAAAGAAAATGTACGAGCTACTTGCAGCTTATAAGCCCGTTTTTCTGTTGCAACTGCCCCAGGTGCAGAATGATGATGCCCTTGCCTACTGGCGGCACCAGTTTGAACTGCTCATCGCCTATCTGGAAAAAGAATTTGACGTATCCATCACCGAGCAGAAGTTGCGCGACGCCATCAAGCTCATGAACCGCGAACGCCTGGCCCTCAAGGCCGTTATGGATCTTGCAAAGCGCAAGCCCTCGCCCATTACGGGTATGGAACTGCTTGAAATCGGGTTCAAAACGTCCTTCTTCCCCGACAAGGAAAAAGGCATCTCCATGATGCGGGAGCTGGCGGACGAGCTTGGTAAAATGGCCGATGCGGGCCAGACAGGCGTTGCCGCAACCGCGCCGCGCATACTGCTTACGGGCGTTCCTGTGGGCATGGGGTCGCACAAGGTTGTGCGTCTGATCGAAGAATGCGGCGGCAGCGTGGTTTGCCTTGATAACTGCTCCGGTTACAAGAAAACCCGCGTAATGATGGACGAGCAGGGCGACCCGCTGACCGAAATGGCCCGCCGTTATCTGGATGTTCCCTGTGCCGTCATGTCGCCCAATCCGCGCCGTTACGAGGCCATCGGTGAACTGGCGGCAGATTTTGCGGTGGATGCGGTGGTTGATCTGACCTGGCAGGGCTGCCAGACCTATGCGGTGGAATCGTCCTCCCTCAAAAAGTTTGTGCAGGAGTCCTTGCAGTTGCCCTTCCTGCAAATTGAAACAGATTATTCTGAAACGGATACGGAACAGCTCAAGGTTCGCATCGAGGCATTTATCGAAATGCTGTAAAAGCAGGAGATTGGCACGCCGCGCAGGTGCGCACGCTGTTTGCTTGCAGGACGGTCAGGCATTTTCGTAACCAGGAAGCCTGACCGTCTGCTTGTCGGGAAACGGTGGTGCATCCGGGCGTTGAGAATGGCGTAATCCTGATGCTGCGGGGGCTTTTGAACTGCCTGCTTGTGAAAAAGTGTTTTTTTGCACTGTTGCAAAAAAACACTTTTTTAAATTATGCTTTAAATTAAGTATGTTATGAAAAATATGTTGCAAATTTACAACAATAAGAATGCGTGGCTGCTTCAGAAACTTTTTGGAAATTTTTAAAAAATATAAATATTACATGATGTTAAATATAATGGCACGGATGATGCTCATAGATGGTCATTGAGATGAATATCACAAGCATCTCGCTTGAACATAATCACCATTCAGGAGTTTCATCATGAGTCAGTGCGGTTGCTGCATGTCCCCCCAGGAAGAACGCGTTGTCAATAAAAGCGTTGACCGTAAAGGCCGCGAGCGCGTTTACGGCATTCTGGAACAGAACCAGTTCAGCCTTCCCCATGTGGACGTTGAGCGCGCCAAGTATTTCACCGAATCCATGCGCGAAACCGAAGGTGAACTGCTGACCCTGCGCTGGGCCAAGGCCCTGAAAAACGTGGCCGAAAAAATCACCGTCTACATTACCCCCAACCAGCTTATTGCTGGCCGCGTGGGCAAGTTTGGCCGTTACGGCATTCTGTATCCTGAAATCGACGGCGACTTTTACCGCGAAGTGCTGGCCGACCTGGAGCACCGCGACAAGAGCCCCTTCCAGATCTCGCAGGAAGACATCAAGGTTGTTATGGAAGAGATCGCCCCCTACTGGGAAGGCAAGACCTACCATGAACACCTCAACAAGACTCTGCCCGCCGAAATCCGCAACGTCACCTATGTGGACGAACGCGGCCTCAAGTCCAAGTTCGTGGTGAGCGAAACCTCGTCCTACCGTTCGGCCCTTCAGTGGGTGCCGGACTACGAAAAGGTCATCAAGCGCGGCTTCCTTGATATTCAGAAAGAAGCCCGCGAAAAGCTTGCCACCCTTGATCTGAGCAACTCGGTTGATCTGTGGGACAAGAAGCCCTTCCTCGAAGCCATGATCCTCGTGTGCGACTCCATCATGATCTGGGCCAAGCGCCACGCCGATCTGGCCCGCGAACTTGCCGCCAAGGAAGGCGACCCCAAGCGCAAGGCCGAGCTGCTCCAGATCGCCGAAACCTGCGATCACGTGCCTGCACATCCTGCCCGCAGCTTCCGCGAAGCCATGCAGTGCCAGTGGTTTGTGCAGATGTTCTCGCGCATTGAACAGAAGGCCAGCGCCATCATCTCCAATGGCCGCATGGACCAGTATCTGTACCCCCTGTACAAAAAAGATATTGAAGAAGGCATCATCACCCGCGAAGAAGCCAAGGAACTGCTCGAATGCATGTGGGTGGACATGGCCCAGTTCATCGACCTGTACATCAACCCCACGGGCGTTGAGTTCCAGGAAGGTTACGCTCACTGGGAAGCCGTGACCATCGGCGGCCAGACCCCCGATGGCGAAGACGCCACCAATGACCTGACCTACCTGTTCCTTGAATCCAAGCGCGAATTCCCGCTCAACTACCCCGACCTTGCCGCGCGCATCCACTCCCGTTCGCCCGAACGCTTCCTGCGCGAAGTGGCCCTGACCATCAAGGACGGCTCCGGCTTCCCCAAGCTCATCAACGATGAAGAAGTGGTGTTCCTCAACACCATCAAGGGCTGCCCGGTCAACGAAGCTCTGGACTACGCCGTTTCCGGCTGCACCGAAACCCGCATGCCCAACCGCGATACCTATACCTCCGGTTGCGTGTACGTGAACTTTGCCACCGCCCTTGAAATGACCATGTACAATGGCCGCATGCAGCACTACGGCGATGAAGTTGTGGGCCTTGAAACGGGCGAAGCGACTTCCTTCAAGAGCTGGGAAGACTTTTACGAAGCATACAAGGCCCAGCACCTCAACCTGCTGCGCAAGGCCTTCCAGCAGCAGCATGTGGTGGACAAGCTGCGCCCGCAGCACTTTGCCGCGCCGCTTTCTTCCGTGTTGCACAACCTGTGCATGGAAAACCTCATGGATCTGCACTGCGAAAAGATCCCCGGCGGTGTGGATTACTCCTACTTTGAATTCCTGGGCTACGGCACTGTGGTGGACTCCCTTGCCGCCATCAAAAAGCTGGTGTTTGAAGAAAAGCGCCTGAGCATGAAAGAAGTGGTGGAAGCCTGCAAGGCCGACTTCAAGGGCGCCGAACCCGTGCGCGAAATGCTGCGCAACGCCCCCTGCTACGGCAACAATGATCCCTACGTGGACAGCATTGCCAAGGACGTTGACCGCGTGACCCAGGTGGAAGCCGAAAAGAGCTCCCGCGATCGCGGCGTGCATGTGGACGTGCGCTACGTGCCCATCACCTCGCATGTGCCCTTTGGCAAGGTGGTTTCCGCCACGCCCAATGGCCGCCATGCCTGGACTGCGCTTTCCGACGGTTCTTCCGCTTCGCACGGCGCGGACAAGAATGGCCCCACCGCAGTGCTGCTTTCCAACTACCATTCCAAGAACTACGGCATGACCAACCGCGCTTCCCGCCTGCTGAACATCAAGCTGTCGCCCAAGTGCGTTTCCGGCGATGAAGGCACCGAGAAGATCGTGAACCTTATCCGCACATGGTGCGACCTCAAGCTGTGGCACCTGCAGTTCAACATCGTGAACAGGCAGACCCTGCTCAACGCCCAGAAAGAACCCGACAACTACCGCAGCCTGCTGGTGCGTATTGCAGGGTACAGCGCGTACTTCTGCGATCTTTCCCGCGACTTGCAGAACGACATCATCGACCGTACCGAACACGCCCAGTTCTAACATATCGTCGCGAGGGGCTTTTGCCGGACTGCGTCAAGTTTCTTGCCGGATACCAAGGGCCCCTCGCAACGATACTCTCCAAAACCCTTAAAAGAACAGACCGTCTGGGGAGGGGGCAGCCCCCTCCCGCAAATTTTCAGCGCGGAAATCAGCCGTTTAACAGAGCGCAAGCCCGCCATCTGTTCCTGATTTCTGACCGCGTTGACCGTGCCAACGCTCCGGGGGGAGGGGAGCAATCCCTTCCCCCTTTGAATTTCCTCCAACGGCGCGCCAGGGCTGGCCGCACACCAAGGATGACCCCATGACTGACGCACAAGCACAAGGTGTTGTTTTTAATATACAGAAGTTCAGCGTGCACGATGGCGAAGGTATCCGCACCCTGGTTTTCCTCAAGGGTTGCCCTCTGCGTTGCCGCTGGTGCAGCAACCCCGAATCGCAGAATCTTCATCCCGAGCATGCCTTCAATCCCTCGCGCTGTCTTACTGCCCAGGTTTGCGGGCGTTGCCTCAACTCCTGTACATCTGGCGCGCTCAGCCTTGTGGATGGCCTGATCGTGCACGACCGCAGCAAGTGCAGCGAATGTTTTGCCTGTGTTCAGGCCTGCCCCTCAGGCGCGCAGAGCGTATACGGCGAGACCATGTCTGTGCGGCAGGTACTTGATAAAGTTGAAGAAGACGGCGTGTTTTATCACCGCTCCGGCGGCGGCATGACCCTCTCTGGCGGCGAAGCCCTCATGCAGCACGAATTTGCCAATGCCCTGCTGCGCGAGGCCCGCAAGCACCACATCAATACCACCATCGAAACCTGCGGCTGCTATCCCTACGAGCATCTGCATGAGGCTTGCAAGCACCTGAACAAGCTGATTTTTGATATAAAGAGCCTTGATCCTGTGCAGCACAAAAAACATACGGGCGTGGATAATATGCTGATTTTGCGCAATTTTGCACGAGTCTGCGAGGATTTTCCCCAATTGCCCATACTTGCGCGCACCCCGGTGGTACCCGGATTCAATGACACAGAGGACGATATCCTTGCTATCCGCGAGTCGATCCCCCGGCGGCCCAATATCCAGTACGAGCTGTTGGGCTACCACCGCATGGGGCAACCCAAGTATGGCTACCTTGGCCGCCAGTATGAACTGGAAGGCGCAAAGCTTGATGAAGAAAAGATGGAGCGCTTGAGAAAGATTGCTTCTTAGTGCTGAATTTATTGTGTTTTTATGGAATCACGCGCCAGGGCTGCAAGGCTCTGGCGCTCTGTTTTTAGGTGAATATTTGTGGTTGTGTAAAAATGCACAGCCAGCTATTGCGTGTGTGTTTTTTTGCACAGGTTGGCGATTTAATCTTTAGATAACATGCTTATTTGTAATGATAAAATATTGTTTTTTGGCTTGTTGCAATTTTGCAACAAGTGGATATGCGTGAGAGGCTTTGATAAACAATTCCTATTCCTGATTAAAATATATAATTATTTAAGTGTGTTATAAAATTATTTACGTCTCTTTTTGCCATTTGCAATCAAGGTGAGGGCAGTGTGCAGCTCTATTTGTGAGAGCAGTCAACAGGCACAGGTTGTCAGAAATATATTTTCCCGCAGTATTTTTTATAAAACATTGATATTATACATATTTTTTAATAATATCAATTGTTAACACTATTAGCTCCCCTGTTTTTGCACTCAATTTCACAATAGGCACGCTTCTTGCCTTTAGGGATGCATAGCCGCGAGGCACAATTTTTATTCCTAAAGGAATGTTTCATGAACATCATTGATTTCCGTTTTCGCCCCAGCACCCCTGACGCCGTTAAGGGAATGCTTTCCAACAAAGTGTTCGGCGGTATGTTTGAACTTTTCAAATACGCTGACCGGGCCAAGCCAGAGCCCATTGAAAAGATCGTTGCCGACATGGAAAAGCAGGGCGTGGTCAAAGGGGTTGTGACAGGGCGTGACGCTGAAACCACCTATGGTCTTGGATCTGCCAATCCCGGCATTCTTGAGCTCATGCGCCAGTACCCGGACAAGTTCATCGGTTTTGCTGGCCTTGATCCCCACAAGGGCATGGACGCCACAGCCGAGCTTACAAACATGGTGAACAAAGGCATGCGTGGCGCGGCCATTGACCCGTACCTTGCGCGCATCCCTGCCAGCCATGCCAAGTATTATCCCATCTACGCCAAATGCTGCGAACTTGACGTGCCCATCGTCATCACAACCGGCCCCGCCACACGGGTGGACGGCGCTGTGATGGACGATGCCCACCCCCGGCATATCGACCGCATCGCCGCCGATTTTCCCAAGCTCAAGATTGTTATCAGCCACGGCTGCTACCCCTGGGTGAGCGAGGTCATCATGACCGTGCACCGCAACCGCAACGTGTACATCGACCTTGCGGAATACGAGGAACAGCCTTTCTCCGAGGGTTACATCAAGGCCGCCAATACTCTCATCGGCGACAAGGTGCTCTTTGCCAGCGCCGCGCCCTTTATGGATTTTCAGGAGCAGATCGAGCTGTACAAGCGGCTCCCCTTTACGCCGGAAACGCTTGAAAACGTCATGTACAACAACGCGGCGCGACTGCTCAATCTTTAATGACTGCAGGCGCAAGCCGTGAGGCTGCGCATCTGCCCAGCGAGCTTTGACCGGGAGCGGAATCGGTTTCGTGTCCAGGTAATGAATATACGAAGTGGCTCAGGGAATGTTCCCCCCGGGCGCTAGCGCTTTGGCGCAAAGGCCAGTATGAACATCCAGGCAAAAGGATCAAAGGAAAACCATGCATAGCGAACAAATGACTCACGACCAGAAGAAGAATCTGCGCCGCGTTGTGGCTTCGTCCATCATCGGCGCCGTCATCGAATGGTACGACTTCTTCCTGTACGGCGTTGTGGCCGGGCTTTTCTTCAACAAGCTGTACTTCCCCGATTTTGACGCGCGTATAGGCACTATGCTTGCTTTTGCCACATTTGCGGTCGGCTTTGTGGCGCGGCCTTTGGGCGGCGTGATTTTTGGTCACTTCGGCGACAAGCTTGGCCGTAAAAAAATGCTCATCCTGACCCTGGAAATCATGGGTATCGCCACGGTCTGCATCGGCCTTATCCCCACCTACCACACCATTGGCATCTGGGCGCCTATCCTGCTGATCGTCTGCCGTCTTGCCCAGGGCATTGGCCTTGGCGGCGAGTGGGGCGGCGCGGTGCTCATGTCTTACGAATCCGCACCGGCAGACAAGCGCGCCTTTTACGCCAGCTTGCCGCAGATCGGCATGTCGCTTGGCCTGCTGCTTGCCTCGGGCATCGTGGGCTTTTTCTCCGTTACCCTTTCTGACGAAGCCTTCCTTAACTGGGGCTGGCGCGTGGCCTTCCTGCTTTCTGCCGTGCTGCTTGCCGTTGGCGGCTACATGCGCAGCACCGTTCAGGAAACCAAGGACTTTTCTGAAGCCAAGGAGAAGATGCCTGAAGCCAAGTATCCCCTGCTGGATGCCTTCAAGCGTTATCCCAAGATGATGCTGGCCTGCATGGGCGCACGCTTCATCGACGGCGTGTCCTTCAACGTCTTTGGCGTGTATTCGCTCACCTATCTTACCCAGCAGCACGGCATTAGCCGCTCCGCAGCCCTGACCGCCGTGATGATTTCCTCCCTCGTCATGTCCTGCTTCATCCCCTTCTGGGGCCATATGGCCGACAAGCACGGCAAGGCCAAAATTTACGGCGTGTGCGCTGTGCTGCTTGGCATTTCCAGCTTCCCGGCCTTCTGGGTGCTGCATAATTTCTCCGGCAACTACCTGTTCGTCGTGCTCTCCTTGGCGCTGCCCTTCGGCATCCTGCACGCCGCCGTGTTCGGCACCATGTCCAGCGTGTTTTCTGAAAGCTTCGACGCCTCGGTGCGTTACTCCGGCATCTCCTTTGTTTATCAGTTCACCGCCATCTTCGCCTCCGGTATGACCCCCATGGTTGCCACCATGCTCACCGGCATGGCCGACGGCGCGCCCTGGTACCTCTGCGGTTATCTGGCCGGCATCGGCGTGCTCAGCGCGCTTTCCACCCTGTGGCTCAGCCGCATGGCCCGCGCCCGCCGCAATGCCCAGGCCAGCAATACTGTTACCCAAACCCCTAAGACCGCAATGGTAGAAGCCACCAGCGCCGAAGGGTTCTAACAATGGAACACGCTGTCGGCTTTTGCCGGACGGCAGCGCCTTTCATTTGCTCCCATGCCCCTAAACCGGGCGTGGGAGCATACTTGCGCCCTGGGAGATAATGCATGTACAATCCCCACATGCTAGCAGACTATGTAGAACAACTTTGCGATACCTTCCGGGACGCCATCTGCGTTACTGACCGGGAGGGCATCGTTACGCTCGTGAACAAGCGCCATGCGGAACTGACCGGTATTTCCCGTGAAAAGATGATGGGGAGCCGCATTCAGGACATGGTGCAGAACGGCATTTTTGACGTTGTGCTTAATCCGCGCATTGTGGAAACAGGGCAAAAGGTCTCAAGTGTACAGAATCTCTACAACGGGCGCACCCTGCTGCTTGACGGGCATCCTGTAAAGGACGCCTCGGGCAATGTCGCCTACGTGGTGACGGTTATCCGCGACATCACGGCCCTGACCGAACTGCGCGAGGAAATCACCGCGCAGCGCGAACTGCTTGAAACTTTTCAGAATCTCAGCAGTGAAGGCGCCACGGGCAACCAGTACCCGCGCGTGGTGCAAAGCCCTGTCATGCAGCGTCTGTACGCCGAAGCCTCCGCCATTGCGGAAACGGACGCAACCGTGTTGCTGCTGGGTGAAACCGGCGTGGGCAAGGACGTTGTGGCCCGGCATATCCACCGCAACAGCCTGCGGGCCGATGCCCCTTTTATCAAGGTGGACTGCGGCAGCATCCCTGAAAACCTGATCGAAACGGAACTGTTCGGCTATGTTCCCGGCAGTTTTTCCGGCGCAAGCAAGCACGGCAAGGCCGGGCTTGTGGAGGCGGCCTCGGGCGGCACGCTCTTTCTTGATGAAATCGGCGAGCTGCCCATGACCATGCAGTCGCGCCTGCTGCGAGTGCTGCAGGACTGGGAAGTGCTGCGCGTGGGCGCCACAGTGCCCAAAAAGGTGGATGTGCGCGTTGTGGCCGCCACCAACAAGGAACTGGAGCGCGAGGTAGCCAAAGGCACGTTCCGCTCGGACCTTTATTACCGACTCAAGGTGGCGGTGCTGAACATCCCGCCCCTGCGCTCGCGCCGTGTGGACATTTTGCCGCTGGCGCAGAGCTTTTTTACTTTTTACGGCAAGAAGTACCGCAAGGCCGTGAACCTCTCTGACGAGGCCAAGCAGGTGCTGCAAAACCACACATGGCCGGGCAATGTGCGCGAACTGGAAAACCTCGTGCAGGGGCTGGTGGTAACGTGCAAGCACGGGCTTGTGGGCGTGCGCGATCTGGCGGGCATCCGCCCCTTGCCGCCGTGCGAATCCGGCGAAGGGCATTACGCCTTGCCCTCCATTGAAGGCCGCTCGCTCAAAAGCATCATGAAGGAAGTGGAAACTGCGGTCATTGAAAAAGGCATGCAGCGCTATGGCTCCATCAGCGAGCTTTCGCGTCAGTTCCAGATGGACCGCAGCACCATCTTTCGCAAAGTTAAGGAAATTGAAGCCATCAAGCATGGTTAGCGGCCGCGCCTGCCAGATCAATACATCTGGCGGCATGGTTTGCCGCAGGTTTTCGCAGTGGTGGCTGTTGCAATCTGCGCCATTGCAGCGCGACTGAATATTCTGGAGTATGCATGAAGGGTCTGAACCTTGCGCGTGAATTTTATGCGGCCTGCCTTCCCGCCTTGCGGGCGGAGATTCCCGACATTATGGACGTGGCCGCCGCTGGTCTGGTGGGGGAAGGCTCGGAATGCTTTGGCTGCGACGATGCGGAATCCCAGGATCACGATTTTGGCCCGGCCTTTTGCCTCTGGCTGCCGCGCCAGGTTCTGCGAGCAGAACTGCCGCGCATAGAGGCTGCCTTTGCCTGCTTGCCCCGCGAGTTTCAGGGCTTTGCAAGCAGGCTTGCGCCTGAACGCAGGCAGGGCAGGGTGGGGCCGCTGCCCATCGAAGATTTTTACGCCTTTTTTACCGGGCTGGATGATGTGCCCGCCACCTGGCAGCAGTGGCTTGCCATCCCCGAACATCAGCTTGCAGCCTGCACCAACGGTCAGGTGTTTGAAGACCGGGGCGGTGAATTTACACGGCGGCGCGAGGCCCTGCTGGCGTGTTATCCGCGTGATGTGCTGCTCAAAAAGATTGCGGCCCGCTGCATGATCATGGCTCAGGCCGGGCAATACAATCTGCCCCGCAGCCTCAAGCGTAATGATTCTGTGGCGGCCATGCTGGCAACGGCGCGCTTTGCCGAGGCGGCGCTTTCCTTCGTCTTTTTGTGCAACCGCCGTTACATGCCCTTTTACAAATGGGCGGGAAAGCTGGCCGCAACCTTGCCCGTGCTCGGCCCGCAACTGGCGCGGGCGTTGAGCCTTGTGGCGCAGACCCCGGCCAATCAGGAGCACGGAGCGCAGATTGTTGCGGCGGTGGAAGAATTTTGCGGCATGGCGGCGGCGCATCTGCGCGCTGTGGATTTGAGCCGCGCATCCGGCAACTGGCTCTGGGAGCATGGCCCGCAGATTCTGCGGCATGTGGAAGAGCCAGCCCTGCTGCATATGGATATGCTGCAAGGCTGATCCTGCCCCATGCCTTTTTGCCCTCTGGCTATGTTAGGATGCCTTTTTTACTCTGATTGAGTGATCTATTCCACGAGGAGTTGCCGATGGCCGCACAACGCCAATGGCTTGATGAACTGCGCCCCGCCCTTGATCTGATGAAGCAGGGCCAGCCGCAAAAGTGCATCGAAGCGCTTGAAGCGCTTGTTGCGCGCTATCCCGGCGATGACCTCTGCCGCGCGCTGGCTCTGGACGGCATGGGCCGCGCCAATTTTACCCTGCAACGCCCGGATGCCGCCGTTTTGGCTCTGCAGGAAAGCCTTGCCCTGCTGCGCGCCACCATGGGCCCCACTGCGCCCATGACCCTCGGGGCCATGCAGAACCTTGCCCATGCACTGCTTGGGCTTGAAAAGGTTGAAGAAAGCCTTGATCTTGGGCGCGAAGCCCTGCGCCTTACCATTGAGGCCTGTGGGTCGGATTCCCCACAGGTGGCGGAAGCGCAGTTGCGTCTTTCTTCCGCCTATTATCGCAAGCGCGATTTTGACCGGGCGGAATCCCTCATGCTCAGCGCCAAGGAAATATGGGAAAAGCAGGGCTTTTGCGTGCCGCAACTGGGCGTTTGCCTCAATAACCTTGGGCGCATCTGCGAAGAACGCGGCCAACTCGCCGAGGGCATCGCCCTGCACCGTCAGGCCGTGGCTTTGCGGCGGGAACTGCTGGGCGAGCACGAGGAAACAGCCTTTTCTCTGGGCAATCTTGGCGTGGCGCTGGCTTCTGCCGGGCAATGGGACGAGGCCGCCGCGACCTTGCAGGACTCCGTGAGCATGTATGACCGCCTTGGTCTTGGTATGGGCGCAGAAGCGCAGGGCTACAAAAAAAATCTTGAGATCTGCCATCAGGCCAGAGCGGCTGCGGCCCCCACGGTCTGAGCAGAAGGAGTCTAGGCTATGCAGGAAAATTTTGATCGGGAAGCAGCGCTTGCCGAGATCATTGAGCGCGAGCTTGCCATGTTTCTGGCCACCAACAACGAGGGCGGCGTTTCAGAATGCCAGACCCGGCCAGACACCTTTCGCGCCATGCGTAAAATGGCCCATTCCGCGCACGAAGACGCCGTGCTGGACTCGTACCTTGCCGATTTGCGGCAGGCGGAAGTGAACAGCCGCAATCTTATGGTTGAAAAATACGCCCGCATGGACGACCGACTGCCGCCCCTGAGCACAAGCCCGCTGCTGGATGAAATCGCCGATGCCGAAGAGGTTTTTCTGCATGAGGCGCAGGCGCGCTATCCGCACGTCATAAAAAGCAATGGTCAGGGAATGTTTCGCCGTTACCTGCGCTGCGAGCTTGAAACGCTTTCGGACAGAACGCTGGAACTCTACGCCGCGCAGGTGCGCCGGGCACAACAGCAGGGCCGCAACCTTGTGGTGGAGAGGCATGATTTTTTGATGCGCCTGCTGGGCAAGGGCGGCATTGACGCTTGCGAAGCCGCAGCGCAGGGTAAATAGCGGGGGCACGAGATATGGAATTTGGTTTTATCGGCGTAGGCGCGATGGGCGGGCCGCTGGCGCGCAATCTTATCCGCGCGGGCAAGACCGTGCACGTGTACAACCGCAGCGCCGAAGGGAGGGATAAAACCCTTGCCGCCGGAACGAGCGGAGTACCCGCCATGAGCATGGCGGACATGGCCTCCTGCAAGGTGGTTTTCACATGTCTGGCCCTGCCGGAACATCTGACGGAAAAAGCGCTCGGTTCGGATGGCCTGTACGCGCACATGCAGCCCGGTTCCGTGCATGTGGAACTCTCGACAATCGATTCCCAGACAGCCGTAGCCCTTGCCGAGGCCGCAGACAGGCAGGGCATTGCCTACATTCAATGCACCCTTGGCAAAACGCCTGCCCATGCGGAACGCGGCGAAGCTCCGCTCTTTGTGGGTGGCGACCAGCAGGCCATTGCCGGGCTGGCCGAAGTCTGGCCCGTTCTTGGCGTGTTCAACAATGTGGGCACGGTGGAAGCTGCCTGCGCGGTCAAGCTGGTCAGCAATCTTGTGGGTATGGCAAATCTTGCTGTTTTGAGCGAGGGGCTGCGCATAGGCGAGGCCGCAGGTGTGGAAAAAAATCTACTGCTGCAACTGCTTGGAGAAACTGGCGCGCACAGTTTTCAGCTTGATGCCAGGGGAAAATCCATGGCCCAAGGGGAGTATGATCCCCCAAGGTTCGCGCTGGATCTCGCCCTCAAGGATCTGCGCCTTGGCTGCGGCATGGCCCATGGCATGAATGTGGATGTGCCCCTGCTGGATCTGGTTTTTGCCCGCTTTGGGCGTGGCGCGGCTGCGGGGTTGGGCAAGAAGGACTGCGCGGCGGTGCACGAAGTTTAGGGGCTGACTCTTCATCATTCTCTTGTCGGGCTGGCAAGTATTTTCAGCTCGCACAAACGCGCTGGCAAACAGCGAGACGTACAATAGTAAAACCCCCATCAGGCGGGCAGAGTATACCGGAAGGAGTACCTGTTTTTGCCTGATGGGGGTTGTTTTTTTGGGGGGGGCCGTGCAGGGGTTCTGTGCGGCAACCTCCTGAATATTCAGGTTATAGGGCGTGTTGCCTCTGTGTTGGCTTACTTGAGCGCTGCTGCGCCAGCCTTGGAAACGGCGGTGTCTTCAGCCACGCTGCCGCCGCTCACGCCGATGGCCCCAACAATGACGCCGTTGCGGATCAGCAATTCGCCGCCGCCAAAGATCACAAGACCCCTGTTGGTGACTTCAATGCCATAAAGTTCCTTGCCCGGCTGGGAGGCAGCGCCAAGCTGGGCGGTGGACATGTTGAAATAGCGGGCCGTTATGGCCTTTTTTTGCGAAATATCGATGCTGCCAATAAAGGCTCCGTCCTCACGGACAAAGGCTTTGAGGTTGCCCCCGGCATCGACCACGGCAATGTTCATGGGAATGCCCTGTTTTACAGAGAAAGCCAGCGCGGTGTTGAGCACTGTCTGCGCTTCGGCCAGGGTAAGATCGCCAGGAAGCTGTTTGGCGGGTGCCGCAGCGTATGCGTTGAAGGCGACAAGTAAAAGGACAAGAAAAAGAGGCAGGATACGGCGCACGGTGCTACTCCTTAGTTGATGTTAAGGAAACAGAATTTCAACCGTGGGGGGGGGCGAAGCCGTCTTTGCGGATTCAGCTCCTGATGCTTGAGAGTAGACCTTTGTGTAAAAAAGAACAATATCGTTTTTCTGACTAACCGTGCTGCCGGATTGCCTGTCTGTGTTTGTCTTGATAGGGCAGTGCCGCCCGACACACCGAAAGTGCTGCTGTGTTTCTGATTGGAGGTGACGGCGCAGCTATCTGCTCCAGAGAACAAGCTCGCCGTCTTCCACATCTATGGTTTTGCCGCAGGGCGTAAAGCCGTTCTTTTCAAGTACGCACTGCGAGGCCCGGTTGTTAGTGGCTGTTTTGGCAATATAGCGCATTGCGGAATCGTGGGCCTGCGCCTCTGCCAGCATCAATGCAAGTCCGCGTGAGGCAATCCCCATTCCCTGAAATTCTGTTGCTGTGCCATAACCGATCTCAAAAACAGCAGGATCGTTTGTGGCCAGAAACGATGCGGTTCCCAAGGTTTGCCCTGTAGTGGCATCTATAAAAAGCCTCGGCGCGCACCAAAACCATTCAGTTCCCTGTGTATGGGCATCAAGTGCCGCTTGAAGAACAATACGTGGAAGTAGATATTCGGCACAGTCTATCTGCTTTAACGAAATCTTGCCTTCGAGCAGTGAATGAACGTCATGAAGGCAAAGTGACCTTACTATAAATTTTGTCATTGTAATCCTTACTCATTGCGCAGCATGTCAGGACAATGGAGATTGGTTACAAGCGCTCGGCCAGAATCTAGTCCTCATGTTTTTCATTGCTGCCGTGCGTATCACTTACTTCTTCAATGCCGATTTCAGATTTGCCCTTTTTATACTTCTTTAACTCTGCTCTCAAATCTTCAATTTCCAAGTCAAGACAGAGGTTTATTCGCTTTAGTTCAGAAATTGTTTTTAGGTTTAACCTGTACTTGCGGATAAACTGTACGGCGTAAAATCCCAAAACAGCGCCAAAAAGTATTGTTGCAGCTCTTATTATAAGCATATTATCCATCCTGATTTTTTGCTTTTGATATATAATAATTGTTTCTATATCAATGTATGATTCTAGCGCGTTAGTCCGCATTTTTCCCCGCAACATTAAGATTTGCCGACAAAGATTGTCCGCTTCCGTTGCAAGTCAGAATTTCAGAGCAGAAGTCGAAGTCAAAAAAGCAAAAAATTCATTAACATTATGTTATAATTGGATATTTATGCAGTTTGTGTGTGTAAATATCTCTTATGTGATTTTGAATAGTCAATTTTCATTAATTTTTTTATTTGTACTGGTTCGTATTTGGTTTCAACTATCTATAGTAAACCAACCAATCAACTAATATTTATATATAGTTGCATCTATTATCGGGTACTAGTATATCCTCGCGATGCAAAAAATAGCTGCATGCCTCACGGTGATTTTGTTGCTTATGCATAATGTGCATGTTGCCGCGTCCATGCCGCCTTTTTTCCTGATCGCGTTATCAAGTTACACGATCCGCGTCTGCGAAAACTGGATGGTAACCAGCGCCGCAAGATGCTTCTAAACCCGCCCGAAGAGTCGCAAGGCCAATCCAGGCCAGCGCTTAAGGAAACAGGCCCTTGCGCGCCCCATTGAAACAATCAGTGGGGAAGGAGCCGCGTTGCTTCCCTCGTATCTGGGCGGACAATCACGCAGGTTCATGAGGGGCAGTGTTTTACGCTGGGCACCATAATACGGTGCTGCAAGAACTCATCAATGCTATGTCCAGAAAGGCTATGTGCGTTCCTGGGCAGTGTTTGAGCCATAGGATTTTTCTATTCTCCATCAGCAGACTCAATTCGCTGCATGAAGTAGCGACTAGCCCGAGCGGTTTTTTAGCGGATATTTTGGGGCTTGGCAGGTGGCGATAAAAAGAAGGACAAAGCCAAGGGCAGCGGTGGGGCTGTCTGTGCCAGAAAACAAAGAAACAGCATCGTAACAGGTCTGACGAGATATTGGCACCACCCCTGGGGGGGCCAAACCGCCTTGAATGATAGATATGTTTTCATCCCCACCCACAAACAAAAAGTGATGCACTAGAGTTGTCCACAGTATGTTGTTTCAATACTGAAAAGTGAGAATTTCCATGTACAAAAACATTGCACTCCTCTGCCTGTTCACACTGCTCTGTGCCTGTGGCCCTTCGCCATCAAGAAACCAGAGCGGCCTGTTTGGCCGGTATCCTGAAAATTTTGTTGATACGGACGGCTTCACTCTCTGGATGCCAGATAATATGCATGCCCGCCAAGGTATGTACGCATTTGTTGTGCAGAAATATATCAACTACTGCGTAAACGGGGATTATAATGGCGGAAAGTTTGAATCAAAAGAGGTTTATAAAGAACTTCCAGACGGTTCCCGTGTGTATGCTTATTACTACTATTACAATCAAGATGAGTCTATTGGCGTTGATGCCCCTGCGTTCAATCTTTCCCCAATGTATATTAATGTTAAATATTATACTGTAATGAACTTTATAGTTAATAAAGACGGCATAATTACAAATTGTAAATACATGAGATTTAATTAAAAAAGTTGGCCAGGAAATTGTCAACAATTGCCTGCCGAAGCGGATTGCAGCAGTGCAATTTTAGCTGGAGTGCTTTTTTCAATTTTTTGCAGAACTGACTGAGGCTCAGCGGATGTGTGCGCATGGGGTGGGCGCGATGCGTAATGACAGGCAGCAACGACGATCTGCAAAGCTCCAGATGTCAACGGCGGCGGAGCAAACTTTTGTGCGCACGGGCAGGCCTCTTTGCAGTTGTGCAAAACGTGAGCGGGGCAGAGGCATGTTGGTAATAATGGCCCCAAAGCATTGCTCTGAACGGTTTGCCACTTTCAGGCAGTTATCTGATAAATGAGAAATTCCATGTACAAAAATATTGCCCTGTTTTGCCTGTTTGCCCTGCTCTGCGCCTGTGGCCCTCTGCCAGACAGAAGCCAAAGCGGTTTGTTTGGGCGCTATCCGGAAGATTATGCTGATGGAAAAGGCTCCTGGCTTTGGATGCCAAAGAATATGCACGCCCGCCAAGGCATGTATGAATTTGTTGTGCGGAAATATATGAACTATTGTGCCAATGGAGACTATAATGGGGGAAAGTTTAAGTCAGATGAAGTTTATAAAGAGCTTCCTGACGGTGGCCGTGTATATGCATATTACTACTACTACAATCAAGAGGAGAGTGCTGGAATTGATAACCCAACATTCAATACAAAAGCAATTAGATTTAAAGTCGATTATTATACTGTAATGAACTTTATAGTTAATAAGGATGGCATAATAACACGCTGCAAATACTTGCATTTTCATTAAAAGATGCAGCAAGTTATTTGCGAATAATCACCTGAATGAGAACTTCCATGTACAAAAACATTGCACTCTTCTGCTTGTTCACACTGCTCTGTGCCTGTGGCCCATCGCCATCGAGAAACCAGAGCGGCCTTTTTGGCCGGTATCCAGAAAATTATGATAACGGAAAGGGTTTTACGCTTTGGATGCCAAAAAACATGCATGCAGAGCAAGGAATGTATGCTTTTGTCGTGCAAAAACATATGGACCACTGCGCTAATGGCGACTTTGATGGAGGGAAATATAATTCTGACGATGTTTACAAAGAACTCCCTGACGGTGGCCGTGTATATGCATACTACTATTACTACAATCAAGATGAATCTATTGGCGTTGATGCGCCAGCGTTCAATCTTACACCAATGCATATTAATGTTGATTATTATGTTGTTATGAATTTTATAGTTAATAAGGACGGCATAATAACACGCTGCAAATACTTGCATTTTTATTAAAAAATGCAGAAAGTTATTTGCGAATAATCATCTGTTGGAGCGAATAGCATCGGTGAAATTTAAGCTAGCATGCATTCCCGCAATCTTTTTTGCTGGGCAGTCTGAAACGGACCAAATGTGCGCATGGGGTGGGCGCGATGCGTAATGACAGGCAGTAACGACGATTCGCAAAGTCCTAGACGCCAAAGGCTGCGGAGCAGCTTTTGTGCGCGCGGGCAGGCCTCTTTGCAGTTGTGCAAAACGTGAGCGGGGCAGAGGCATGTTGGTAATAATGGCCCCAAAGCATTGCTCTGAACGGTTTGCTACTTTCAGGCAGTTATCTGATAAATGAGAAACTCCATGTACAAAAACATTGCCCTGTTTTGTCTGTTTGCCCTGCTCTGCGCCTGTGGCCCTCTGCCAGACAGAAGCCAAAGTGGTCTGTTTGGGGAGTATCCAGAAAACTATGACAATGGAAAAGGCTTCACGCTCTGGATGCCCAAAAACATGCATGCTCGCCAGGGCATGTACGCATTTGTTGTGCAGAAGTATATAAATTATTGTGTAAGTGGCGACTATAATGGAGGAAAATTTAAGTCAGATGAGGTGTATAAAGAACTTCCTGACGGTGAACGGGTATATGCATATTACTACTACTACAATCAAGATGAGTCTATTGGCGTTGATGCCCCTGCGTTCAATCTTTCCCCAATGTATATTAATGTTGATTATTATACCGTGATGAATTTCATAGTTAATAAAGATGGCATAATAACACAGTGCAAGTACAAAAGATTTCAATAAATAATGGGCAGACAATTCCAGTTTTTGCCTATAGGAACGAATAACAACAATGGAATTTGAGCCAGCGTGCTTTCCCTCAATTATTGGGTTGCATGGTTGTAGGGGCATGTTGCGGCATGGGGCTAGCACGCCGCCGGGGCAATGAGGCGCAGGCGGATGGCAAAAGCCTTGATGAGCTTGGAAATCACGTCGCTGCCAGCACCAATACCATGAGTTTCCCTGTGCTCCCTTGATGGGAAACTCGCTCGTATCCCACACAAATCAACAAGTAGAGGGGCGCACAATTAATTAATCTTGCCTAACTTTATTTGACTATAATAACTTTTTGCGCCACTGTCGGGGCATGTCGCAATCATTGCCCGTCACAACGTGGGAAGTCCTGAAGCTCACCGTTCCTCAGATGGGCCTTATGCTGTGCCATCTGGCGGTTTCCATGACCGATCTTTGGGTATGCGGGCAGATCGACGGCCAAATCCTCGCGGTGCTTGGCGGCATCTCTCAGGTTTTCGCCTTTCTCATGCTTGTCACATCCATGGTTGCCAGCGGATGTATGGCTACTGTCAGCCGCGCTGTGGGGGCTGGGCTTTTTTTGCGTGCTCGGCGATATGCCGGGCTGGTCCTCTGCATATCGCTGCTTGCCGGAAGCAGTGTTGCCGCTCTGGCCCTTATGGTGCTGCGGCTCGTGCCTCTTCATGGTTTGTCTTCTCCGGAGCTTGCCCCTGCCGCCACCCTGTTTGCCCAAGCCTATGCCCTGCAATTGCCGTTTTATTACAGCATGATAATTCTCAATTCCACATTCCGTGCGCACAAAATGGTATGGCTGCCTTTTGCCACGTTGTGTCTGGTGGCGCTGGTCAATTATGTGGGCAGCGTGGGCTACGGGCTGGGCCGCTGGGACCTGCCCCAATTGGGCTATGCAGGGGTGGCGTGGGCAACCGTTGCCTCGTCTGCGCTGGGCTTTGCCTGCAATATTGCTCTGGCGGTGCGGCGGGGAATCATCAGCCGGTCATCCTTTGCAAGCTGGCGGTGGAACAGGGCCGCACTGCCGAGGTTGTGGCGCATTGGCATCCCCGCCGCCTTGGGCAGCCTGGCAGGGCAGAGCGGCAGCATGGCCCTGCTGGCCTGTGTTGCAAACATGCCCGGCAATGCTGCGGAAACACTGGCGGGCATGACGCTCGGCATGCGGATTGTCAGTATGCTGTATTTTCCTGTGGCGGCGATGGGTATGACCCTTGCCATCATGACAGGGCATTTGCTGGGCGCACGGCGCAAGGCTGAATGCTACGACATGGCCCTGCACTATGCCCGGCAGGTGGCTCTGATTGCCATTGTGGCGGCAGCGGCACTGTTTTTGAGCCGACACGCCGTTGCGCGCTGGTTCACCCACGACCAGGCCGCCGTAACGGTGGCGGGGATTTTTCTGCTGGTCGCCTGCGCAAAACTGCCGCTGGAAGTAGTGGGCATGCTGTTGCAGGCAGTGCTGGACGGCGCAGGGGCCACGCGGCTTACCAGCCGCATCACAGCCCTGACCCGCTGGGGCATCTGCGTACCCCTGGCCTATGCCCTGACCTATCTGTTGCATTGTGGGGCCACTGGCATCTTTGTGTCCATGGCCTGCGCCGAAGCAACCGGAACCCTGTGTCTGCTATACCTGTACAGGCAAAAAAAATGGCTTGGTAGCCTGTGATCTCTTTGATATACCCTACAAGTTAACAGCATTCAAAGAATGTTAGACAGAGGTATATCAAGGAGCCGCCCCCAATGCCCGAAGACGAAAAGCAGCTTTCGCCAGCGCTGGAAAATTATCTCGCCATTATTTTCAGGCAGGAATTTGCCGCCGGGGCCTGTAGGCCCAGCGACATTGCCGATGCCGCCGGAGTTGCCCGCCCCTCTGTAACCAACGCCCTGCGCGAGCTGGCAAAGCGCGGCTACGTGACCTACGCCCCATACAGCCTTGTAAATCTGACCGAAAAAGGGCTTCGTGCCGGGCAGGAACTGGCGCACCGCAACATGGTGCTGAAAGACTTTTTTCAGAATGTACTGCAACTTTCAGAGGAAAGAGCCGCAAGCGTGGCCTGTGAGCTGGAGCACGTCATTCCTGAGGATGTGATGCTGCGCTGGCGGCAGTTTGTGCTGTACATGCACCATACACAGAGCGAGTGGGAGCATTGGCAGCAAAAAACCGAAGCCCTGCGCGAAGAGCACGCCACAAAGCAACATGCGGCAAGCCCCAAGGCTCCGCCAGCAATCGTGCATCGCAAAGAGTTTGTAAAAGACTGACCGGCAGCCCAAAATCGGTGCGCCGTACAGGCATCCTGCAAGCGTCTGCAGGGCGGATTTTCGCACCATCAGCGCATGCTGGGGCACTCTCGGTCAACCCGCTCTAGTGGAGCGAGTATTCCACCGGCACCCGCACGCTAAAGCTGCTGCCGCGAACTCCGGTATCCAGACCTGCAAGCCTTGTACCCAACTGCTCCGTAGCCGAATCCAGCACGCCGTGGCCGCTGCCCTTGTGCAGCGAGGAACCAGTGACCTTGCCATCGTTGCCCACCTGCACCAGCAGAATGGCTGTGCCCTCGGCTCCGGTGCGCCGTGCGTGCTTGGGGTAGTTTTTATACTGTTCTATGGCCCCCAGCAATTTGTGCAGCACGCTTGGGCTGGCTGCGCCGCCTGATTCCGCGCCGTTTTTTCCATGCCCTGCGGTTCCCTTGCCGCCTGCAACGCCCCTGGCCTGCGCCTCAGCACCTGCACCGGGGGCAGCCTCTGCGGCGTTTTGCTGCGGCGTCTGCACGGCGGTGGTATGTACAGGTTTGACCGATGCGGCCCGCTGTACATCCCGCTGTATGGCCTGTTGCGGGGGCTTGCTCGTGCTGGTCTTCTTTTTGACTGGCGAAATAATTTTTTCAGACGCCTGCGCCATGGTGTTCACAGGCTGCGGCGGCTGAAGCTGCTTTTCCTGCGGCTTTATCACCTCTTGCGGCGTGATAGCCCTCGCCGGAGCTGCCGCGCCCCCATCCGGCAGGCCCGGGGCCGCAGCGGGGCGAACGCTGGCTGCCATCTGCGCAAGCGACACCTGATAGACCTTTTCCTGCGGCAAGGAGGCCTGCCCACCCAGCAGCAGGGCAAGGGCGATAAGGCCGCCGTGCAACGTCAGCGAAGCCATGGTTGATCCTGAACAACGACCGGGCAAGACTGAGAGTTTTTTCATGATGTTGGCCTCCATGCGGGCAAGGTCGCCTGCGGCAGGGCTTTGCGGCACCGCCGCAGGCGGGCCTGTTCTGTTATACCGTGGCAGCAAGGGCCGTGATGTATTCCCGCGCCTGTCGGCAGTCTTCCTCATCGGGATGCCTGGCGGCTTCTTCAAGGCGGGCGCGGCGTTCGTCCGTCATGGGGTGCGCGTTGTCGGCCATTTTCTGCATCATGGCCACCACCGCCGGGTCAACGCGGCCCTGACACAGGAAGGATCCAAGTACCCTGTTGCCGCGTTGCGGCTCGTTGAGCAGGTCTTCTCCCTTTTTTTTGCAATCTGCGGCGTGTTCCGAGTCCGGCCAGGCCCCAAGGGTGCCGAACAGGGCCACAGTGCTGTTTTCGATGCTCTCAAGATACCGTTTGGCATCGGCATCGGGCATACCTTTGTCCACCCAGTAGCCCACGGCCACAAAGTCATAGCCGCTGGGGTTCGGGGCATCCTTTACAGGGTAAATATCGCAGTTGTGCAGGCCCTCAGCCACGGCACGGGCCACTGTTTCCGTATTGCCAGTGCGGGAGGAGTAGACCACCAGAGTTTTCATTGCACATTCTCCTTGCCCAGCGCCGCGCGCAGCGCCAGAAAGCGTTCTTTGACCGAGGGGATGAGCGCGCGGTTTTCGCGCCCCACATAGATGGAAAACACAACCGCGCCCGCTGCATCAAAAAACTGGATGCTGTGACTTTCCAGCCCCATGAAGGGCAGGGACAAAAAAGCCATGCGGGCAATGTTGCTGCTGCAAATGTGCCCGCCCAGAGGGCAGCCGTGATCAAGGTTGAAATAGCCGCCTCCGTGCTTGCCCGCAGGAATCTGCCCCTTGATCTCCACAACGCTGCCGCCATGGCGCATGATGAACGTGGCGGATTCCCAGGCTGTAATGTCGGCCCATATGGCGTCAAAGTCCGCCGCTGCGGCAAAGGCCCGCATGGGTTGGGGCAGAGCTTCTGCCGCCTGAAGTTCGCTGACGCCGCAGGTCTGCGCCAGCGTGTCCAGCATGACCATTTTTTTCTCGGTCAGCAGGGCCGCTACCTTGTCTGCCAGTGTATTGCCGTTTGCCGTTGTCATGGCAGCTTCCTTTACACCGCCTGAGCGGTGGAGTTTTTGTGTTGGGCGGTGATATCCGTGATCTTGCCGCTCTGCTCGTGGGCGGGAATCTCCGTCTGCGGGGTTTCGATGTGCCGGGGGCTGACCAGCGGCAAGCGCAGCGCCTGCCGCCCCATGCCCGCCAGCAGCTCCAGATCGTGCGTGATGAGCAGCACGCTGCGTTCCTGATGGGCCTGTCGTTCAATGGCGGCTGCAAGCCTGTTCATGTTGGCCCCGTCAAGGCCGCTGGTGGGTTCGTCCAGAATGAGCAGGGAAGGGCGTTTTGCCAGAGCGCAGGCAACGACCAGACGCTGTTTCTCCCCGCCGGAAAGCGACTGAGGATGCCGCCCAGCCAGTTTTAGCAGGCCGAATTCTTCAAGCAGCATGCGCACATGGTCGGGATCTTTTTGCCCTGCCAGTTCCAGACAGGTCTGCACCTCCTGCTCCACGGTGCGCATGTGCAGTTGATGATCGGCATTCTGCAACACCAGGCCGCTATGGCGCATACGCTGTTTTGCATCGCACGGTTGGTCGCGAATGAGGATTTGGCCGTTCTGCTGCTGGTCGAGGCCAGCAAGAATCCGGGCCAAAGTGGTTTTGCCCGCGCCATTGTGCCCGATGATGGCAGTGACGCCGCCGGGCAGGTCAAAATTGACGCCTTCGTAGAGGGGCTTGCGTCCCTTGTGCGCATAGGTGAGGTCGCGGGCCTGTATCAGCCCGTGCGCGCTGGTGCAGCCGGGCAGGGTGCGGCGCGCATCGGGAACGCGGGCCTCGCGCAGGCCGAAGCGCCGCCGCAGTTCCGCATCGTGCAGCATGGCAAAGTCCCCCTCCGCCTCAATGCGCCCCTCGCGCATCACAACAACCCTGTCCACCACATCGGCCAGCCAGTAGAGCCTGTGGTCAACCACCAGAATCGCCATGCCGCGCTCCTTGAGCTGGGCCAGCTTGAGGGCCAGTTCGGCCGTGGATTCCGGATCGAGGTTGGCTGTGGGTTCGTCCAGCACAAGAGCCTGCGGGCGCTGGGTCCACAGGGAGGCAAGGCCGACCTTCTGCTTTTGGCCTTCAGAGAGCTGATGTATGGATGACCGGCAAATTTCCTCCAGGCCAAACTGCCTGACGGCCCCGGCAACGGCATGACGCATGCTTTCAATGCCAAGGCCTTGCCATTCCAGGGCAAACGAGAGTTCGTCTTCAACATTGAGGGCAAAAAACTGCTGCTCTGGATCCTGAAACAGGGTTCCGGCCTGCCGGGCAAGCTGGGGCGGGGTCTGCTCCGTGGTTGGCGAGCCGTTGACCAGCACCCGGCCTTGCAGCGTACCGCTGAAGTAATGGGGGCACAGGCCGTTGAGCAGCCGGATAAGCGTGGATTTGCCGCATCCGCTTGCGCCGGTGCAGAGCACAAGTTCACCCGGCTTTACGCTCAGGCTGAGGTCGCGCACGGCAGGGCTTTGCTGGTGCGGATAGGTGTAGGTGACGTTTTCACAACGCAGCATCAGCGCATTCCTCCAAGGCTGGTTCCGCCCAGATGCATTTGCAGCGCCAGAGCCGCCGCCAGCGCCGCACAGGCCGCAATCAGCAGCAGGGTGTCGCGCAGGGCCCAATGGCAGGTCTTATAGGGGGTCATGGTTTTGCCGTAGCCCAGTCCCTTGAGTTCTGCCGCGATGCCAAGGTCTTCTGATGTGCGCAGCGAGCGGAACAGCAGGGGAGTGAACAGCAAGCGCATGCTCTGCACCGGATGGCGGGTAATACCCCATGGTGAAAGTCTGTAGCCCCGAAGCCGCAGCGATTCCGTGACCTGCTGCACATCGGCCAGAAAGGTGGGGATAAAGCGCACCACAACCGCCGCGGGCAGATAGATGCAGAATGGCAGCCGCATGCCGCGCAAGGCGTTGAGCAGATCCTGCACACGGGTGGAGAGCGCCATGGGCAAAACCACGTGCAGCATGGTGAGCATGCGCAAAAAGGGAACAACAAGCCCTGTAAATCCGGCTTTGTTGAGCGACGGCATGAACTGCCCCATGATCCACATGCAGCCCATTGCCATGCCGCACATGAGGGTAAAGAAAGCATATGCCCAGAGCAGCGCCTTGGGCCTGCGCAGAGAAAGCGCGTAGCACATGGAAAATCCGCAGAGCAGCAACTGCCCCTGAATGTTTGAAACAACCAGGGAGCCGATTGCCGCCACCACGCTCAGGGCCAGCTTTGCGCGCGCGTCCACCTTGGGCAGCCAGCCTGCGGGGTCTGCCGCGTTACTGTCGAACAATGCCCGCATGGCGCAGCTCCTTTACAGCGTTGTACCCGGTAAACAGGCCCGCCGCCGCCCCCAGATAACCCAGTATGACCACCGGCACCGCCGCCATGAGCAGGGAAGGGTTTTCACGCATGAACAACCAGGAAATCCCCAGCGAACAGACCCTGCTCGCAATGTCGAACATGCCCACCGCCAGCACCGGCCCCCATGCCCGGCCGTAACCGCCGCAAAGGGCGACAATGGCCTCGGCCATGAGAGCGCCCAGCAAGATCGCGGGCAGCAGGGTGATGCTGGCCCCCAGCAGCAGGGCGCTCACGAGCATGCTCACCAGAGAGAACAGCAGCAAGGTTCCTGCCTTGCGCACCCTGTAGAGCATTACCACCAGCAGGGTCGTGTAGATCAGGTTTTTCAGCAGCAGCGAAACCGGATTCATGCCACCCCCGGCCAGAGCTACCAGCAGCGTGGAAACCTTGGCCGCAGCTGCAAAAACCCCAATGACAACGAGCTCGTGGGCACTCCAGTATCGATGGACCAGTTCACTCATGATGTAACTCCAATATCTGCCCTTGTATAGAAAATGAATACGAAATTCAATATCAATACAAGGGCAGATACCTGATTTAAAATTCCACACTCACCTTGATGTTGGCGTGAACCCCTGGTTCGTAAATGGCGGCATTGGGTTCAAGACTGTATTTTTGGTTAAAAATGTTAAGCACTTCGCCCACAACCATGTACTGCTTTTCTTTGCCGAATTTTACGCCCAGCATGGCGTTGGCCGTTGTCCACGCATCGTTTTTGTATTCAATACGGCTGGAGCCGCTTTCGGTCTGGGTCTGGCTGGCAAAGCGGGCGTAAACATCGCCGATGATGTCCACGTCGTCGGTGACGGAGTGGAGCGAGCGCACGCCTGCCCGGCCTGTCCATTCCGGCACGCCGGTTTTCCACGTGGTGTAGTCGCCGTTGTCATACTGGCGTTTCATCCATGTGGCGGAAACGTAGGGGGTGAAGCCGAAGGGCAGGTCATAGCTGCCGCTCAGTTCCATGCCGTGGGTTTTGGCCGTGCTGACGTTGCGGTAGCGGTAGGTATTGTTGCCGATCTGTTCGGTGGCAATGTAGTCCGTAGCCACGGTGTAGAAAAGCGACGCATCAAGGGCCAGCCCGTGAGCCGCGTAGCGAGCGCCCACTTCCCAATTGTTGGAGTGCTCGGGTTTGAGCGATGCGTTGGGTTCAACCGTGCCGCCGCCCATGCTGGAGATGATATATTTCTCCTGCAGGTTGGGCACCCTGAACCCCTGCGAAAAACCGGCCCGCAAGGTCATGTCGTCAATGCCCTGCCACATGAGCGAAAGGTTGAATACCGGCTGCGATTCCCATGAGCTGCCCTCGCCGCCAGCACTGGGATTGGAATACGCGGTGGTAGGCGGCCCCATCATCTGGGATGTGGTGGTTTTGTCGCCGCGCGCTGTGTTCATGGTTGAGCGCACCCAGGTTTGGCGCACGCCGTAGTTGAGGGTGAAGTCCCACGGCAGCTTGGTCTCCATGAGGCCGTACACGGCATGCGTGTCCATGTAGCCTTCATACTTGTAGTGCGTGAGGGAATTGATTTTTCTGGTCATGAAGGCGTTTATGGGAATGGACATGTTGGAATAGGTATTGGTGTCGGCATCCAGCCCGTCGCGGTTGAATTCATAGCCGGCAATGAGGTAGTTGCTTTCGCCCAGAGCCCAGTCGCTCTGCATGCTCGCGCCCCATTGCTCGTTGGTGTTGTCCGCGTAGTTGTTCATCAGCACGGAGGTCGTGCCGGACTTGGCCTCCACATGGTTGAGCATCTTTTTGTGGGTGTCTTGCCAAAAGGCGTCCAGCCGGAGCTTGGGCAGGAAGGACGTGAGGTTCCTGGCCTCCATGAAGACGGCGGCTTTTTTGCGCTCCCAGGGGGAGATATCAACGTAGAACGAATTGTCTTCCGTGGTTCCGGCCATGACATCGCTGTAAAACTGCTCGTAGGATCCGCCCATGGTGAATTTGTCGCTGAAGTCGTAGCTCAGGAATGCGGAACCTGACTGCTCCTTGAATTTTGAATGCGGGGCCTCGCCTTCAGGCGTGGAAAGGTTGTGCTGATAGGTGTTGAACCCCGTGGCGCGGTATTTGAACCCCTTGTACGCGCCGTAGATGGACAGGCTCTCGTCAAAGCCCTTGGTCGAGCCGTTGTAGCTGCTGGTTATCTGCCCTTGTATGGGCTTGGTGCCGCCCTTCTTGGTGATGATGTTTACAACGCCACCCAGCGCTTCGGAGCCGTAGAGCACCGAAGCTGGCCCCTTGATGACCTCAATGCGCTCAATGATCGCCGGGTCAACGAGCAGGGGCGTGCCGTCCATGGACTTGTTTTCGGCAATTTTTTGCCCATCGATGAGAATAAGCACGCGGGTGGGGTTTTCACCGCGCAGGGATATGCGCTTCAGCCCCTGCGCGCCCGAATTGACGACCTGCACGCCGGGCACGTCTTCCAGAAGGCCGCCGACAGTTGTCGCTGTTGATTCCTTGATCTGTTCCTTGGTGACAACGCTGACCGACATGGGCACGTCGAGCAGTTCCTTTTCCACTCTTGAGGCAGAAACCTTGACGGTTTCCGTCTCAAGGGTCTGTGCCGTGGCCGGTGCTCCCCAGAGCAGCAGCCCGGCAAGGCCCAAGGGCAGGGCCTGGGCGTTGAGTTTACGCAGCAGCGACATTCTTTTCCTCCAGCATCGCCTTGAGAAAATTGAGTAAAAGTTGTGTGAGGTTTACCTGCCAGAATTGTCCGGCCAGGGTGAGCACCACCCGGCCATCATGCCATTCAAGCAGTTGGGCGCGTTGCCACTGGGCAAGCACTGGCTCCCATATTTGACCAAGAGGCAGGGCAAAACGACGCTCAAGGCCTTTTACATCCATCCAGCCCTGCTCCATACACTCGGCAACCGACCTGTAGAGGAAGTAGTGGCGCTGGGGGCTTTGCACAAAGGCCAAGGGTTTGCGTCCGTCACGAACATCCTGCTGCCATTCTGCGTAGTTGCTGTTATTCATGTAAAAGTGCCCACCCAGATTGCCCCCGGCACCGGGGCCGAAAGCAAGGCAGTTGGCCGAAGCCTTGACGTACAGATTGTAAAGGTTGCGCTCGCGCGAGGTACGCGCCCAATGGCTGAGGGAAAGACGGCGGTAGAAGGCCCCTTCCATTTCTTCCACCGCTGCTGCGTACATGGCCGACTGAAGGGGAATATCCGCCGTGGGGGCGATTTTGCCCTGTTCTATGCCGCGCCCGAGCGGGGTCTGGCGGTATACGTTGAGCTGGTAGCAGTCCGCCCCGTCAAGGTTGAGAGATTGCGCAACGGCAATGTCTTCGCGCCAGAGTTCCAGAGTCTGATTGGGGAAACCGTAAATAAGGTCAACAATGACGGCGGCCTGATCGTAGCTCAAAAGCTGCTCAAGGCCGCGCTCCATGTCTTCGCGCGATCCCAGCCGCCCCATGGACTGCCGGATGGAGGTATGGAAGCTCTGCACGCCCAGCGAAAAGCGGTTTGCGCCGCCTTCAAGGCAGGCTTCCATTTTGCGAGGCCCGAAATTGGTGAGCCTGCCTTCAACCGTGATTTCGCAGTCGTTGGCCAGCGGCAACGCCTCGCGCACTCCTTCAAGAATGCGCTTAAGGTCTTCCGCTTCAAGGGCGGTGGGGGTGCCGCCGCCAAAATACACGGCGTGAACTGGCGTGCTCTGTACGGCCTTGCGCTCTCGCCACATTTGCAGCTCCGCCAGCAGGGCATCGGCATACAGGCGGCTGTCACTTTCGTGATAGGCCTTGTTGTAAAAGCCACAGTACAGGCAGTGCGTCTGGCAAAAGGGCACATGGATGTAGGCCACTGTTTTGCCCTTGAGGGGCGAGGCCAAAAGCAGATCCATATGACTCTGCATGCTTTCCGGCTCAATCATGCTGCCGCCAGTTCCGGGGTGCATGGCGATTTTGGCGTCAAAGGCGTGCGAGAGGGCGCATACGCCTTCTTTGGCAAAAAAAGCGGAGAGGTCTTTGGGCGCGCGCCCTGACGCCGCCGATACCTTGCCCGGATCGGGCATTTCGTAAATTTTCTGGTTAGGCTGGGGCTGCATCTACGTTCCTCGATTGCAAATAAAAGTTAGTCTAAACTAATTCTGTTAACTTCAATTAATTAAATTGAAAAAGAATGTCAATGCCAGTCTGAAAAAAGCTCGACAATTCGCGTCAACGCAGGGATGACAATGAAATAGCGGTGGGGGGAGGTAGCTGGGAGCCAAAGACCGTCAGCGTTGCTGGCTGCAATATTTGCGGAAAAAAAGGACGTGATTGCGGTCGCAGGTTGCGAGCTGCTGGCCTGACTGGTGTGTCCACACAAGACCTTTGCGGAAGAAAGCTGATGGAGAAATATCGGCAGTTCAATCAGAGAGGATGCATCTGGCTTACCCTGAGAGGCGGCATAGTCAATCTATCCACTCGAGTTTTGCCGGTGACTGGTCCAGAGGTGAGGCCATTTCTAACAATCTTGCAGTAGAATCGAGACGTGATTATAAACTTCCAACTGGTACAAAAAATGTGTACGTTTCAAGTCGTTGAAGATTTGCCTAAAAAATTCACTAAGTATTCTGGGGCACTCAACTGCAAAATCTCTTTTGCTAAAGTTTGCATGAATTATTTTTTCGTCCGCTCTACTCCGGGAGGCTAAATGAAAATATTGCTAGGATGCGTTAATAGCAGCGTATCACTTGTAGGGTTTGATCTCGAGAATAAAACTCCTTTCTGGTATTGCCCGGGCAATCGGATGCGTGTTTGTGGGATCCACGCCGCTCAGGATGGGCTCTGGATTGCTACAGACAACAGCATAAAATCTATAGGGGAAAATGGCTTGCGTGAGGTTAGTTTACCTGGGCCTCACGATAATTATGCACACAGCATAAAATCTTTTGGTCAAAATGGAATTGGAGTCGCAGATACAGGCAACTCACGCGTTCTCATCTATGCAGATGATAGGCTGATCATGAGTTATGATCCGTTGGAGTGCTGGAGTTCGCGTGTGCAGGATGCTATCCATCTTAACGATATGATTGAGTGGAAAGACGGACTGTTGGCTTCTGCATTTTCTCATCAGCCCTTTAATATATGGAAAAAGACTTGTCCTACTTGGCAAAGTGAAGGTCTGGGTGTGCTTTTTTACATGCGCCGTCACAACAGGCAGACCATCACTAAAGTTGTAGGCTCTGGGCTGAATTGCCCCCATTCTCTTGCACAGCACAATGGGGATATCTACTGCTGCTCATCGTCAACAGGGATGTTCTATAGATTGAGTGAGGCAGAAAACGGAGTTTTGCAACTAGCAGAAAGCTGGCACGTCACAGCATCTCATTTTTTGAGAGGTTGCTTGCGGGTGAGAGACGGCTGGATATTGGGAGGCAGCTCACGCCGCCACAGCCAGCAGGACGGTGGGGGAGGAATGGTTCTTTTTCATCTTGCTGACAGCGGAAATATTTCTACATATCCAGTAGCAGCAGTTGGAGAAATTTACGATATTATTCCATGGCCGGACACGATTATGCCCGCTGTAGCCCAACAGATATTGAATCTGCCGGACATGCCACTGGAAGGTGACTTTCCGCTCCCTTGCAGTGCGGAACTTGTTGGTTCAAACTAACAGTATTACTTAATCAGGAATAGTAAATGGCTAAAGCATATCTGCTAACTGGCCTTTCTGGCTCTGGAAAGACTACATTGGCACTGGAGATTTTTAAAAAAAATAGCCATTTTCCCCCCATTTTAGTTCTTGACGGCGATGAAATACGTTCGTCTTTGAATAAAGATTTGGGTTTTTCTGAAGCTGACAGGTTAGAGAATATTCGGCGTTGCGGAGAAGTCGCAAAAATTGCACTCCAGCAAGGAATCACGGTATTGCTCGCGTTGATTGCACCTTATGATAAAGGGCGACGTCTGTTACAACACATTTTGGGTGATTCACTTGAAATTATTTATGTCGAATGTCCTTTGAGGGAATGCCAAAGAAGGGATCCAAAAGGGAACTACAAAAAAGTATCTCGAGGTGAGTTGAAGAATTATACAGGCATTGATGATCGCTACGAAGTCCCCACTAATTACTCTCTCAAAGTAAATACGCATAGGCTAACAGTGCAAGAATCTGCTGAAATTTGTTCCAAATTTATTCTCGAACACAATAATTGATGCATTTAATAATTATTTATGGTTTTTTTAGAGAACAATGACCTTACCCCACTGCGTATGCTACTTGTAAGTCACTGGTTTCCAATGGGTTGCAGGTTATATTCTTTTCGCGAAATCCTTCCGGTGTCAGCCAGCCCAAGGAGCAGTGCGGCCGCCGCTGGCTATAATCCTGCCGCCAAGCTTCGACTGTTCTGCGGGCATTGTGCAGGGACAGAAATACGTTCTGTTTTAAGTACTCATCCCGGAATTTTCCATTAAAGCTTTCAATGTGCCCATTATCTGTGGGCTTCCCCGGACGAGTGCGCTTTATCTGCATGCCGTGCTTAAAAGCCCATGTATTCATGGCGTTACCGCTCAATTCTGGGCCGTTATCAACCTTGGTACGCTACGGCAACTGACTTTGAAGGCGTAGTCTTTCAAGAGCGCGTACAACTTGAACTCCAGGCAACGACATATCCACTTCGTGAGTCAGACTTGAGCCATCCTATAGATCGGCAATTGTCAAAATTCGGATGCGTCGCCCACCCATAAGGTCATCGCTTACAAAATCCATCGCCTGTTCATCTGGGCCATCAGGGCCAGCCTAAGCAATACGGGCAAAGCTGGGACTCTTCACGCGTTTATGGGTACGCAACGAAAGTTTTTCTTTCTGGTAAATCCTTTCTGTCGGCTTGTGGTTCTGCACCAGATATTTTCGGCGTAATAATTCATGCAATCGCGGAGAACCGAAAGGCCGCCGGTCATTTGCCAGTTCCAGCACTCAAGTCCGTAAAAGAAGATCTCGGTCTTCAGATGGTGCCCGTCTGGCTGAACAGCGATTAAACTGAATCACTCGGCAATCCCGCCGCTCTGAGTAACCAAGCGCAGCCTGAATGTGATGCACGGCTTCCCTGTTTCGGGGTGAGGGTCAGCTTAGCAATCATGTTCTCTGTTCATGTCCTTTATAACATTGATATACGCTTGTTCGATAATAGTAATTTTACTGAAGGTTTGGGAAATGCTATCGGTTGGCCCACGAGAGTTTCAATTTCGTGAAACTTGAAAATGATTTGTTCTTGAGCGAATATTTTTGACCCCGCTCATGCCTTTCATGTCTCTATCAGATACTAGCTTTGGGGCAAGCTCCGTTAGTGGTGGGAGGTAAGAACCCTAAAAAGTTGCCACTAGCGTTGGGCTTGGTAAGAAAGCGAGGTTGGTCAACGCCATTTTGCGTTCTGACGCTTCCTACACGGTCTGCGGAAATATTCTGGCAACCAGAGTCGCGCACCCCTGTGGCAGCACGAACATGGGGGACGCCTTCACTCTATGATAAGTAATTATTGTATTTTATATCGTTGCCAATATAAAATGTAGAGTAGGTGGTTTTCAACAGGTTTAATTCAATGATTTTATTTGCTTGGCAGGCTTGCGAGATAGCTCAGGTGCTGCCTGCCAAAAGCAATCTGTTGCCTCAAATACGCCGAATGCGCAACGACATGGCTTATCTTGGGAGGATAGCGGCATCTGTCTGGCGACTCTGGATGGAGTTATGTCGCGTAGACGAGATATCTGTGCCTCAACTCAAGTTTATAACGGTGCAATAAGCCAGAAAGGCTGTCAATACTGCCTATTGGGGGATTGGATGACCAGAAAATCACGGGCGATAGCTATAACCATCTTTTTTGTCACTATCTGGTTTGCAGGCATGGTGGGCTTTCTTATGTCCGAGAATAGGTTGGAAAGCTTACCCGACACATGGTCGAGCTTGGCCGATCTGTTGTTTGATGCTGGATACCGGTCGCTTCAGATGTTTGTTCTCAATTTTGAACTTGAATCAAAATGTCGGGTTCACTGGCTGCTTCAAGTAACCCGTTTTGCCGCCCCTATCTTTGGAGCCTCTGCCGTGCTGTGGTCCTTGAGCCATCCTTTGCGGCAGTTCGTTCATCTTTGTTGGCAAAGGTTTTTTTACTCTTCAAAGCGCGTAATTGTTTTTGGCTACGGGCCAGTCGGCCAGGCTGTTGCGCGTAGATATGCGCATGCTGTCACAGCGGTTGACCGCACGGTAGATGCACAACGGGCCAATCAGGCGCGTACAGACCATATCCTTTTAATTGAAGGTAATGGCACTTCTGATGAATTGATGGTGAAGATCGGCCTGAGTCATGCCCACCGCGTGTTTATTGCGTTTTCTAATGATATGGAGAGTCTGGATGCCGCCCGTGCTGTGCAGGCGCATGTCAGAACACATATGGCCAAGACTGGGGCGGGGCCTGATATCCGAGTTTTGCTCCGCGACCCTGAGATCGTGCGTGAGATATCGGACGAAAGCACCTCATGCACGGGGACATGGAAAGAAATATCTGCCTTTGCATTGCCGCAGATGGTTGCCGAGGAGCTTTGCCAGACGGCACGCTTTGATCGCGCGGCGCTGGATGCAAAACAGGAAAACGCCCATCTTGTGTTGTTTGGTTATGGTGCTCAGGGGGAAGCCATCGCAGTAGAATTTTTGCTGACTGCATGGCGTGTTGGCCTTAAACCCCCGGTGATAGACATCTGCGATTGCAAGGGCGATGAAATTCGCAGTCGATTTATCCGTCTTGCCCCTGCATTGTTGTTGGATGCAGGCAACACAGGGGCTCTGCCCGAAAATTCCGCACCGCAAGTTTATTTTCATACCATGGATATAAAATGTGCTGATTATGCGTCTGATCCCTGCATGGCCGAAGTGCAAAAAACACCCGTCACTGCCTATGTTATCACCACTAGCGACGATACCGTCAACGTTAAGGCGGCACTAGCGTTAGAAACAGCCATGCAACTGCGAAGGGTCGATGCAGCCCCTATTTTTGTGCGTATTTGGAACGGCAACCTGGGTAATGAGGCAGACCCCGGTTTTGATCCTGTCGGCATGATCCGGTCCTTTGGTTCACTTGAAAGGATCGTCGCCTACGGCACGGCGTTTGAAGACGATCCCGATTTGTTTGCGCGTACTATGCATAAGAGATACCGTATTGCTGGCCAGATTATGCACCCTGATGACCCAAAATTCTCCTTTAACGAAGGGGAGTGGAACACCTTTGACGAAACTTATCGCGTTTCCAACCGTCGGCTGATCCGTCACGCGGAGCAAAAACTTGAGGATTTGGGGGTACAGTGGCGGCGTAAGAGTAAACTTCTGCCGGTCGTTGACCCTGAGGCATTCATGAATAACGCACAATCTTTGGAACAGCGCGTTATTCAGGCAGCCATTGTCGAGCATGACCGCTGGATGACAGACCGGGCACTTGACGGTTGGTTTTCGGCTGGTCGGTATGATGCATCGCTCAGAGACAATCAGAGACGGATCCATCCCTGTATTACAGAGTGGAATAATCTCGACGAACACATTCAAAACTACGATTCCATTTTTTTGCGGGCTCTCATCGCTGGTGGAAAAGAACCGCAACTCCCAGACGCTGTCCCCTCGGCAGGTGCGTACAAGTGCGCATACATATGGCTTGCAGCCGGGGAGCAGGGCGATGGCCCGACAATTATTGAGTCCCTCCCCGTAACGGAGTCCACCACCGAGGTTATTGTAGGATTTGGCAATAAGTTTCTGAATATTAAGGATGCCACCGCTTCAGTAATCAAGACTCAATTGCGGCAAATCTTTGACAGAACAAAGAATCTTTGTCGGCTACGTATTGTCTTTTGGGAACCTCCCAAGCCGACTTTGTTGCGGATGGTCAAGGCCTTGTTCGATTTTGACCGTAAAATGTTGGTGGAAATCTCAACAACCTGGAGCTGGAAGAGAGGTGAAGGGCCAGCCGTCGCCTTTGCTGGGCATCGGGACCTGACTCGTCTGGGCAGCATTACTGACCTAAAGCGTGAAATACAGGCTGTGTTTATTCGAGCAGTGTTCGAAAATAACTGCTGTCGCTTGGTAGTCGGTTATGCGCCCGGTGCAGACAGAATGGCGGTTGCTTGCTGGAACGGACTTGGTTTGCCTAAACCTCAGCTGGTTTTTCCTTTTGGCGCAGGACCTCTAGGAACAGATTTTGCCACTGAGGATCCGAAGGTCAACAGCAGTGCGGAAATTTTTGACCAGACAGATCTGCAGCAGCATGCTGGGAATCTCGTACTGGCCCAGCCCGCAGAAGATGAAACTGGCCATCAGGCGCAGGCCCGCATGCTGCTTGATCAGGCAACTATACTTGTTGCCTTGTGGGATGGCGTGGGGTGCGATCAGCTAGGCGGTACCGGCGACACCGTGATGAAAGCGCAATCCCTGGGTATCCCCGTTTGTCTGGTCACGGAAAGTCCGCCCAATAATAAGCCAATTTATCATTACAACATCGAAAAAGCGCAATAGTAGATGTCACAGAGGGGCCGATTCCATGCCATTTGACGAACAAGAAAAGTGTCATGTGCTGATATGCTACAGGCGTATTGATACGGGCCTTGCACAGGCCGTAAAAACTCGACTGGAAACTTCCTTCAATCTCAAGGTGTTTCTGGATGAAGATTGCCACCGGCCTGGTTACCCCTGGCGAGAAATGTGGAAGGAGCAACTCTATCAGGCGGTTGACAGCGATGTGGCACCCAATCTTGGGCCAACAGTTGTTGTCATCGCCACAGCATCCGCCAGTCAGCCCCGTGATCCGGATATTGTGGTAGAGGAAATATTTGATGCCCTCTATCCCCAGAGAGGCATTACCGACGTGCCGATAGTCCTGCTGCGTTTTGGCGAGGAGGGGTGGAAGGAGCTAGAGCGTCGTCTTGTTATACGGAATACTGGTCATTCAGGTGGGCGCGATCCTGAAACCATCGCCACCCAACTTCATCAGCCGGAAATATTCAAATCGATCACAAGCTACGACAAGGACAGGGAATATATTGAAACTGTCCTTGATAGCTGTTGTGCCTCCATCGTGAAGAGCGTTCGCGCCTATTTTATCAGACGCCTCGTAAAAGAGCGCGAGCGCACCCTTGCTTGGGCTAAGCGTATTGTTGGGCGCCAGCTCGTTCCTAAACAGCGGTTTGACAGGGACGAAATAAGCAAGGCGGTCAGCGATCTTGTTTCGAAACCGGAATTGAGATCAGTTGCCTTTGTGGGGCCGGGCGGAACAGGGAAAACGACCGCGGTGGCGCGAGCTCTTGTTGAAGCACTTGATCTGCCAGATTCAAAGTGTTTTTTCCCAATTTTACTTACGGATGAGGATATTCTTGATATCGATTCGGCGCTCAAAAGGCGTCTGGGGTTGAACTGGGTATCAAAAGACAAGGTTATATCATTGGCAGAGGAGGGCCTGCATTGGTTCAAGGATATCATCTGTTTTGTCACGGACAGTTTGGAACATGCCGACGACCCCAAGGAAACTGCGCAAAAACTACGGCGGCTTCTTGGCACCTGCAAACTTGTCCTTACGTCCCGTCCTGGTGCCTGGTCGGCAGCTCGTTCTGCATTTGCCCCCACCGACACGAGTGAAACACCGGCTGATGCCAGAATTATAGAACTCACGGATCTTAAAAGCAAAATTGTGGCAGATGTCCTTGATATTAAAGGGAGTGATCTGGTATCTCGGCCTTTTCTGCGTAACCCGGTATTCCTAGACATATGCCTGTATCTTGCTGCGCAAGAACAGGGCAAAACCTCCTCCCTTCCTGATACCGAAACGGCTTTGCTCGACAGAATGCGTAAATACTGCCTGGAACCGAATGAAGGTTTGACAAATGTTGAACGCAGACTGAAGGGTGAAGCAAATGAAAGAATAATGAAAGATCTGTCTAGGTGCCAGATAGAGCGCGGATGTTTTTATGTGCCCAGAGAAAAAATAGACGGGCACTCTGATTTGTTGAATGTCCTTATTGATAATGCCAATTATGTTGTTGAAGAGGATGGTTTGATCAGGCTACGTCATGATATTATTGATAGTCATAATATTGCAGTGACAAGTGAAATGTGTAGCAATGTAGATGTGTTAAATTCAACTCTTATGTTGCTTGTTAAAGGTTTTGGCAGGGTGCTGTTTGAAACTGTGATGCAAATGGCGCATGACAGAAATGCTGTATCAACCATAGATCGTTATTTTGAACAATTTCTATTTGTGGTAGATAATAAGATGACGCGCCATTCGGAAAGCTGGAACGCTGGATATGTTATCACGGCACGATTGAAGGTATTTCTTGGTCAAATCCGTAATGTGCTCAATGGAGAGTATCTGGGGAACAGGTTGCCCGCCAGCAATGGCGAGAAATTGAGCAGTCTGCACCCGCCCAAGCTCACACAGCTGGCTTTAAGTTCTGTCGCTGCCATGTTTGGTGGTGCTGCATCGTTTTCTATGGATGACGAGGATGGTTGTATACTTAGTGCATTGCGGCGCTATATCTCCTCTGTGAGTTTGCGCGCCAGGTTGATTGAGGCACTTCCTAAAATCAACCGTCCGCAGGAAGTTGAGAATGCTCTTGAATTCTTTGCAGATGACGCGCAGCTTGTAAAAGATGATCCTGGAATCGCGCAATATCTGTCCTCTGCCATTGTTGAAGCAGCTCTTGAGGACAGGGATTTTGAGCAACGAGCATATGTTGCCTTGCAAAAACTGTTGAAACCGGTTGAAGAGCTGCATCCACCGTCTCATGTATTGTTACGTACAGTGCGTCATGCCATCGGTGAGGTCGAGCGTCTTTTGGGAATTGATATGCAGCAGCGTATTGCTCCCTCAACGGATGGAGCGTTTACTGTTGAGGAACTGGAAGAAGGGCTGGCTCTTTGTGACAGGTTTTCTCTTGGACGAGCCTCGGATTGGACCATTGTCGAGCGCTATCTTGCGATTGTTGGTATGCAGCGGCAGCTTCAGTCCCTGCCGCTTGTCACGATGCTGGTGGCCAGATCACTTTGGCATCAACATGGGCGTATTCATCAAAAAGCATATGAAATTTTGGGAATACTGGACAACAGTCGTGCCCGTGCCGCGCTCCTGTATGCCCTTACTTTTGAGACGGACGACGTTAGTGAAACGGCTCTGATCGCAGCGCTTGAGCGGCAGATGAATGCTGTTTCTACAGATAGTCAACGGGCAAAGTGTTTTCAATTGGCTTTAAGACGAGCGCTAGCAACCCGTATTGGCAATGCAGGGCAGCAGCGCCTTGTGGAACTTGGCAAGATTGTTGAAGGGAGCGGTGTCGACCGCTCGATAGTTACCTCCGAGTATGTGGAGTTACGGCGGTATAAGGTTTTGCCGGAGCTGATTCTTGATCAGCCCGCTGCTTCCTTGCCCGAATGGTTAACAGCTGCCGAACGGACTCGTGATGTTGGAGCGGAACTTGAACAAAAGCTGTCATTTGTGGCAGGTCAGGTTGACACCATCCTGTGCAGTGGCTCTACCTGGGCCACGCCGCGCCGCCTCCACTTAGCACTGCATGAGCGGCAAGCCTTTTTTGATGGAATATGCAGGGAGCATGGCATAGCGCCAATCATGCGTCCGCCAAGTCACGACTGGAAGGAATCCCCTGATTTTGCTGCCCATCTCGAAGCGATAATGTCACTTTATGAATCGTTTGAGAGTGAATCTCCCTTGCCATCAATAGGTTGTGTCCACGCCTTGCTTGTTACAAAAGATAATCAGCTTCTACAGGCTCGCCGCTCGTTGGGTAGTGCGTACTATCCTGGTGCATGGAGCATATCTTTTGAAGAGCAGATGCGGAAGGAAGACCTTGATGGCGGCCGGGGCGTGCAGACCTGTCTTTTGAGGGGAATTTTTGAGGAATTTGGGGTTCAGTTGGATTTGTCTCTAGTCACGCCACTTGCGGCGAGTTTTGGTATCGAATGGTCGGCGGCAAATCGGGTATTGCTTATTGTCTGCCGACTGGAGCAGGATGCCCGGTCTTTTATGGAAATCGCCGACATATCCTCAGGGGACAGAGAAATCACAGAGTTCGGATTTATTCCGATGGAAAGCGTTCGCAATTCCCTGACGCATCATCAAACCGGATTTTGGTGTTTTGCTGCTCGCAATTCACAACACCCAACAAACGCTGCACGGCTTGCGTTATTGTTTAACTCTGTAGGGTAAATGACCCTCACCCCGAAAAGTAAGCCAGCAAAAAAATTAGTGTTCCTGACATAGGAGCACAAGGATGAAACGAAGTAGATTCACCGAAGAACAGGTTATTGGGATATTGCGGCAAACCGAGGCTGGCGTTCGCGTTGTCGATCTATGCCGTCAGAATGGCATTTCGGATGCGACCTTTTACAAATGGAACCACAAGTTCGATAGGGTGAACATCTCTGGCACCATGCGGTTGCGCCAGTTGGAGGAAGAGAACGCCCGGCTGAAAAGACTTGTAAGCGGACAAGCGCTTGATATCGTCGTCCTGAAGGACGTGATCTCAAAAACTTTTGAAGCCCGCAATCAACAGGGAAGCCGTGCAACACTTTCAGGCTGCGTCTGGCTACTCAGCGCGGCGGGCTTGCCGAGTGATCAGTTTAATCGCTGTTCAGCCAGACGGCCACCATCTGAAGGCCGTGATCTTCTTTTACGGGCAGAAGATCGACGAAGTTTCGGTTCTCCGCGCCTGCATGAGTTATGGTGCCGGGAAGGGCTGGTGCAGAACCACAAGCGGACAGAAAGGATTTACCAGAAAGAGAAACTTTCGTTGCGTACCCATAACGCGTGAAGCGTCCCAGCTTTGTCCGTATTGCGTAGGCTGACCCTGATGGCCCAGATGAACAGGCGATGGATTTTGTAAGCGATGACCTTATGGGGGGCGACGCATCCGGATTTTGACAATTGCTGATCTGTGGGATCGTTCAAGCCCCGCGCTCGAGGTGGATATGTCGTTGCCTGGAGTTCGAGATGTACGCGTTCTTGAAAGACTACGCCTTCAAAGTCAGTTGCCGTAACGTTCCATGGTTGATAACGGCCCAGAATTTAGCGGTAAGGCCTTGGACGCATGGGCTTTTGAGCATGGAGTACAGATAGAGTTCACTCGTCCGGGGAAGCCCACAGATAATGGGCACATTGAAAGCTTTAACGGAAAATTCCGGGATGAGTGCTTAAATCAGAACGTGTTTCTGTCCCTGCACGATGCCCGCAGAACAGTCGAAGCCTGGCGGCAGGATACACCAACGGCGACCGCACAGTTCCTTGGGTTGGCTAACTCCGGAAGAGTTCCGTGAAAAGAATATAACCTGTAACCCATTGGAAAACAGTGACTTACAAGTAGCATACGCAGTGGGGTAAGGTCAGTCTATCTTAGTTTTGACGTTGGCCGGTCCGAAGAAGTGAACCCAATTATTGATCAGTATGTCTATGCACGTGTTATGCATTACATATGCCCAATTTAATTCTGCGATTAAGCCATAAAGTTTGCTATGAACTGATTTTTTGGGCTATGAAATAGCTTTGTGTGCACCAAAATGGGAAAAGCTGCGAAATTAATGTATCTACTGCATTAAAGACAGAAACAAAAAAATGATTATTTGTTACGCTCACAGGCAGGATCTCTGTAAAATTTCTCGGCAATATATTATATGTCCCCCATTCTTTTACTTCTAAGCAAGAATTACTTGCAAGACGTAAAACATCTTCCTGAGAGAACCGCCTGGTGTGAACATAGGCCTTGCGCTTGAAAGGCATGATTGCATTGTGAATGATTTCTACAAGACTACCACTGTAGGGAAAATGGAAGCAAAGGAAGTAACCATGCGGCTTAAGTATGCGATGTATCTCTTTGAGTGACGAGAGCTGATCGCCACCAGATTCATGAACATGTTCCAATACCCCCATGCTGAAAACAATATCAAAAGTTTGGTCTGCAAAAGGTAGCTTTGTAGGCTCATGGGTATTGGCTGCAACAAAGTTGAAAAGTTTGTTGTCTGTGAGCAAGGGAATTGCAGATGTTTCGCCAAAGCCAAAGGCAGTAGTCATTTGCTTATTATGCAGAAGAAAAGATGAGAAGTGACCGTTGCCACATCCCCAATCAAGGGCTCGTGTGTTTGGATCAATGTAATTAGCCGCTTTTGTAAAAGGAAGATAGTATTGCCACGCTTTGATTTTGTTGGAAAAATGATAAAAATTATTTAAAATGTAGCCATGCTGAAGAAATTCTTCAAATTGATTGTTCATGCGAAGGTGATCCTTCCACAAGAGTTGGCGGTTGGTATCGGCCTGCCAGCCTTGATGAGGGGCATTCAACGCCCCGCAAGAATGCAGGGATCGTTGTGTTCCTCTTACATAGAGGCGTTAAGATGCGGCGACATAATTTCAAATATAAGCTGTGGACGCGATTTTCTCAAGACATTCTTAAGGCAGATGGTTTTGCAAAGTGCCATCCTAAAAGCTGGCAAGCGTAGTTGTTGCTCTGCCTCATTTGAGCTAGTTTATACTTGATCTGACAGGTCCCTGAAGGAAAGGGGAATCCCCGTTTTGATGGAAATGTAAACGCACCATCAAACCGGGCACAAGCCCACGGAGAATTCCCGTAGAAAGTTTCAATCAAAACGTCATCAAGCACAAGACCGGGCTTCTCAATCTCGCTGCGGAATTTGGCAATATTTCGGACGCCTACAAGATTATAGGGTTTTCACGCGGTACTTTTTATCGGTATCAGGCTGCGCGTGGTGGAAGAATCGTGTTGAAGAGTCTACGGAGCTAGCTGTTACTGCCTTTGCTCTTGATTTTCCTGCATATGGGCAAGTACGGGCCAGTAACGAGCTCCGCAAGCAAGGCATATTTGTTTCCCCATCCGGATACGGTCGATCTGGTTGCGTCACAGCCTTGAATCAGTAAACCGCCGTTTGGCCGCACTTGAGAAAAAGTCAACTGAAGCGGGGGGCGGCTGACCTTGCCCCATACCACTTGTAAGTTATTTGTTCCCAATGGGTTGCATCCCGGCCAGCAGGGCCAGTCTGGACAATATGGGCATGGCTTGGACGCTTCACGCGCTTGCGGGTGTGCAGAGAAAGGCTTTCTTCTACAAGCCTTTTCAGGCGGGCGTTTCTTTCCTCCAACTGGTGCAACCGCGTGGCGTCAGAGATGTTCATCCTACCGAACTCGCGGCTCCATTTGTAAAAGGTCGCATCTGAAATGCCATTCTGACGACATAGATCGACAACGCGAACGCCAGCCTCGGTTTGCCGCAAGATCCCAATAATCTGTTCTTCGGTGAATCTGCTACTCTTCATTCTTGTGCTCCGATGTCAAAAACACTAATTTTTTTTGCTGGCTTACTTTTCGGGGGGAGGGTCAATTGTGCAACCCCAGTCAGAAGGGCTGGCGCAGGGTTTTTTGCTAGTAGAAAAGCAAATTGCTGGTTGTAATGTCTGTTTTGTGCTGGGCGAAACGCGTTTTTGAGTCATGTGTTGCCAATCTTGGCATATGAGGCAATGCAGCGCAACAGTGGGAAACAGTATTGGGGTGCCATGTTCATGCCCTGGATGAGACCGATTGTTGAATTTGATGAGCAATTTAGGGTAGTGGGAGAAGGAAAACCAGCCAGCCCAAAGTCTAATTCTGAGATCACCGGCCTTTATTTTTATGACGGAGATCTACAGAAAATTGCCAAGGCGATGAGCCCTTCGCCAGAGGCGAACTGGAAATCACCGAAGTAAACAACGCTTACATCAACCCGGCGATTCTGCATGTAGAGCTGATGGTGTGTGGTATTGCTTAGTTGATACAGGGACGCACGGCTCATTGATAGGCGCCGCTTCTTTGTGTTGGCCCTTGAAAACCGCCAGGGGCACAAGTGCGATATATCAGTGCTGATGATCTGCGTGCCTTGGCCAAACACATGATCAAAACGGGATATGGTCAATATCTCATAGAATACGCAGATACGGGATCGAACAGTGGAAATAGTGCGAACGCAATTTCGAGAGTGATGCTGATCAAACCCAAAATGTGCGGTAATGTGCGCGGGTATTTAGTAGAAATCTGACAGCAAAAACGATATGGTTCTGTGGGCATTAAGCTTCCATTTGTGCAAGATCACCACTTCACGTCTAAATGTGGTATTATGCGGGGCCTCATTTTCAGGAAATAGGCCAAAAGGAAAGCTGGTAAGAACCACATGGCAGCGTTTTTGATGTTGCCGTTGATATGCGGCAGAGTTTTCCGTCATTTGAATAGCAGTCTGGTGTTGAACTTGCAAAACAAAACCCGTGGGAGGTGTGGACAGAACATGGGACGGTGCAGGGGGGTGTGGTCACCAGTGAAACTGTGCATTTGGGTTATGAATGAACAGACTATTACTCCTGAAAGATGACGGGGCATTCGCTGGGGTGATCCTGAAATTGGCATTCACTGGTCAGTGCAGAATCCTTCGTTGTCGCAAAAGGACAGTAATGAGCCGTTCTTGATTGCAATTATGAGCAGTCAAGTCGCAGCTGTTTTTTTGACTTTTTATTATAAAATATCAGCATGTTGGATGTATGAGGCGAAATATGCAGACTGCGCACCCAAAAAAAATATCTATCAAGACTGTAAAAGATGGCACTAATGGCGCGCTGAGCGTAATTGAATCCAGCACGGATCTGCCGTTCACAATAAGGCGCGTTTATTATATCTACGGTGCTGAAGCCTCAACACATCGGGGGTTTCATGCACACAAGAAATTGCAGCAATGCTTTGTGGTTGTTCATGGATCAGTAACTCTTATACTTGAAGGCCCAGGCGGAAAATTCCGTTTTGAATTGGCGTCGCCTAATGAAGCTGTGCTTATCCCTGCTGGCTACTGGCGCGAAATGATGCATTTCAGTGATGATACCGTCATTATGGTTCTTGCATCGACCAACTATAATGAATCGGATTACATTCGAGACTACGACGAATTTCAATCATGGCTGGCCTCATTGGATGAAGTAGATTCTGTGCCATATATAGATTTTTCTCGCTATCATGACAGTGTGGGAAAAGAAATAGAGCACGCAGCTTTAAGGGTAATTAGATCAAATTCTTTTATAAATGGCTGCGAAAAAAAGAAATTTGAAAAGTCTTTTGCCGAATATTGCGGCGTTCGGCATGCCATAACCGTAGGCAATGGACTCGAGGCTCTGGTCATGATTTTGGAAGGCCTTGGCATTGGGCAAGGGGATGAGGTTCTTCTTTGCGCAGCGGGGTTTATAGCCACTCCTTTGGCTGTCAGCCGGGTAAAAGCTAGGCCAGTGTTTGTAGACTGTGGGCCTGGCGGCAACATTGATGCCAGTAAACTTAAGGACGCAGTTACGCCTGCAACAAAGGCCATCTTGCTCACGCACCTGTATGGACTGCCCGCAAATATGGATGCCATTAGCAACGTTGCAAAAGAATTTGGCCTGAAGGTAATTGAAGATGCCTGTCAGGCACACGGTGCATTATATAAGGGGAATAAATGCGGAAGCATTGGAACTGCTGCAGCCTTTAGTTTTTACCCCACAAAGAATCTAGGCGGATTCGGAGACGGTGGTTGCGTAACAACAAATGATACAGATCTTGCAAATAAAATTAGTAAACTAGCTAACTACGGTTCAACAGTTAAGTATGATCACGAAATGCTCGGTGGCAATTCGCGGCTAGACGAAATTCAGGCTGCCATGCTCAGCGAAAAGCTTTCTCATCTTGATGAATGGAATGAAAAAAGGCGCCAACTAGCAAAAATTTATTTCGATTTATTAAGCGATGTTGGCGAAATAGAGCTGCCCAGTACTTTGCCAGATACAGTACCCGTTTGGCATGTATTTGCCGTACGTGTAAAAAACGGCAGGCGCGATGAGTTGGCCAACTATTTGTCCCAAAAGGGTATTGGCACCAATATTCACTATCCGTCCGCATTGCACCGGCAGAAGTGTTATGCGAAGGAGTATAGCGAGCTAAAATTTCCCGAGGCAGAGGTGCAGGCAGCAGAAGTGCTGAGCTTGCCCCTTGATGCAATGCACACAAAGGCAGAAATAGAATTTGTGTGTATGCAAATTCGCAATTATTGGGGGAAATAAATTGTCACCCACTGTCCTGCCCTTTGCAGAATTGTGTCAAACTGGGCTTAGTGAGCAACTTGAGCAGGCAGGTGTAGCTCCTGTCGAGGTCATTCGTTATTCAAAGGGAGACCATGAACAATGGGATGCCTGTGTTGCTAATGCGGTAAATGAGCATCTTCTTTTTTATCGTAATTTCATGGACTATCATTCGGATAGGTTTTGCGATCACTCATTACTTATGATGCGTAATGGGGCTTTGCTTGGTGTGTTTCCTGCCAACGAGCGAGATAACACACTGTATTCGCATCAAGGGCTAACCTTTGGCGGGCTCGTTCATGGACCCAAAGTGTATGCGTCCGATATCTTAGCTTTTTATGTTGCGCTAAAAAAATACTTAAAGAAGAATCAATTCCAAGAATTAGTTTGTAAGCCCACTCCTTACCCTTATCACGAAGTGCCATGTGAGGTACAAAGCTATGCTCTATCTATGATAGGGGCAAAAATAATTGAGAGGCATATGTCTACAGGTATTTGTTATTGTGCACCGTTGCCAATGACAACTATGAGAAAGCGTGGCATCAACAAGGCCCAAAAAAATCGCATTGAAATTTTGGATAGTGAAGATTGGAATCAATATATACAAGTGCTTAGTAAGACGTTGCGTAGGCATAATACAACGCCAAAGCATTCCGCCGCAGAGTTAGCTCTGTTGCATGAGCGATTTCCTGAACGCATAAAGCTTGTCACAGCACAAAAAGACGGAATAATCCTTGCTGGAATTTTGCTTTTTTTGACAAAGACTGCCGCCCACTCCCAGTACATTTGTGCTAGCCAAGAGGGGCGAGAACTTGGCGCTCTCGACTTGTTGATGAGCAGCGTTATAGAAGCACAGGCAAATCAAAAAAGATGGTTTAGTTTCGGAATTTCAACAGAGCAAGACGGTTCATGCATTAACTTTGGTCTGTTGCATCAAAAAGAAGGTTTTGGTGGGCGTGTTTTTTTGCATGACGTTTACCGCCTATGATAAGTATTTTTATGCAATACTGTGGTATCATATTCCCCAAATGAGCAATCGCGCTTAAGAAGCAAAGCCGGTTATAAATGTGCAAAAATACTTTTTTGATTTTGATGGAACTTTGGTCGATTCAAAGAAAAGAGTATATACTCTATTTCGAAAAATTGTTTTGGCTATGAGGCCTGGCGATGAAAATTTAATTCCTGATTTTAATACGTATTGGTATTATAAAAGAAATTTTATGAATCAATCAATGTTATTGCAATTCTTTATGAAATTTACAAGCACTGAAGTGCAGATGTTCAAGAATAGGTGGCTTGATGAAATAGAAGAATTTGAGCTGCTTAAATTAGACACGCCGTTTGAGGGTATCAAGGATGTGCTTGAGTTGCTAAGCGGTAACAGCGATTTGATTTTAGTCTCGGCTCGACAGTTTTCTGATCGTCTTATCGCCCAGCTGAATTGGTTAGATTGGCGGAAGTATTTTTCTTTGGTATTAGTGACCAACCAATTAAGATCTAAAGATAGCATCATACGGGATACTGTAGATTTTTCATGTGATGATTTTTTTTTCGGGGATACAGGTGAAGATATAGACGCAGCAAAAAGCCTGGGAATTCGAAGTATCGCTGTAGATACAGGTTTTATTGCGTTAGATCGACTTCAAAAACATTTACCATGGCGTTGTGCCAATAGTGTTTACCATTATTTCATGCTAAATAATTAAGTATGGCACGGGTGCGAGATGTCACTACCATCAGTTTCTGTAATCATCCCAGCCCATAATCATGAATTATTCGTTGAAGAAACACTACGCTCTGTTTTTCGCCAAGAATATCAGAATATAGAATTAATCGTTATTGATGATGGATCAATTGATAATACACTTCAAATAATCAACAAAGTTAAAGCGAACAGCGGACATAGATTTAATAGATTTGTTGTCTGTGGGCAAAAAAATTCTGGAATTACTGCAACGTTAAACAGTCTTCTTTCACAGGTTCGCGGTGATTATGTTCAATTTTGTGCATCCGATGATTTTCTTGAACCATCTATTGTAAGAATATTTGCTAGCTTTTTAGCTAATAATCCAGATTATAATTTTGTTGTTGGTGATAATTACTTTGTTGATGAAGGTTCATGTAGGGTGGCATGGAACTCGTGTGGTCAGGTTGTGCCTTTAGGCACGCCTCGATCCTATGCGACATTTTGTCAGTTCCTGCAAAAGATCAATCAACATGCTGATTTTAAGACCAATGCTTTTGGCACATATGCTTCTTTGCTTTTGGGAAATTATATTCCCAATGGTTTTATGATTCGCACATCAGCATTGACTGAAATTGGTGGCTTCAAAAAAGAGGCACCTCTTGAGGATTGGTATCTCGTTATGCAAATAGCTAAACTTGGAAAGTTAAAGTATTTAGATGAATGCTTATATAACTATAGGTCTCATGCTACAAACACTATAAAGAAACATGGTATTATGGATAAGTATTTTATAGATACACTCAAGTACGAAATAGCTCTTGTTGCTCAGAGTAAGGATGAGAAAATGATAGAACTTGCAGAGGCTGCAGTTACAAAGAATAAAAAAATTTTATCAATGTGTAGTTACATTTTAGTCTATTTTAGGAAGCGAATCGACAAATATTATTTATGTATCTTAGTAAATAAACATGATTATGTTGTTGAGATTACCAGATTTATTTCGGCTAAAAAAATTTTTGCAATAAAACGCTTTTTAAAATTTTTTTGGTTTAAAATTGCGATTTTTACAAGTAAATAATTTAATATATTAGGAGAGTTGGAGGAAGTATGAAGCAAGTTTTTATAAAATTCGCCAAATTTATGATGCGCCAACTGGTATTCTATCGTTTCATTCATGGCATCTCTATATGTTTACCGCATTGTCGCATAACTGACTATGAAAGATTTCCTTTTTTACTAAAGGTTTTTTATGCTCTCTCGGGTCACATGCGAAACTCAGTGAATTTGTTTTGTTCATCCGACCGCGAGCATTGTGTACATTATTCCCTTTTACCCACCATAAGAATTTTATTTGAAAAAAATTATGTTAATTATGCGCAAATATTACTTTTCGTGTGCGAAGAATATTTTCTGTCGAAGCGCACTGAAAAAGACTTTGAAGACGTTCTAAAAACGTTTTCTGATTCTGCCATTAATGCCGGCAAACGCTTTCGCGAGGCCTTTCCCCTACAGAAAAGCTCAGGCAGTCGTGTAAGTTTTGTTTCGCCATATGTGGCATATTCTGGATATGAGGTAATCTTGGGTCTTGGGAAATCTCTTGCGCGCTTCAAGCCTAGAATGACTTGTTTGGGAGCATTTGATGTGCGGGGTCAAATAAAAATCTCTGATCTCTTTAAAATTTGTGGGTATGAATATATAGAGGCTCATTCCTCAACATATAATCTTTTTACGTTGAGAAATCTTGTCCAAAAAGAGAAAATTTCTTGTGCGATTTGGTGCTTGCCGCCTTTTCATATGTTTTTCTTATTCTCCTTTGGCTTGGCAGAAAAACAAATTTGGTTGTCCCAATATTTACGGCCGAACATAAATTTTGAGTATTTGGACGATGTGGTCACATATGGTGGAGCTGGAACAATATTTTCGAAAAACTTTAATGAAAAAACATGGAAAGTACTCCCTCAAACTAGCGTAATTGATGGTATAAATTTAAATCCCAAAAAATATTTGTTTACTCCTGCGCGTACTGAAAAAATTAAGCAGCCTGAGTTCCTCCAGTGTGTTACGAAAATCCTTAAAATGGATAAAAGCACACATTTCCTGTGGACTGGATATCATTTTGATCGCGAGATAGATCAATTTTTTTGTGACAACGGACTTTCAGATCGCAATTCATATATCCCCTGGATGGATCAGATTCAGCTAATGATGGCAATCAGATTTAGTTCGCTTATTTTATCTTGCTTCCCCCTATCATTAGGTACTGTTGAAGAGATTGCGGCGTATTATAAGGTGCCGATTGTATCGATGTATGATGATGAGTTTAACTTGTATTGGCGTGATATTTACTGGGAGGCTTTGAATGGGAATGAATATTTAAAAAAGATTTGTATAGATGATGATGGAATTTCCAAAATTTTTGTTTGCAATAATAGCGATGATTATGTTGCGGCTGCGCTGAGTATTCTTACAAACGAAAAAATTAGAGAGCAATACATTAATGTTTATTACGAATCATATATGTACACTTACATTAATAATAACAATGATCTCTCTGGTTTTTTTGAATCATTAATTAATGGAGGCTCCTGTGAAATGGTTAAAGAAGGGTAAAATTTGTGATGCCAATAGTTTTGATTTGAGTTGGTACAAAAAGAATACAATGGTTCCTTTGCCATATCAGATAAGCAAAGATGTTATTAGGGTTTATGTAACATTTTGTGATGATATGAATATTGGCAGGATCGGTTATGTTGATGTTAGTGCAAATAATCCTTCTGAAATTTTGTCTTACAGTCAAAAGCCCCTTGTAGATATCGGGAATATTGGTTGTTTTGACGATAATGGAGTTGTCACGGCTTCTGTGCTTAGAGATGGTGATATTTTATATCTTTACTATTCTGGATATCAATTATGTGTAAAAGTGCCATATTTGATTTTTGCTGGGGTGGCTGCAAGTCATGACAATGGGAACACTTTTACAAAGATCACAAATTCTGTTCCAATGTTAGATCGGATTTCAGGTGAATGTGGCACCCGTTGTGTTCCTTTTGTTTTGAAAGATAATTCTAAATATAAAATGTGGTATACAGCTGACTTTGGTTCTGGCTGGGTAAAAAAAGAATCTAAATTGATGCCTCTATACGACATGAAATATTGCGAGTCTTTTTCCCCTGTGAATTGGGCAAATGTGCCGGTGAGTACTTCTGTTTCCTTCAAAAATGACGATGAGCATGGAATTGCTAAATGCACCGTATGGCAAGAAGATGGCTTGTTTAAAACAATCTATTCGATTCGTTCTCTTTCAAATGGATATCGCCTTGGATACGGTGAGAGCACCGACGGACATTCATTTGAGAGAAAAGATGAATTGATTGGAATAGATGTTTCGCCTTCAGGATGGGATTCTGAAATGATTGCATTTGCTGAGAGAATTGAATGTAATGGAAAAGTTTATTTGTTTTACTGCGGCAACCATTATGGTCTAGCTGGAATGGGCTATGCAGAATTGTTAGAGAAGTAATATGAAAAAAATTATTATCACTGGTGCCGGAAGTGCTCAGTCCAATGGTGTAATAAATAGTTTACTCATGGGTAATGGCGGTGAAGAAATTATTGGCTTGGGGGCAATGCCAGAAGAATTGGTAATGTGCAACGCACATAAAAAATATTTGATGCCATACGCTAAGGAAGAGTGCTATAAAGAAAAGTTGCTTTCAGTCCTAATTAAAGAAAAGCCGGATATGATTCATTTTCAGCATGACTTTGAACTTTCTGTCGCCGTACGCTTTCGAGACGAAATTGAAGCGATTGGCGTGCGGATGCTTGTTCCAGATAACGAAACAATTGATACATGTGTCCATAAATATAAGAGTTGGCTTAAGTTTAAGGCTGCCGGAATAGTTGTTCCAGAAAATTTGGTTTTGAAAAATAAGGCTGACTTAAAATACGCCTTTGATCACTTGGGCAATGAGGATGGAACCATCTGGCTTCGTTCCATGTCTATTGGTGGTGGAGGGAAAGGTTCTTTGCCAACAAGCGACCTGGAAGAAGCCTGCGATTGGATTGACCGCTGTCATGGATGGGGTGATTTCGTAGCCGCCCAGCTATTAACAACGCAGACTGTTACTTGGCTTTCAATTTGGCATGCTGGTTCACTCGTTGTCGGGCAGACGCGCCGAAGGAAATCATGGGCACATAGTTCGCTCAGTCCATCAGGCATAACAGGTGTTACAAAGGTTGGTGAGACTTGGCATGATGAGTCTGTTGACTCCGTAGCCATTAGCGCGGTTAAGGCTGTTAGCGCAGTTCCTCATGGGATTTACGGTGTTGACATGACATATGACAAGAATGGTATTCCCAATCCAACAGAGATTAATATCTCAAGATTTTTCACTACCGTGCAATTTTTCAGTGAAGCCGGACTGAACATGCCTGTAATTCTCAAGGACATTGTTCTTTACAATAAATTTCCTAATCTTCCCAGGGTGAATAATCCTTTGCCTGATGGGCTGTTGTGGTTGCGGGGCATGGACTGCGCCCCAATGCTCACGACAGAAAAAAGAATCAATGAGCAGCTTCTAATAGCATAACACAATAGGACTGCGTCATGAAAATATCTGTAGCCGAGTATGTTGCAAAATTTATCATAAGCAAAGGTGTAAGGCATTTTTTTGGATATCAGGGTAGCGCGGCCCTCAAGCTTATCGATGCTATGTGTACTGAAGGTATGACCTACTGCCAGTCATATCACGAGCAGGCTGCCGCTTTTGCTGCTGACGGCTATGCTCGAATATCTGGTAATATTGGTGTAGCCGTTGCAACATCTGGTCCAGGCGCTACAAATTTGCTCACTGGCATCGCAGATGCCTATTTTGATTCAGTTCCATGTATTTTTATTACAGGTCAAGTTGACTGTAAGTATCTTATAAGGGACAAGCGCATACGGCAAAGCGGTTTTCAGCAAGTAGATATAGTCTCTATAGCTCAGCCTATTGTTAAATATGCTGTAACGGTAATGGATCCAGAAGATATTTACTTTGAGCTAGATAAAGCTTGGAATATTGCAACTAGCGGTCGTAAAGGGCCAGTATTGATTGATATACCATTGGACATTCAATTTGCAAATATTGAAAATAAGCAGATTGAAAACGCCGCTCCTATTGCAACGATGGCTGCGATCCCAGACGTAGAAGATGTTTTAAATGTATTGGCAAATTCAAATCGCCCCTTGATACTTTGTGGGGGAGGTGTACGCCAAGCCAACGCTTGTGGATTGGCAAGCAGTATTATTGCTGCAACAGGAATTCCAGCAATTTCCACGCTGTGTGGGCTTGATGCAACAAGTGATATCATAAGTTTCTCTGGAATATTTGGGCGTTCGGATGCAAATTTGCTTCTGGATAACGCGGATACGATTTTGGTGTTGGGATCTCGATTGTCTGTGCATCAGTTAGGGAAACAAGTTAAATCATTTCCCAGAGGCAAACTGATTCAGATCGATATAGATCCTGATGGGTTATATAAAAATACTTTGCAAATGCAGACTATTCGCGCGGATTTGTACGATTTTTTGTCGCAGATGGTGGCACTGCAGCTCTCACGGTCAGTGGTTTCACCTGATAGGTTTAGTTGCTGGCGGGCTCAAGCAAATATCTGGACACAACGTTATGCAGATAATGTGCTTGTGAATGGAGCTGGTGCGAACGGCATTGATCCCGTTTTATTTTGTCGCCAGATTTATAGAATGATGCCAGAGGATACAATCTACTGTGCAGATGTAGGACAAAATCAGATGTGGGCTGCCCAGGCATACATTGCAGGCGGATCCCGTCGTTTGCTCAATTCTGCAGGGCATGGAAGCATGGGTTTTGCATTACCAGCGGCAATTGGGGCCAGCTATGCAGCTCCCTCTCGCACAGTTGTTGCATTTATTGGTGATGGTGGCTTTCAAATGAATTTGCAAGAGTTGCAGTTTATACATGATAAGAATATGCCAATTTTATGTATAGTTTTTAATAACAACACGCTAGGGATGATGAGAGCACAGCAAAAGAAATACTTCAGTGAGCATTATATTGGATCTTCAACGGAGTATTATAGTTGCGTAAATCTTAAAAAAATCGCAGATGCATATGGCATAAAGTATTTTCATGTGACTGAGCACTCGCATGTTGAGATGCTCCAAAGCTTTATTGGGAAGACTCCTTGCCTCATTGAGGTCTCTCTACATGCTGATGCAAAACTGCTCAACAGGTATGACGAGCCAGAAATTTTTTCGCAGAATTCTATATGCAACCAAGTTCATTTTGAGAAAGCAGTTCGTTGCTGAGTTAGATGTAATGTTCCGGTAGATTGTTCACCCGCAAACTATCCAAAAGATATACCCATGCCTGCATCATTTTACGCGCTTAGGAAGATATTCCGCCTAATTTATATAATTTACTCTAACGCTATTGCGTTCCTTGTGGGCAAGCTGGCGCTCTAAGAAGTGGGTTCACTTCTTCGGACCAGTCAACGGCAACACCAAGGAGGACAGTTTCATTGGTGTTGCCGCGCATATAGGGCTAATCAGAGGTGGCACTCCCTCTGGTTTGTGCTGCTGATATATCTCCATCGGCTTTCTGCCGTCAAAGGTCTTCGGACGCCGGTTATTGTAGAAGCCAAACCACCATGCCAGGATCCGCCTGAGCTCGCTCCCTGTCTCTATCTTCCGCAAATACAGGCATTCATATTTCAGAGAACGCCAGAGACGTTCGAACATCACGTTATCCATCCAGCGGCCTCGGCCATCCAGTGAGATGCGTGCTCCGGTCTCCCTGAGCGTCTTCGTAAACTCGTAGCTCGTAAACTGAGAACCCTGATCCGTATTGAAGATTTCTGGTACACTGTAGCGGTTCATTGCATCCTCCACCAAGTCGGTCACACAGAAATCAGCACCCATGGCGTTCGACACGCGCCAGGGAGCATCGCTCGGCTATGCCAGTCCATAATCGCCAAAGGTACAAGAAACCGCGCTGGAGTAGTCCCCATTTCGACCGGCTCCCCCTCTAACTAGGGAGGAGGTGCTGGAATTATGTCTGGAACTATTGCTAAAATAAGCTCAACGGTGGAGATAGTAAACATAACGCCTCGTCGCCGTTGGTCTGTTGGCGAAAAAGTTCGCCTGATAGAGGCCAGCATGGCCCCAGGCCAGTCGGTTTCCCTGGTGGCACGAACGTATGGCGTTGCTCCGAATTTGCTTTACCGCTGGAGAAAGCAGATGAGTGAAGGCGGCAAAACAGCCATTGAAGCAAATGACGAGGTTGTCAGCGTTGCTGAAGTAAAGGCTCTTAAAAAGCGAATCCGTCAGTTGGAGCGTGTTCTCGGCACAAAACACTGGAAGTGGAAATCCTCAAAGAAGTCGTTCGCATTGGCCGCGAAAAAAACTCATCTCGCGACTGCCCTTGTCCGGCGTGGAGGATTTCCAGTGAAACGGGTCACAGACGCCCTGGCGGTGTCCCGATCCAACACATACGAGAGTATCTGCAGCCTGCGGCCTCGTCCCGAACGATACAACAAAGCGGAAGACGCATTCCTTCTACCGCTGATCGTCGAACTTTTGGGCGGACGCCAGACCTGTGGCTATCGTCGTATCCAGCTGCTGCTTAATCGGCAACTGATTGCCGGTGGGAGCACTCCGGTCAACCATAAACGTGTATACAGGATAATGAGACAGAACAACCTGTTGCTGGCACGGTTTGCTGGCAGCCGGCCTGACAAAGCTCACACGGGCAATGTTTCCACACTACAAAGAAATCAACGTTGTGCTCTGACGGGTTTGAAATTGCCTGCGGCAACGGTGAGCGGGTGCGTGTAATTTTTGCCTTGGATACATGCGACCGGGAAGTGATGGCCTATTCCGTCACCACTGGCGTGTATAGTGCTGACATGGCGCAAAGCGCCATGTTGGCATGCGTTGAAAAACGATTTGGAGATGTCAAAACATTGCGGCCAGTTGAATGGCTCTCCGACAACGTCTCCTGCTACATGGCAAGAGAAACAATAACTTTTACCGCTGCGCTGGGCGTCGTCAGCAGGTTTACTCCAGCTCGCAGCACCCAAAGTAACGGTATGGCTGAAGCTCTCGTCAAAGCATTCAAAAGGGATTACGTCTTCTGCAATAATCGACCGGATGCCAAAACTGTGATGGCGCTACTCCCTTGCTGGTTTGAAGACTATAATGAAAATGCCCCCCACAAGGCCCCTGCGGATGCTTTCTCCTCGTGAGTTCATCCGTTCATTGCAAAACTTGGAGTGTCCGGTTTAGCGGGGGCAACTCCAGTGTGGAGGGTCGTATTCCTTTTGTCGAATATAGGTCGCTCTTGGGCTTGTTATCAGCGGTGCACTGGCACGGGGCAAGACAGAGAACACGCGATTGAAGCAAAAAGAACCCTCTACCAACCCACATGCTATTTTTTGACAGTCCATCCCCAACGCTACGACTGGAACGCACGAGCTTCAAATATTATTACTTTCAAGATAATATTTCCGACTTGGCAAATCGAGTAGGAGTTAATTCTGCAATGAAACGAAGCCAGCTAATGCAAAACAAATGCAAAATATATTCAAAGATGATACTAAGCTCATTACTCATTGTTTTTATGGGAATTACTGCTTGCGGTGTGCATGTTGCTGGTGGAAGAAAATTAACACCAAGTGTATACTATACTATTGAGAGTGACAATGGATGGTATATATTTCAGCACACTAAAGGTGAATGGACATATGGACAGAGTTTTTATTATTTAACTAATGATTTTTCAAATAAAGATTTGCTTGTTATTGGTAATAAGCACACGAATAACGCATTCCTTGCTGAATACTCAGATCCCACTTCTCGGGTGGTTATATACGTGGCCACTGGTGGGTATGAGCCAAGGCAAGGGGTAAAATATGATATTTTTGATAATGTAATTGACACAAATTTGTATGATAATTCCGAGTTATGCAAAGAGCTAGATGTAGAAAGAATAACAGTCGCATTTACCCCAGTTGATATGATGTTTGACAGCGGTTCGGTTAAGTTTGAAGTAAAAGGCCAAAGTATTCAGGGCGATGAGATCGCAACTCCTTTTAATGGAATGCTCAGTAAGGCAAAAAAATATCCGCCACAAACGTATAACCTCAGCACCCTTAGATACTCTGAAAGATTTGAGCCCGTCCTTGGTGGTGGAACCATAAACAGGGATTTTAACCATCCAACATTTAGCTATAGATTCAATCTGACATGCAGAGATATTGAGAACTCAGTATTTATCATTGATGGATTATCAAGTAATGGGGAAAAGGTGCCTCCACTTAAAGTTCGCATAAGATACTATGATTTTTCAAAAGTTCCCTCATATGATGGAATGAGACAACAGGCTCAATAAGCAGCTCATAAGTGCAATCTAGCCCCCATCAAAAAGCTTGAGGGCTTTGTCTTGCGCTTTAGCATGCGAATGCTGGTATCAGAAAGAGGCATGGGGATCGCCATCACAAGGGCTGGCAAAGCAGGAAAAAGAGGGCGGCGCCTGGAACAAGGTTTCTGTTGGGGGGCAGAATCTTGCTCTACCGCAAAAACGGGGGCATAGCGTCCTCAAGAAAGAAGAGCAAGTCAGAATCGTTTGAACTGAACAGAAGGCAGAAAAGAAGAAAGCCCGCTAAGCTGTCAGCTTAACGGGCTTCTTTGAACTCTTTCTGAGTTCAAATGGTGCCGAGGGCGGGACTCGAACCCGCACGAGAATCCTCACTACCCCCTCAAGATAGCGTGTCTACCAGTTCCACCACCTCGGCGCGAGAAGATGTACTACGGCAAACTGAAACACTTGGCAAGCTTTTTTTTCAAAAATTTATCAAGACTTGCGCTTGAAGGTTGATACAGGTAGATTTTTTCGTTCAGGAGAGGTGAGTATGGACGAGATAGTGCAAAAGTTTTTGCGTGGCACAGGGCCTGTGCTGTGCGTGGATATAGGCAGCGGCACGCAGGATGCCCTTTTGGCCCGCCCCGGCCTTGAGTGCGAGAACTGGCCGCGCTTCGTTTTGCCAGCGCCAGCGCGGCTCGTTGCGCAGCGCATCCGCGAGTTGACCCTGCTCAAGCGCAATATATGGCTTTACGGCGCCAACATGGGCGGCGGCTTTACCCAGGCCATCAAGGAACACCTTGCAGCGGGCCTTTCTGTCAGCGCAACAGCGGCGGCCACGCGCGGCATTCATGATAATGAAGAAGTCGTGCGCAGCATCGGCGTTGAGGTGCGCTCCAATTGCCCTGAAGGCAGTGTGCCGGTTTTTCTCACCGATTATTCGCCGGAATTCTGGGGTGGGCTGCTGCGTCATGCGGGGCTGCCCCTGCCGCATCTGGTGCTGACGGCTGCGCAGGATCACGGCTTTCATACCCACGGCAACCGTCAGGCGCGCATGCGCGCATGGACTGAACTACTGGGCGCATCTTCTGATCCCCGGCGTTGGATATACGAAACGCCCCCGCCATCGTTGACGCGTCTTGTGCCCCTGCACGATAAAACAGGCGGCCCGGTTGCGGACACTGGGGCCAGTGCGCTGCTCGGCGCATTGTGCGACAAGGAAGTGATGGACCGCAGTTATCGGCAGGGCATCACGGTCATCAACGTGGGCAACGGGCATACCGTGGCCGCGCTGGTATACAAGGGACAGGTGCGCGGAATTTATGAGCACCACACCGGCATGCGTACTCTGGAGCAGTTGCTGGGTGATCTTGAACAGTTCCGCAAGCATTGGCTGCCCACAGAAGAGGTGCAGGCCTCCGGCGGGCACGGCACTGCTTTTGGCCCGTACTGTGAAGAAGCCGGCGGTTACGAGCCAACCTACATCACCGGGCCAAAGCGCGCATTGCTGCAAGGGCAGGGGCGTTTTCTGGCCCCTCACGGCGATATGATGATCGCCGGATGTTTCGGCCTTATCTGGGGATGGGCGCACACCCGGGCCGGAGGGTAGCTTTTTGTTCCCGCCACGGCGGGTGATTACGCATTATAAGCTGGCGCGCCTCGGGGGCGTTGCGGCATGAAGCTGAGGAGGCGGCATGGAATTCTTTGATGAGGCGGAGTGTTGGAGCAGGGATCAGATTGAACAGACCCAGCTTTCGCGGCTGAGAAGCACAGTGGCCCAGACGCGCAAGTGCGACTTTTATCGTCAGCGCCTGGACGAAGCGGGCGTCGGGCCGGATTCCATCCGCAGTCTGGATGATCTGCGGCGCATCCCCTTTACCACAAAGCAGGATCTGCGTTCCCAGTATCCCACGGGGCTTTTGTGTGTGCCGCAGTCCGAGATAGTGCGCATGCACTGCTCCAGCGGCACCACCGGTTCGCCCGTGGCCATCTGCCACACGCAGAACGACATCAATTCCTGGGCCGACCTCATGGCGCGCAGCATCCACATGGTTGGCGTGCGCCGGGACGACGTTTTTCAGAATATGTCCGGCTATGGGCTGTTCACGGGCGGCCTTGGCATCCATTTTGGCGCGGAGCGTCTGGGCTGCATGACCATCCCCGCCGGTGCGGGCAACTCGCGCCGCCAGATCAAGCTTGCCAAGGACTTCCGCACTACGGTGGCTCACATCCTGCCTTCGTATGCCCTTATTCTGGGTGAGCATCTGCGCAACATGGGCGAAGACCCGCGCCAGTTCCCCCTGCGCATAGCCCTTGTGGGCGCGGAACCGTATACCGAGGAATTCCGCCGCCGCATCGAAGACCTTTTTGACATGAAGGCCTACAACTCCTACGGCCTGTCTGAAATGAACGGCCCCGGCGTGGGCTTCGAATGTCTGCATCAGGCGGGCATGCACCTGTGGGAAGACGCCTATATCCCTGAAATCGTCGATCCCGAAACTGGCGAGCCCATGCCCGAGGGCGAAGTGGGCGAACTTGTCATGACCTGCCTGTGCCGTCAGGGCATGCCCATCCTGCGGTACCGCACCCGCGACCTTACGCGCTTTTTGCCGGGCGAATGCGCCTGTGGCCGCAAGCACCGCCGCATAGACCGCATCCTTGGCCGCGCGGACGACATGTTCATCATCAAGGGCGTCAATATCTACCCCATGCAGATTGAGCAGGTCATCATGACCTTTGCCGAAGTGGGCCAGAGCTACCTGATTCTGCTTGAGAACGATGGTCTTGGCGACGTCATGCGCGTGCAGATTGAAATCCGCGACGAGCATTTTGTCGAAGACATGCGCGTATTGCAAAACCTGCAAAAGGCCATTGCCGCGCGTCTGCGCGACGAAATCCTCATCACGCCCAGGGTGGAGCTTGTGGAAAGCAACAGCCTGCCGCGTACCGAGGGCAAGGCCGTGCGCTTGCAGGATATGCGCAACAAAAACTAACAGCGACCGGAGTGCCGCATGGATTTTCTGCCTTTTCCCCTGGCTTCATTGCTGGCCGGGGCATTCATAACGCTGCTGTGCTTTGTGCTGCTGCTCAACATCTTTGGGCTGCCCGCCAACTGGGTGCTGCTGGGGCTTGTGGCGTTGTGGAAGGTGGTGCATCCCGGCGCGACCTCCATGGATGTCTGGTTCTGGATCATGATGGTGGGCATGGCCCTTGTGGGCGAAGCCCTGGAAATGGGCATGCAGATACTCAAGGCCAAACGCTATGGCTCCAGTTCTTCCGGCACATTTGCGGGGATGATTGGGGCCATAGCCGGGGCCATTCTGCTTGCGCCGCTCTTTTTTGGGCTTGGGGCGCTTATAGGCGCGCTTGCTGGGGCGTGGACAGGCTGTTTTGTTGTGGAGCACCTCAAGGGGCGCCCCCTGCGCGAGGCTCTGGACGCGGCCTTTGGCGCCATGATGGGCCGGTTCCTCGGCACAGTGTGCAAGTGCGGCGCAGGCGGGGCCATGCTGGCTCTGGCTGCCGGACGTATCTGGCCCAAGCTGCCGCCGGAGCTTTCCCCGGCTTTTTCTCCAGAAGCTCCCACGCAGGTTTTTATGACGCTGCTGCGGGGCCTGTGCTGAGGTTATGATGCTGCTGCAAGGTCTTGAAGTTGTATTGGTCAAAACGCGCTTTCCTGAAAATATAGGCATGGCTGCCCGCGCCTGCGTCAACATGGGCTGCCCCGCATTGCGCCTTGTTGATCCGGAACGGTGGGACAGGGAAAAGGCGCGTCCTCTGGCCACGCCCAAGGGGCAGGATATTCTGGATGCCGTAGAAGTGCATGAAGACGTGGCGCAAGCCGTAGCCCAAAGCGCATTGGTGTTTGGCACCACCGCGCGCGTAGGCGGCTGGCGTCAGGCGCTGCTCTCGCCGGAGCAGGCCGCGCGCGAGGCCGCAGCCGTGCTCGCCAAGGGCGAGAAGGTTTCTTTTGTTTTTGGCCCGGAAGACCGCGGCCTTAACAACGATGAGATCATGCATTGCCACCGCTTGGTAACTATCCCCACGGATCCGGCTGCCAGTTCGCTCAATCTTGCCCAGGCCGTGCTGCTGCTCAGTTACGCCTGCGCCAATGCCGTGCGTGCCCTGCAACACGGCGAAAGGCAGATAGAAATGCCGCGCGGCGGCAAGGTGGCAACTGCGGCAGAGCAGGAGCGCTTGGTGGAATCGCTTAAGGATGTGTTACTGCGTCTTGATTATCTGCACGGTGACAACCGTGATTATTTTTTGATGCCCTGGCGCAGGCTTATTAGTCGGGCAGGACTATTACGGCACGAATATGATGCCCTCATGGGACTGTGCCGTCAGGTGCGTAACAAACTGCCAGACTGATTTTTTTTATGCAGGCTTTTCAAAAGCTCGTTCTTGCTCCCCATACATGGCACAATGCTGTGGGGACGCAGGAACGGGCTTTTTTTATTGAGCGCAATGCTGACTTGCAACTTTTTTTCTTTTTTCTACGACACAGGGCAGAGCCCGCTAATGGCTCAAAAAGTCTGACTAGTTGAAAAAAAATTCACAATCATTAGAGCGAAGGGTTAGCGCTAACACACCAGATTTAAACGTGATTTTTTTTCTACGCAACAAGCAAACAAGTTGAACCCATTGACCATACTCAAGTATCTGATACCATAAACGTATATTTTGTGTTATCTGTTTTATGCAGAGGAAATCGTTTTTTCGTAATTAACTTGACCTGTGGCCTATTAATTTTTTTAACCATGCCGTTAAGGAGAGTGAAGATCACTTAGTCTCTAATGAAGCTGGCCGTAAGCCCCGTGCAGAGTTTTTGCACTCTGAGGGTGAGCGCTGGCGGCTGGTTATGCACCGGCCACATGGCGTTATGATACGGTAAATTTTGTGGTGGACGTTTCTGGCAAGGAGAATGGCATGCGTTGGACTATTGCGCACACATATGTCGGATCGCTATTCGGCGCGCTGATTACATGCTGTGGCGTTGTGCTTTTTGTCTCAATCTACTTCATGAAAGTTCCGAT
>NZ_DASQOG010000209.1:0-9215 GCF_035644575.1 Desulfovibrio sp. | reverse complement strand
TTAACCACGCGTGAACGCCATGAACAACACAGAAACCGCCTTTTTGAAGCGTTATTTTCTCGTGCTGCTGGGCCTTGTCCTGGCGGGATGCCTGCTGGCCGTTCCCTATACCGCGTGGTGGCTGCACAGCAGCGGCGACGTAGCCGTGGAACGGGCCGTCACCGAACAGTCCAAGGGGAATTTTGCCGTGTTTGGATCCGGCGTTTCCCAGGATTTTGTGGACTACAAACTGCAACTCTATGCCAAGGTGAAGCCCGAGATTGCCGCCGTGGGTTCCTCGCGGGTCATGCAGTTCCGGGGCGCATACTTCCGCAAGCCCTTCCTCAATGTGGGCGGCACGGCGGGCAATCTGCCAGTGCTGCGCTCCACCATCGACGCCATGCTGCGCGAGCACAAACCGGATGCCATCATCATCGGGCTGGACTTCTGGTGGTTCATGCCCCAGTGGAATGCCGATCCCTTCAAGGAAGAGCCGCCCACCAGCGGGTCGTACAACTACGGATTCGACAGCCTCAAGAAACCCTGGACATGGCTGCTTGAAGGCAAGATTTCGTTCAGGGACTTTATTGCCCCCATGCTGCCGCAGTCCATGGGCGGATTCCGCAATGCCCGTTACGGCATCATGGCCCAGCAGTACAACGACGGCTTTGGCTCTGACGGCTCGTGGTATTATACAGGTGAAAGCACCGGGCAAAAGCGGCCCTTTGACTACCAGTTCGAGGATACCCTCAAGCAGGTACGCTACGGCACCAAGGCATTTTTCCACGCCAAGCCGCTGGCTGACAGCCGCGACCCCGGCGGCATCAGCAGCGCCCATCTGGACGCCTTTGCTGAAATTTACTGCCGGCTCAAGGCCAGGGGCATTGCCACCTTTGTTTTCATTTCGCCCCTTTCTGTCCGTGTGCTTGACGCCATGCGCGAACGCGAGGCCGATTATCCGCACCTCTTCAAGTTGCGTGACGCCCTGCTTGCCCGCGGCATTGACGTTATGGAATTTACCGACCCGCGCACCTTTGCTTCCAGCGACTGCGAGTTCTTTGACGGTTTCCACGGCGGCGAAGTCACCTACGCGCGCATGCTGCGTGATATGGCCGACCGCTGGCCCGCCTTGCTGGCTTACGTGAATATGGATAGGATCAATGCCACCTTGCGCGACTGGCGCGGCTATGCTCTGGTGCCCGATGAGCGCCTCACAAGCCGCCCGGAAGTGGACTTTATGAATTTTAACTGCCCCAAACGTAAACCGTAAGGAACACCAGCATGTTTCTTCGATGGGGCGCGGTTTACAGCCGCGCCCATCTTATTTCAGCCCTTCGGGCCGTATTCGTGTACAGCCTGTGCGTGTCCCTGGCACTGCCGGGCGGCGCGGCCTTTGCCGCGTCAGATTCCGTTTTTGTTCAGGGGACTGGCTCGCCCAGCGCTCCCATGGGCGGAAGCAATGCCCCCAGCACAAGCGGCATGGGTGGGCAGCCCTTTGGAGGCGGTACTTCGCCCACGCTCTCGCAGCCAATGCCAGCGGCGCCAATACAGACGCCTACGGTTCAGGTGCCCACCGTACAGACACCCACGGTGCAGACCCCAACCGTTGCAGCGCCATCAGTGCCCACGCAGCAGCAGGTCAACCCCCTGAGCGCACCGGGAGCCCCCGCCCCTGCTCAAGCCCAGCAACCGCAGGTTCCTGCGGCACAGGGCGCATCTGCCCCCGCAGTTCCGGCCCAGCCTGCAAGCCCTACCCTCGAAGCGCCCAAAAAACCAGAAGCTCCGGTGAAGGAAAAGGGCTCAAAAAACCGCAGGGATAAAAAATCAAAAAAGGGCAAAAAGGAAGAAGCCGCCGAGCAGGAAAAAGCCGCTCCCGCAGTGGAGAGCGCGCCCACCAAGGCACCTGTGCCTGTTCCGCAAAGGACTTCGCCTCCCACACAGGCGGAAGAAGCCGCAGCAGCCTACGCCAAGGGCGATTATGCCACAGCCGAGAGCATCTGGAGCAAACAGGCCGAAGCGGGCGATGGACAGGCCATGAACAACCTTGGTGTACTCTACGACCTCGGGCAGGGGGTGGAGCCTGACCTGGGCCGCGCCCTGCACTGGTTTGCGGAGTCAGCCAAGACAGGGCACCCCTCGGGCATGAGCAACTACGGGCGCATGCTGGAACAGGGACGCGGCATAGAGCCAAACCCCGAGGAAGCAGCACGCTGGTTTGATCTGGCTGCGCGGCAGGGTCAGCCTGAGGCACAGTATAATCTGGGCATGCTCTATGAACTGGGGCGTGGCGTACAGCAGGATTTCACAGCGGCGGCGGCATGGTATAGCCGCGCTGCGGCGCAGCAGCAAACCGAGGCCCTGTTCCGCCTTGGGCATTTTTACCGCATAGGTCAGGGCGTGACCAAGAACCCCTCGCGGGCAGTGCTGCTGCTCTATGCGGCTGCCATGAACGGCGATGCCAACGCCATGAAAGAACTGGAAGATATGGCCCGCGCTGAACCTTCGCGCCCCGAGGCCGTTCTGTTCGGGCAGCGGCTCGACAATACCGACAGAAATTCCATGCGCACGGCTCTGCGACAGTACGGAGCAACCATTATCCGCGAGGATGACGCCTATATCTGCGATTTGTATGATGCCGCCAAGGTTGCCCCCGGCGCGCGCCAGATGGCGATCTGCTACGGCCCAGGAAATCCCGGCCCTCTGGGCTTTCTTGAGCTGGATTATACCGCGCCGAACAATACGGTGGAAGGCATGATCCTCAAGATGGTCATTGACCGTTTTGGCAAGGCCTCCGCCGGGGAAGGCGACGATGCCCACCTCTGGAATCTGGGTTCTGTGGTGGTTGCCACGCGCTATGAGCCTACGCGCGGGCAGTTGAGCCTCATGTACATGGTTCCCCGCGTGTACCACCTGACGCGCCAGCGTTAGCCCGCATAGGGGTTCTTTGCGCAACGCTATCTGTTGAGCGGCGACCACGCCCGGCAAAAACGGATAAACGTGTCCATGCCCGCAGAGTGGTATTTTGACTCGTGCCAGCAAAGGGAAAACGTGCGTGAAAATGTCTGCGTCAGCCGGATTATTGAAAAACGGCTGCTGAAGCCCGGCAGCTCTGCCATGAGCCGCGAGGCAAAGGTGATGCCCAACCCCTGTTCCACCATGCCCAGCACCGCCTCGGTGGAGCTGAGGCTCAGCGCTACCGTATAGGGCGCAATGAGCGCGCCAAGGGTGTGCGCAAAAAACGCCCTCGTGCCGGAATCCGGCTCCCGCAGAATCCAGCGCTGACCTGCCAGTTCTTCAGGCGCATGGGCCTTGCCGTCTGCCAGAGCATGCCCCTTGCAGGCTACCACCGCCATTTCATCCTTGAGCCATTCTTCCGCCACCATGTCGGGCCGATGCTGCTCGCCCTCCAGCAGCACCACATCCAGAACATAGCCTTCCACCAGCTCAAGCAGGCGGTTGGTGTTGGCTATCTGCGCCTTGGGCAGCCAGCCGTGATCCTTTTCAAAATCGTGCATCAGTTGCGGCAACAGATAGTTGCCAATGGTCTTGCTGGCCCCAATGCTCAAAAAGCAGGCCCCGCCAGCCTGAAACGTCCGCTCGATGGCCTCGGCCCTTTGCAGCATTTCGTCCGCCAGTGGCCACAGGCGCGCACCCTCATGATTCAGCCGCAAATGCGGGTGCACCCTGTCAAACAAGCGCACGCCGAGGTGCCGCTCCAGTTCCTGCAAGGCCTGGGAAACAGCGCCCTTGGTCAGAAACACAGCCTCTGCGGCCTGTGTGAGGTTCTGGAACCGCGCCACAGCCAAAAAAACCTGCAATTGCTTTAGTGTCATATCAGCGTTTAATTTTTTTATACGTTACGTTAAATTCATTTCGATTTTCTTAATGCACGATCCGTGGCAAACACGCAAGCAGACCACAACCGAGGATAGTTTAATGTTGCAGAGTGTTCGCAATTTCTTTCGCGCTGTTCCCACGCCCCTTGCGGGGCTGGCCCTTGGCATTGCCAGCCTGGGCATAGGGCTTGAAAAAAGCCTGCCCCTCCACAATTTTGCGCAGGTGCTTGGCGCGCTGACATCCATGACGCTGATCCTGCTGCTGGCGGGCAAATTTGCCCTGAACCCAAGACTGTTGCTCGAAGAACTGCGCCATCCCGTGCTTGGCAGTATTTTGCCCACGACCTCAATGGCCCTGATGCTGCAATCCAAAAGCCTGAGCATTTTGGACGCGCGGGCGGCCCAGTGGCTCTGGCTTTTTGCCGTGGCCCTGCATCTCTGCCTTTTGCTAGCCTTTGTAGCCTTCAGGGCACGGCAGTTCAGCCTGCACCACATGCTGCCAAGCTGGTTTGTACCCTTTGTGGGCATCAGCGTGGCGGCCATGACTGTTCCCGGCCCGGCCTACTACCAGCTTGCCTATGGCCTGATGGTTTTTGGCATGGTCAATTACGCGGCCCTGCTGCCTGTCATGTTGTACCGGCTCATATTTTCCCGGGAAATTGAAGACGCATCCAAACCAACCATCGCGGTGCTTGCCGCTCCTGCCAGCCTCTCGCTGGTGGCCTATCTGAGCCTTGAGCCAACCCCCTCTCTGCTCTTGTGCAGTCTGTTGCTCGGGGTGGCGGTGCTGATGACCAGCATCATCTATGTGGCCTTTTTCAAGCTGCTGCGTCTGCCCTTCAGCCCCGGTTTCGCAGCCTACACCTTCCCCATGGCTGTGGGGGCAACAGCGCTGTACAAGGTTTCTGAACTGTTGGCCGCCTATCCGGCAACGCTGGAGTACGCCCTGCAACTCAAGGTGCTGGCAGTGCTGGAAATGATTGTCGCCACCCTGGTTGTGGCCTATGTGTGCTGGCGCTACCTGATCTTTTATGTTCGGGCGTGGGATACGCTGCTGCGCGCGCAAAAGGCGGCGCACGCCTGACCCCCGGGCTGGAAAAATACCCTTGCGCGCAGCATCCCGTAGAGCTAGCCTGCCAGAACTGCGCGGCGATTTCTGCCGCTGCATGTAATTGCTCCACTCTACGCCGCCTCTGAGGCGGCCCGCGCAGCAGGTGATCTATGCTTGTTTTTGCCGCCATGCTTTTGTTGGGGATATTGCTGGGCTTTGTGGGCGCTGGCGGCGCTGGGGTTATGATCACCATGCTCAGCGTGGGCTTTGACATCCCCATGCAGGTCGCCCTCGGCACTTCGCTCGCGGCCATGGCTTTTACGTCCCTCTCCGGCTCTATCAGCCATTTTCGCGAGGGCAACGTAAACCGCAGACTGGGCTTGCTGCTGGGCGCGTTCGGCGCAGCCGGGGCCTTCTGCGGCGCGCACATCTCGTCCGGGCTTGCCTCCGCCACGCTCAAGCCGCTGACTGGCGTGGTGCTCATGCTCTCCGCCCTGCTCATTTATCTGCGGGTCTTTCACCCGGCCAATCCGCTGTTCAGCTTTCGTTTCACCAGCACCCGAGGCGTGAAGTTCTGGCTGCTGACAGGCATGGTGGGCGTGTTCAACGGTCTGGTTTCCGGGGCCTGCGGCGTGGGGGCAACGCCCTTTATCCAGATGACCCTGCTGATTATCTTCAATGTGCCCCTCTATCAGACCGTAGGCACAACCATGCTGGTGATTCTGCCCATCGCAGCCTTTGGCAGTCTGGGTTTTCTCGCCGCCGGGCATCTGGATCTTGTGCTGTTCCTGCAGGTTCTGGCTGGTCAGGTCATCGGCGCGTATGTGGGCGCAAAGTTTACCCGCATGGCTCCCCAATTGCTGCTCAAAAGCTGCATGGTAGCTCTGCCGGGGCTGGGCGGTCTGATCCTGCTGCTTGCCCGCTAAAAAGCCCCCGGCGGAATCCGACGGAGGCTCAATGTCACGGACTGTCAGCGGCCCCCATGCGCAGGGGAGATGCCAGGCATTAACCGACTATTTAACCAGATAAGACAGCATCTTGGCCACAATGGGGGAGAGCAGCACAATGGCATAGATGCGCACCAGATGGTACACCATCACCATGGGAGCTTCTGCCCCTGTGCCGCCGGAAAGTGCCACCACCGCATTGAATCCGCCGGGGCTGGTCGCCAGATACGCCCCGCCTACAGAGAGTCCGCCCCAACGCACGGCAATCCAGGTACACAAAAGCCCCGCCATCAGGATAATGCCTGTTGAAAGCAGCATCATGGGCCAGGTGTCGCGCACGGCATCAAGCATGCCGGGATTATACATGTTGCCCACAAGCACGCCCACACACCCGTAGACAATAAAGCGCACCCAATGCGCCATGTCGGGCGAGGTAATGGAGCCGCAGCTTTTGAAAATCACCACGGCGATCATGGCTCCAGTCATGGCCCCGCCGGGCAGGTGAAAACGGTCAAAAACAAAACTTCCTGCAAGCCCCACGGCAAACAGCATTATTGTTGTACCCATATTGTGTCCTTCGCGCCGCGCAATGCGCGGCTGCCTGCTGATCTGTAGCCGCACCTGGGCGGCGTCAGACCTGCTTACGCCCTTTTTTGTCACCTCTCAATGAGGCCGGCACTGCATACCCCGCCCGATTTTGAGCAAAACCTGGCACCTGATTATCATCTGCCTGCAGGGATGCGGCGCTGGTTTGACGTGGCGCGCCCCCGCCGCTAGTCTGCTGCATGGTCACGGATTATCCACTGCATGCCATTGGGGTCTTCACGGATTTGCGCCCTGCTGGCGGCACCCATGCGACACCCAGCCACCTCACACAGGAAGCATCATGAATTTTGCATCCAGCCCCTATGCGGAAACGGAATCCCAGCGTTTTGACCCCATGACCACACGGGGCATGGTCACATCGCCGCACTACCTTGCTACGCAGGCGGGCGTGGATATTCTGCGCAAGGGCGGCACCGCTCTGGATGCCGCCGTGGCCGTGGCCGCGGTACTGGCCGTTGTGTACCCGCAGATGTGCAGCATCGGCGGCGACAACTTCTGGCTGGCGCACGAGGCCGCAACCGGCGCGCTGCACGGCATCAACGCCTGTGGGCGCTCTGGCGAAAATGTCACGCGGGATTTCTTTGCGCAAAAGGGCCTTGCGTCCATTCCCCTGCGCGGGCCGCTGGCTGCCTGCACGGTGCCCGGTGTGGTTTCTGGTTGGGATGCCGCCCACACGCTCAGCCGCTCATGGGGCAGCCCTCTTGCTCTGGGCGACCTGTTGCAGGAAGCCATCAGCCTCGCGGCAGAAGGTTTTGCCGTAACGCCATCCCTGGCCCACTGGCTGCATGAAGACTGCAAGCCCGACCCCACGGGCTATCGGCAATTGCAGAGGTTTCCCGGCTTTGCCAGCACGTTTTTGCCCAACGGCACGCCCCCGCAAACAGGGGCGGTGCTGCGCCTGCCCGAGCTTGCCGCTACTCTTGGCCTCATCGCTCGCGAGGGCGCGCGCGTATTTTATGAAGGCGAACTGGCCGACCGCCTGACCCGCTGGCTCGCGAACAACGACGGTCTGTTGACTGCTCGGGATTTCGCCGCGCATCAAGCAGAAATCGTCACGCCCCTGCAGGTGCGCTATCGGGGCCTTGAGTGCTGCAACCTGCCGCCCAACACCCAGGGGCTGGCTTCGCTTTCCATACTCAACATCCTTGAGTATCTGGATATCCAGAGCATGGGCGAGGGCAGCGCCGAATACCTGCATGCCATAGTTGAAGCCACCAAGCTGGCTTTTGCCGATCGTGATGCGCATGTGACTGATCCGGACTTTGCCGACATTCCTGTAGATTTTCTGCTGTCTCCGGAGCATGGGCGCGAGCTTGCCAGCCGCATTGATCCTGCCCGCGCCCTCAACCCCACCGCCCCATTGGAACCCAAGGGCGACACCTGCTGGTTCGGCGTGGTGGACGCGCGGGGCAACGCCGTATCTGCCATCCAGAGCATCTTTCATGACTTTGGCGCAGGTCTTGTGGCGGGCGACACGGGCATCCTGCTGCAAAACCGGGGCAGCTTTTTTTCACTTGATCCCGCCCACATCAACAGACTCGAACCACGCAAGCGCACCATGCACACGCTCAACCCGCCCATGCTGCGCAAAAACGGCAAGCCCTGGCTGGTATACGGCACCATGGGCGGCGAGGGCCAACCCCAGACGCAGGCGGCCATAGTCACCCGAATGGTAGATTTTGGCCTGAGTCCGCACGATGCCGTGACGGCGCCGCGCTGGCTTTATGGCCGGAGTTGGGGCCTGCCGGTAAACAACCTCCGGCTCGAAGGCCGCTTCAGCCCGCAATTGGCTCAAGCTCTGACCCAACAGGGCCATTCGGTTGAGCGCATTGCAGACTTTAGCGATCTGATGGGCCATGCCGGAGCTATTCTTTGTGATCAGGAGACCGGGGTACTTTTTGGAGCAACAGACCCACGCAGTGATGGGCTGGCCGCTGGCTATTGACCCAGGCAATGCAGTCAATCTTTTTCTGTGGCTTTTGCCGCTGAATCGTGCTTATATACCGCAGGTTTTTTTAGTCTGCCGGGGTGCTCTGTCAGTTCTGGCTCAACGCAGAAGCGGCGCAGGAAACGTAGCTGGTGACAATGCTGAAAGCAGGGGTTCCTCTGGTTTCGCCAGCGCCGCAAATGCAAGGACTACCAGTTCGTAGATTATCATAACACTTCGAAATTATTTTGTATTTGTTTATTTTTCAGGTGAGATGCGGACAATCCGGACATAACGCTCCTACAAAATCAACAAGAAAGTATTTTTTACTTTAAAAACAATTTTATCAATTACAACACATAGTTATATATTTAGGTGATATATTTTTCTTGCAGCAAAACTTGTGCTCACAGCCAGAAAGCCCGCTGGACTGAAATGCCACCCAGCTAACAATTCAAAAAAAGTTTTTTCAATTCAGCATATTACCGAGACACTACATCAAAAAAACAGTCAGCCCTCTCTAGCATGGTATCATATTTGACTTGCGATACCACATATGCGACAAGGTTCATGCTCTGGCTATCGTTTTATTTTTTCACTGTTTTGTAGTGGTTACGCACAAAAAACTACCAAAACGTATTTTTTGTGCAGCTAAATTTTATAAATTGTGTACTTTCCCAGTAGCTTAGCAAAACGGAATATTTTTTGCTTTGTTCAGCCTTACCGTCTTTTTGGTACACCCCTGTAACTGCACATAAAACTCGGGAGGCCTTCATGAATTTGCTGAAAGTAGCGTCAGTTTGCGCCCTGTCTCTCTTTGTGGGGCAAGCGGCCATGGCCGCAGAAGCTCCGATCAAAATCGGGTTCCC
>NZ_DASQOG010000208.1:0-1702 GCF_035644575.1 Desulfovibrio sp. | reverse complement strand
CCCCTGCGGACAAATCACAACTTCGCCCGCATCCGACACGTCAAAATACCCGGCACCCCAATTACGGATGCCGTACAGTTCGATGGAATCCTCCACCCGCCACTGCTGCAATGCGCGGTTTTTTGCCAATTCCTGCTCCTGAAGCGCCGCAAGGCGCATATATAATGTTGATTCAGCTCCAAAAATGGTGCTGCAGGTTGCCGCCGTTCACAAAACGACCGCAGATGGTTGCACGAAAAATGCGGCGTAATTATGCCGTGACCGTGCCGAATGTCAATCATCGCAAAAAGGGCCGCAAGCGCAGATTGTTAGGTGAGTGGCTAACTATCTTCTTGACGGCGGGTACTCCTTGCTTCATTTTTTCTGTTGCGCGCAACGGCTTGATGTCGGCTATTTCACACTTATGGGGAACGCCATGAAACCAGCCCTGAATCCCCTTTCTCTTCTCCTGATCATTTTTCTGCTCGCCCTTGGGGCCTGCTCGCAGGACGACAGCAAAAAAAACGCTGTACCTCCTGCCCCTGTGCGGGTTGAAGCCGTTGCACGGGCCGATGTGCCGCGCCTGCTGCATGCTGTGGGCAACGTGCGGGCTTCTGCCTCTGTGGGTGTAAAGCCGCGCGTAACGGGCGAAATTCAGCAGGTTCACTTTACCGAAGGGCAGGATGTGCGCGAGGGCGACCCTCTTATTACCATTGATCCCCGCCCCTTTGAGGCCGCGCTGCGCGAAAAGAAAGGGCAACTTGCCAAATCGCAGGCGCAGCTTGCCAAAGCCCAGGACGACATGGGCCGTTACGGCAAGCTCGTGGGCGGCGGCTACGTAAGCCGTGATGCCTATGAGAAGACCGCGACCGATGCGGCGGCCCTGCGCGCCACGGTGCAGTCTGACAAAGCCAGCGTGGAAAGCGCCGCCCTTGACCTCAGCTACTGCACGGTGGCGGCTCCCATCAGCGGGCGTGTGGGCGCACTCAATGTGGACAAGGGCAACATGGTCAAATCGGCTGACGCCACTGTTATTGTCAGCATAGACACGCTTTCGCCCATTTATGTGGGCTTTTCTGTGCCCGAGGTGCACCTGCCTGTCATCATAGAGCAGATGGCGCAAACAACGGTACCGGTTTCCGCAACGCCTGCCGGAGGCGCGCCGGAAAAGGGACTTCTCACCCTTGTAGACAATACGGTAGACACGCGCACCGGCACCATCCGGCTGCGCGCCACCTTTGAGAACAGCCAGCGCCGTCTGTGGCCGGGGCAGTTTGTGCAGGTGGAGCTGCCGCTGGGCATGGCCGCCGGGGCGCTGACCGTGCCAACACGTGCCGTGCAGTCTGGCCGGGACGAATCCTACGTGTATGTGGTGGATAAGGACAGCCGGGCCAGCTATCGCAAGGTGGGGCCGCTGTTTGAATACGCTGACCGCACGGTTGTGGACGGCAACGTGGCCGAAGGCGACAAAATTATTGTGGATGGTCAGGTGCGGCTGGCTCCGGGCCTGCTGGTCAGGATCATGGACTGAAATTTTGTCGCAGCAAAACAGGGCCGCACGCAACGGCCTGATATTTGCATGTTTTCGGGCAATACCAACAGGCGGTCAATTTTTCCACATGGCCGCCGCGCGCTCAAGCGCGAGTGCAATGACGCAGCACTGCGTCAAGCCTGAGGAGAAGCCCGATGGAACTGGAATTCCGTTTTCGCAATAATGATCTGG
>NZ_DASQOG010000207.1:0-6676 GCF_035644575.1 Desulfovibrio sp. | reverse complement strand
TTTTCGGGCAATACCAACAGGCGGTCAATTTTTCCACATGGCCGCCGCGCGCTCAAGCGCGAGTGCAATGACGCAGCACTGCGTCAAGCCTGAGGAGAAGCCCGATGGAACTGGAATTCCGTTTTCGCAATAATGATCTGGGGCCTGTTTTTCCTACCTTTCAGGAAAGGGTCAACTCCATGCTGCCCGTGAACAGGGCAGAAAGTACCCCAGCGGCCCCGGCAGCGCCCGCTGACGATGACGTCAGCACCTCCGCCGCGCCGGTGCTGGAACAGACTGTTCCCGGCACCCCGCACATGCTCAATTCTGACGAAATGCGGCAGGCCCTTGCTCAGGTGGAGCAGGAAGCCATGCAGCACAGTCAGGATCTTGTGCAGGTGCATAGCGGCCTGAACGAACAGCGCGTTGCGCGTTTGCTGGGCCTGCTGGACTAGACCGGGGCTGCCCTCGCCCCAACGGGGCAATTTCTATCGAGAATTGCTCGCATTGTATTTCGCCGGATGGCAAATTGCTCAAACAAAAGCCGTTCCAGCCTTTTTCGGCAAGGAACGGCTTTTGCTGTTGGTCAAAATCCTTTTGGCGTGCGTTGTACAGTCTATCCTTGAATAAGCCCCCGCACGTTTCCCAGCAGCAGGCAACAAAGAGCTGACATCTCGCGGTAAAACACCGTATTGGCGCATTCCGAAGCTTTTTTCAGGCAGTCTCCAGCCCAGGCCAGGATGTGCCCGTCCATAAAAGCCGCCAGCGCAGCCTCCGGGGATTGCCCCTGGCTTGAGGCAACGACCCCGTCCATGCTCTGCACAAGAAAAAGAATGAAGGCCAGTTCCAGCCCCAGATGATCCTCAGGCTCGTGCCCGTCCCGTTCTGCGGCAATGCCCCATTCCCTGTAGCAGTCGCGCACTTCCTGCGTTCTGCGGCCAAAAAGCAGGCGGTCTTTCTCCCGCCACACGGATTCCCACGGCGCGGCGGCAGGTTGCGGCCCGGAAAACAGGGCCAGATGATCCATATGCAGATCCAGGTACAGCGCGCGGCAGGAATCCTGCGCCGCTTCTGCCGTATAGGCCGCCGCGAGCGCGGCTGTACTGCCCTGCGGGGCCAGCGCGCCACCCCACAGCTTGTCGGCCTGTTCGGATGGCCTGAAGCATGCCCAACTGCCAAAACCTTGCAGAAGCCCGCCGCCAATGACGCCGCGCAGCAGGTCTTCATCCGGCGAATTCTGGAAAATGCGGCTGCAAAACTGCAAGGTCACAACGTATTGCGTCAACTGTTCCTGTTCCATATGTAATGATGCGGGGGCCAGATGGCCCCCGTAGAGTTTGCCGTGCCTACATGCCCAGGCGTGAATAGGAAAGATAGAAAACAAGCCGCCCGAACACTTCGCCCAGAACAATCAGGAGAAATGCGGGAACCGCCAGCGCCGGGCGAAATCCTTTGCCCTGCATGCCGCGGGCCGCAGCCAGAGCCAACAGTACAACGCCCAGGCCCGAGGCCAGGGCGTGCAATCCGTGCGACCATGCAATGCACGCCGGAGGCAGCAGGCGGGAAACCGGATTGACGAAGGCAGATTGCTCGGGCATGGCCAGCGGCAGGCTCACGGCCATAAGCACAAGGCCCAGTACCGCCCACACAAGGCAGGGGCCCAGTGCGCGCACGGGCGCGCCTTCCTTGCGCAGGCTGAGCACCACCCCATGCCAGGATCCCCCAAGCAGGCACATGGAAGCAAGAAAGGCCGTAAAAACGCTCCAGTTGCTCCAGCCGGGCATTGTGGACTGATTGTAAACGCAGCTCATGACGAACAGCAGCGCAATACCGCACAGGCCCGCCGCAATCATGGCTTTCTTCTCGCCATCCACCGCATGCTTTTTGCGCCCAACCAGCACCAGCCACAACAGGGCAAGCCCCATAAGGCCGATCATGAGGATTTCGCGGCTGAGCCACGACTGCGTCACATGCAGCAGGGTAAAGGGCGCATGCAGGGGCGTGCCCAGATGCACAAAACTGATGATCACGGCCACGGCAAACAGAAGCAGCGCCGCCACATTCTGCCGCCGCACGCCTTCGCGCAGTGCGCGGTCGGCTTCGTTGCCAAGCACGCACTTGCCCACCAGCACCATGCCCACGGCCATCTGCAACAGCAAGGTAAAGAATACCAGCGGAAATTCCTGAAGATACTCCATGCTACATCTCCTCCGGATTACGGATGCTGCCCATGTTGCTGCCCACTGGCTGCGCGTTGTGGGGCGGCGTAATCACAAGACAGGGGGAGGTCACGTTCTGCTCCGGCAGCGGGGCCACATGCACGGCATCGCCGAACTGCTTTTTCAGGTCTTCATATTCGCCAAAATGGATGGCCCGCATGGGGCAGGCTTCCACGCACAGGGGTTTGAGCCCGGCGGCCAGCCTGTCCTTGCAGAAATCGCACTTGGTCATTCTGCCTGCCTGTTTGTCATACTGGGGGGCGGAATAGGGGCAGTTCCATTCGCAATAGCGGCAGCCCACGCACTTGTCGGGGTCCACGCTCACAATGCCCTGCTCGTCCTTGTGCATGGCTGTGGTGGGGCAAACCTTCACGCACACGGGGTTCTGACAATGGTTGCAACTGACGGACGTATAGTAGGAAAACACGTTCTGATCGAACGTACCGTTGGCCCGGCGCACCCACTTGCCGCCCGTGTACTCGGCCACGCGCCGCCACATGACGCCCTGCGGCAGGTCATGACCGTCGATACAGGCCACCATGCATGTTTTGCAACCCGTGCAGGCTGTCATATCTATATAAAAAGCCGGCTGTTTCACAATAAATCTCCTCAATGCAGACAGTTCCGCGCAACAGGCTAGATTTTAACCACATCCACAAGGTTGGTGTGCTGCGGATTGCCCTTGGCCAAGGGGGTCATGTGCGTTTTTGTCAGGGTGTTTATGCACCCGCCCTGATCCACGCCGTTTTTGTCAGGGGTGTACCAAGCGCCTTGCGGCAGGCTGAGCACACCGGGCATGATGCGCGGCGTCACCTTGACCCGCACGACCACTGCTCCGCGATCGTTGAACACCTTGACCATGTCGTCGTGCCTGATGCCGCGCTGCGCCGCATCGACCTCGTTCATCCAGAGCTGCTGCGGGGCAACCTGTTCAAGCCAGGGGATGTTGGCGTAGCTTGAATGCGCGCGGCCCTTGTAGTGGTGACCGATAAGCTGGAAGGGATGTTTTTTCATTCCCTCGTAATCACTCGGGCCTTCCCATGTTTTTTCATACACGGGTATGGCGTAGATGGCGTCGCCCTTGGGCAGTTCCCATGTCTGGTTCAGATCCCACAGGCGCTTGGAGAATATTTCGATCTTGCCAGAAGGCGTCTTGAGCGGATTGGCAGCCGGATTCTCGCGAAAATCCTTGTAGGCTACCTTTTGCGGCATGGGGAACCACTTGAACAGGCCGATCTTTGAAGCTTCGTCAAAGGATTCCGGCAGTTCCGGCTTTTTGGCGCGGGCCTGGGCATAAAGGTGCTTGACCCAGTCAAGCTGACTGCGACCCTCGGTATATTTTGCGGCCAGATCGGGCTGGCCCAGAAGCTTGCCGATTTTTTCGCTCAGGGCCGAGCAGATATCATACTGCGAGCGGGTCTCGAACAGGGGTTCAATGGCCTTGCGGGCAATGAGCAGAGAACTCTGGTCTACCTGATAGCCCTGCTGGATGATGTCGTCCTGTTCCAGCGGCGTCACGGAAGGCAGGAGGATATCCGCAAATTTTGCCGAAGCGGTCATGCGGTTTTCCACCACCACAATGCACTCGCACTTGCTTTCATCCTCAAGAATCTTGCGGGTGCCGTTAATGTCCGAATGCTGGTTGATGAGGGCGTTGCCCGAGCTGTTCCACAAAAACTTGATGCCGTGATCCAGCTTTTCCTTGTTGCGCAGGCCCATCTTTTTGGCAGTCACCTGGGTGTGGTCGTCAATGGCGTTGATCCAGGTGTAGAAAGAAATACGCGTCTTGACCGGATTAGTGCCCTCGGGCATGCGCGGAAAACCAATCTGGCTCACACTTTCCGCACTGCCGGAACCGCCCCCGGCAATGCCCACGTTGCCGGTAAGGATGGCAAGCATGGCAATGGAACGGGACATGGTGTCGCCGTTGGCGTGGCGCTGCGGCCCCCAACCCTGAATAACGCAGCAAGGCTTGGTGGAGCCGATCTCGCGGGCAAGGCGGATGATCTTTTCCGCCGGATACCCGGTGATGGTTTCCGCCCACTGCGGTGTTTTCGCCGTTTTATCCGGGCCTTCGCCCATGATGTACGCGCGGTAGCTGTTGCCTGCGGGCACGCCCTCGGGCATGTGCTCCTCGTCAAAACCAAGGCAGTGCGTGTCCACAAACTGCTGGTCAACCAGCCCTTCGTTCATGAGCACATAGGCAATGGCTGCGATAAGCGCACCGTCAGAGCCGGGGCGAATGGGCACCCATTCGTCCCCCAGCTTCGCCATGGAGTCCGAATACCGGGGATCAACCATGATAATGCGGGCATTGCCTTTTTTTCTGGCTTCAAACAGCTCATACGAAAGGCCGCCGCCGCTCTGGCGGGTTTCAAGAATGTTGCAGCCAAACATGACGATAAGCTTTGAGTTCGCCATGTCGTTGATGGTATTGCCTTGATTGTTCCCGTAAAGATAGGGAATAGCTGCTGAAATCTGGGCCGTGCTGTAGGTGCCGTATTCGTCCAGATGCCCGCCAAGCAAATTGGCAAGCCTGAAAAATTCGTTGCGGCGCGTCATGCCGCTGGATGTTGTGCCCGAGCCGTACATGCGGTGGATGGACTCCGGCCCGTAGGTGTTCAGTACGCGCACCCATTCCTTGGCCACGGTGTCGAGGGCTTCGTCCCAGGAAATGCGCTCGAACTTTCCTTCTCCGCGCTTGGCGCCGGTTACGCGCCGCATGGGGTACTTAATGCGGTCGGGCGAATAGGTATACTTGCGCATGGAGCGCCCGCGCAGGCAGGCGCGGATGGCCCTGTTGTTGGGACCGTCATCGGAATTGTCGGTTTCGACGCGCGTGACGCGGCCATCCTTGACGAACGCGCGCAGCGTACACTGCGAGCCGCAGTTCACCACGCAACCGGAATAGAAGCACTGCTCGCCCGCGCCATACGGCGGCTGGGTGGCGGCACGGGCCAGACCAAGGGGCAAACCACCGCCCAATGGCAAAAGGGATGCGCCGCCAAGCGCGGTACACCACTTGAGAACCTCGCGCCGGGTCACTTCCCTGTGTGCGAGCAAAGGCGGGGTGGGGTCGGAATATTTTTTCATCGCAATCCTCATTCTATGCCGCAGACGCGGCAAGGTAACCTTCCCCTCCGGGGCAGGAGAGAGAAATCAGAGTAGGGGCAAACCCAAGAGCAGGTGAAGGCAGGACTGAATCAAAAGGACATAGGCCACGTATCGGCACTCAGGAGTATCGGACAAAATCCACGGGGTGTGCGATGGTTCCTGGCGGGCGCGCACCATCTGACGGAGCGCCTCAAAAGTGGGGATCTACTGTTCTTTGCACATTATTCAGGCTGTTGCGAGGTTAAAAAACCGCAATATTCACGCTCGTTGCCATAACCGTTACTGTTACCCTCCATTTTACAGGAAGGCAATACCGCCGGAATCGGCCTTGATGTCAGCGAGTTGGATGATTTTGCATATCACGGATGGCTGCTGGCGCGGCGCGTCCAGCAGTATATAAACCGTTTATGATCGGCATTGTTGGTCGGCACAGGCACTGGCACAGCACCGGATTGTCGCGCAGTAGTGGACATGCATCAGACAAAAAATGCCGGGCTGGAACCGCTTGATTCCAGCCCGGCGGCAAAAGTGACTTGCGGCCTTAGAATTCCAGACACAGCCCCACGGGGCAGTGGTCTGAACCAAAGACGTCCGTTTCAATCCAGGCATCGCGCACAGCCGGCACAAGCTCCTGCGATACAAAGAAATAGTCGATACGCCAGCCCACGTTCTTTTCCCTCGCGCGGCTCTTGTACGACCACCAGGAATAGCTGTCTGCCTTGTCGCCGTGCACATGGCGGAAGGTGTCCACATAGCCCATGGCAGTAAAGCGGTCCAGAAAGGCCCGCTCTTCGGGCAAAAAGCCCGTGTATTTTTCGTTCTGCTTGGGGCGCGCAAGATCAATGGGCCTGTGCGCTATATTAAAATCCCCGCAAACCACAATGGGCTTGCTTTTGCGGCATTCTTCCGCATAGGCGAGAAAGGCGTCGAAAAAGCCCATTTTGTAGGGCACGCGCTTGAAGCGGCCCGTGGGCTTGCCGTTGTCGTCCAGTTCTTCCGCGCCACCATTGGGAAAGTAGCCATTAAAAAAGTGGAACTGCGGGTACTCCAGATGCAGCAGACGGCCCTCGCCCTGAAATTCCGGCTGGGGCAGCTCTATGCTGACATTCAGTGAAGGTATCTTGCTGAATACCGCCACGCCCGAGTAGCCCTTTTTTACCGTGCTCCACGACCAGTGGGATTCCCATCCGTCAGGATCGCGCACGTCTTCGCTCAACTGGTCTGGGTGGGCCTTGGTTTCCTGCAAGGCCACAACCTGCGCTTCGGTGCGCGAAAACCATTCCCATTCGGGCTTGCCCGCCACGGCGCGCAGACCATTGACATTCCATGAAACAAGCTTGAGCTGCATACGTCCTCCTGCCGCA
>NZ_DASQOG010000206.1:0-9968 GCF_035644575.1 Desulfovibrio sp. | reverse complement strand
GTCGCAGTAACGGCCGATAACGCCGCCGCCGTAACCAAACACACCCACGATGCCGCCGTGCTTCCAGTGTGTTTCCATTTCGTTGTAGGAAAGCTCAAGCACACCCAGAAGGTCTTCAGGGCAGTCCACAGGGATCTGATACTCGACATTGTTGGCATTGGCCGCGCGATGCGCAGCTTCCTGCTTGATATCGGATACAAAGCTCGGCCATGGACCGGATTCAAGCTGATCCAACTGCGGCGTTGCGAATTTTGACATCATCACACCTCAAAAGTTCATTGTTCTGTCCAGCCCAGAGCACAAAGCCAGACATTGATCGAGCAAAATCAAATGCCGCCGGAAACTGCGCAAAGCACGGCAAGTTGCTTGCTCAGTATCCGTGGTTTCCTTTTGCCAGCTTCAGCCCAATATGCCTTCCCCATTGTGTGGGGGAGCAGCATCATTGGGCCGTAGTATTCAAGAACCAGACCGTTACATTTTATTTAAATAATTACAGTATATTAGTTTGAATTTTGGTTGATTTTGTCCTTCCGAGAGAAATGATATTTCACAAATAACAACGAAATTTCGTTGTTATTTGTGAAATATCGCTGAGCTTGTTTACTGTCGTTCCATGTGGGCTAAGGCAGTTGCTTTATCTACTTTGGAATATGGGGGAGAAGCAGGAGGGCTGAAAAATATTTTTTCTAGAGGAGGGTGGGCGGCGATATTTTTTCTGTCAGGGCCAGAAGGGCAGATCTGCGCATGCCACGTATCAGATTAATATTGCAGATTAAAAAATTTCAAGGCAGGGTGTCGCAAGCAGATAAAAGGGCAAGAATGTTTATTTTTTGCCTACTGGTATCTCATGTTGACAGGAATACCAATTATGGCATGATTCAGCCACCTCAACTGTTTTTTCGTGCAATTCCCCGGCTTCCGTCGGGGTTTTGCATTTGTTTGGCTTGCCTGCCAAGGAAATTTCCAAAAGGGCCGCACGCCGTGCACGCAGCAAAAAACGTGAGGCCGCGCAAATAAAAACCGCGCATACCGCCCTGATAAAGGACGGATGCGCGGTTTTATGTATTTCAGGCCCGAAGCGCGGTGAACAGACATTGCCCCCACGCCGCGGCGCGGCTGCCAGATGTCAGCTCTTGCGGATGCGCACCTTGTACTTGCGCAGAAAGTCGGCAGGCAGGTAGGTCATCTTGGCCTGACGCAGGCCTTCTTCGTCCAGATCCTGCGCCCGGTTGATGTAGGTAAATCCTGCGCCAGCGTTGCGCGAGAACAGACAGTTGATGGTCTGGTACACGCCCTTGAAGCCGTTCAGGCCTTTTTCGTAATGCACGCCAAGGTTTGCGCCGTCCAGATTCTCGCCCACACTGAAGGCCACCATCTTGCCGTCCACATAGAGCGAACCGCCCACAAGCCCGGTAAAACAGTTCCAGTGGCTGAGCACGCGGTTGATGGCTTCGTTTTCGGCCCTGAGCGAAGGCGATTCCTCGCATTCGTGCCACTGGCACCAGTCGTCCTGCACGGCCAGCACGTCTTCAACCATGGCGTCGTCCAGCGTGTGGTAGTCCGGCTGGCCGTAGGTCTTCACATAGCTGTTGAGATGATTTTTCTTTTTATGAAAGCGGTTGCCCGGCAGTTCCGCCAGTTCTTCCTGTTTGTACAGGTATTCCCACTGGCCCCGGTCTTCTTCCGCATCCACAAGGCCGGGCAGTTCGCGCTGCCAGATTTCCAGCAGTTTTTCCGGCACGCGGGTGATGTTGTGGGCCTCGGGGTTGAAGCCGCAGGGCAGCAGATCCTTCCACGAAACCGCGTTCCAGTCGCCCACAGGGGCCCAGCACACGGCATAGGGCCGGGTCTGGCGGATCCAGCAGAGGTTGTCCTCAAAGCACCATTCAAGTCCGTAGTAATCCTGCCAGCCCCACAGGTTTGCCAGGGTATAGTCCAGTGAACGCTGGGGAGTGCGGCTCCACAGTTCGTAATACTGTTGGCGTCCTTCCAGGCTGACAGGGGTAAAGGTCTTGCTCACAATCGTCTCCTCGCGTCTCGATGCGCAAATGCATGACAGTGCGCGGGCGCATGCCAGGACCGCCGCAGTTGCGGCCTCCTGGGCGGTATTTACGGGGTTTGCGGCTGACGGCAGCGGCTCATGGCAAAGCGCGTCCAGTCGCTGAAAAGCACCACATAAAGCATGATGCTGGTTTGCAGAATCTGGGATACGAGCATGGCCACAAATACGCCCGAGGCCGTGCCCCAGAGCATGTGACCAAGCAGCCAGCCCAAGGGCAGGCGCACCAGCCAGAAACTGCCGCCAAAAATCATGAGGTTGTACTTGGTGGCACCGGCTCCCGTCATCACGCCGCCCATGACAGTGCTTGCGATGGAAAAAGGCGTGGAGAGCAGGTTGTAGGTAAGGTAGCTTACAATCTGGGCTTGCGTGCCCGGCTCCTGCGAGAGCAGGTGGGCCACCTCCTGCCGGAAGGGCCAGAGCAGGGCGGCCATAAAGCTCATGGCCACAGCCGCAAGCGTCACCATATTGAGGGCCACGCGCCGGGCCTCGGCGGATTTGCCCGCACCAAGGCTGTTGCCCACCAGCACGGCCACGCTCATGTTGAAGGCCATGCCCGGCAGAAACAGCAGGGCTTCTACCCGCAGACCGGCATTGAGACCGGCCAGCGCGTTGACGCTGTCGGAGGGCAATGACGCCACAAGAACAAACAGCATCATGTAGCCGGACTGCCATACGATCTGGGCGGCACCTGCGGGCAGGGCCACCTTAAGCAGGTAGGGCAGGCCAGCGCGGAGCCAGCGCAGGGAGGGCAGGGATTTGCGGTTCAGATAGCCGGAATGCGCCAGCAGCACGCAGTTGCACACAGCACCAAGATACTGCGCGCCCACGTTTGCCCATATCAGGCCCATATAGCCCATGTTGGGCATGCCAAACCAGCCAAGCCCAAGGCCAAGGCAGGCCAGCAGGTTGCACAGGCACACGCCGGAAGCAACCCACAGGGGCGGCAAAACCTGGCGCGTGGCGCGGAACATGACCCCGGTTGACGCGTACAGATACTGCGCGGGCAGGCCAAGCATACTGGCTGCCCACATTTCGCGGGTTTGCGGCATGATGCTTTCAGGCACCATGAGCACGCGCAGTATGCCATCGCTGAAGAGGGCGGCACCCAGGGCCACAAGAAGCCCAAGCCCCATGCAGCCGATAACCGTTGTGCCGATATAGCGTTGGGCACGCATGACTTTAAGCGCGCCCAGCGACTGGCTCACAGCCGCCGTAGCGCCGCTTGAAACAGCCATGGCGACCACCATCAGCAGGATGCTGCACTGGTTCACCATGCCCAGCGCCGCCTGAACGTCCGCGCTGATCTGTCCGGCAACCCACACAGCCACAAAGCCCATGAAGAACATAAGGTACATCATGAGCATCTGGGGCCAGGTCAACCGCCAGACCGCGCGGGGGGAAGTGCTCAGGTCGGGCGCGGGCCGGGCCTGCTGCGCGGATGCGCCGCGTAATTGTGTCACATTAATCCATCAGGCAGCGCGCAAGATCCTCAAGGGTTTCGCGGCGGCGGATAAGTTTGGCAGCGCCGTCGCTTTGAATGAGAACTTCAGCGGGGCGACGACGCTGGTTGTAGTTGGAACCCATAGTAAATCCATAAGCTCCGGCGTCAAGTACCCCAAGCACATCTCCCTCGCACATAACGGGCAGTTCGCGTTCCTTGGCAAGGATATCGCCGCTTTCGCAAATATTGCCCACAATGGTCTGCACCATGGTTTTGCGGGTCTGGGTGTCGGCCCCGTAGATTTCCACATCGTGGAAGGAGTCGTACATGGCGGGGCGCACGAGCACGTTGAAGCCCAGGTTGGTGCCCACGTAGCGTTTGTCGCCATTGTTTTTGACGGCAAACACGGTGCCCAGCAGCACGCAGCATTCGGCGGCCACATAGCGGCCCGGTTCCACAAGAAAACGGCCTTTGTAGCCGGATTTTTCAGACCAGCCCGCAATGAGCGCGTGCAGGCGGCTGCCAAGGTCGGCCATGCTCAGGCGGGCCTGACCTTCGTACTTGTGGTAGGGGATGCCAAAGCCGCCGCCAAAGTCGATGACTTCAAGCTTTGCCAGCATGCTGGCGGGCAGGCGGTCGGCAAGATGCAGCAGCACCTCGGCGGCATCAAGGTAGCCGTCGGGCTCCATAAAGAGCGAGCCGATGTGCTGGTTGATGCCAGCCAGCGTGAGGTCGTGCTTTTCAAGCAGGGCAAAAACTTCGTCCAGCTTGTCGGGGGTGACGCCGAACTTGGTGTCCTTGCCCGCAGTGATGACCTTTGCATGGTGGCCCGCGCCAATGCCGGGGTTAAAACGCACCATGACCTTGCCGCCCTTGTTGATGCGGCCAAGGGTATCAAGCTGCGAGAGGGAATCCACACTGATAAGCAGCCCGCGCGAAACGGCATTTTTCAGCTCGGCCTCGGAATTGTTGTTGGAAATGTACAGAATTTTTTCAGGCGTAAAACCGGCCAGCTCGTCCATGTACAGTTCGCCGGGGCTCATGGCGTCCACCACCAGCCCTTCCTCGCGCACTATGCGCAGCAGGGCGGGGGTCGCATTGGCCTTAACAGAATAGTTCACGCCGAAACCGGGGTGTTTGGAAAGCCCCATAAGGTCGCGGCAACGCTGCCGCAGCACGTTCTCATTGTATACATAGAGAGGGGTGCCGAAGGTTTCAGCCAGCTCGCGGGGGGTGTGGCGGCCATAAAAATTGCATTCGTCGGTGTACGTGGAGCGAATATCGGACATAAAAATACCTCTGAGATACCTCTGAAAGATTGCGTGTGCCGCCCGAACAAGAGCGGGATTTTCCCGTTGAGAGCAATTGCTGATTATTAGTGTCGTATGGCACTCTGTCAAGCCTGCAAGCGGCTGCTACGGCGGGGTGGCAGCAGTGTCGCGTCAGGGCGGGATGCACTGCGGCAGTTGCATTTTTATCGCAATGACACGCAAAAGATCAAAGCCCGCAAACCCGCGCTGGCAGGGGAATTGAAGGCATTTATGGCAACGTTGCAGATTGACAGAAGGCCCCCGCCGTGTTTTGCTTGCACTTTATTATCGGGCGTTATTCTTTTCGCGGGCGGGTTTCTGCCCTGGCAGCTTCTGCCGACAATGCGGCACACTGCCGCAGACCGCCCACACACACTGCAATGGAGTAGTTATGCCTATTAAAAAAGGCGATACGGTGCGCGCGCATTACACGGGTACCCTTGACGATGGCACGGTGTTCGACTCTTCGCGTGAGCGCGAACCCCTGGAATTCGTGATGGGCAAAGGTATGCTGATCCCGGGTTTTGAATCCGCCGTTGACGGTCGCGAAGCGGGTGAAACCGTTACCGTGACAGTTGCGCCTGATGATGCCTATGGCGAGGCTGATCCCGAACTGGTGTTCACCGTTCCCCGCGCCCAGGTGCCCGACCATATTCCCCTGAACGTGGGCGTGCCGTTGCAGCTCTCCAACGAGCAGGGCCAGATGGACGTGACCATCACCGAAGTTGGCTCGGACGAGATCACCCTTGACGCCAACCACCCCCTCGCTGGCAAGACGCTGACGTTTGAAATCGAAATCGTGAGCGTGAACTAAAGCGGTTTCCGGTTCGCGCTTCCGGTTTTGCCTCTACCTTTGCCCTATTGGCCGTGCTGATTGATTCAGCATGGTCGGGGTTGTGCGGCGGCGGGCAGCTCCAGGGCGCGTTCCGTTAGAGTATACTGTTCCGGGCCTGGCCTGCATGGTCAGGCCCGGAGATCATGGCTTTGGTGCGGGCGTCTGCACGGCGTCCGCAAGGTCTCTGCAACAGCCCCCCTTGTCCGCGTGCGCCAGGGCAGCACGGGCGCGGGCGTTTTGTGGTTTGCATGCAGCGGCATAAATCCAACCGCCATAAGCGGGAATATCGGCACCCCCAACACTGCGTCAGCCCTGAACGCGAGGTTCGTCCATGAGCAGCAAATCCGCCAGACAAAGCGCCATTGAGGCCATCACTACCTACAAACCCGAAGCGGCCCCCCTGAATTTCGTGGACACCAAACCCACCGATATTTTCGGGTGCAACGTGTTCAATGACCGCATCATGCGCGAACGCCTGCCCAAGAGCGTGTACAAGGCGCTGCGCAAAACCATTGAATTCGGCGAACGCATGGACCCCGCCATCGCCGATACCGTTGCCGCAGTCATGAAAGACTGGGCCATTGAAAAGGGCGCCACCCACTTTACCCACATTTTTTATCCCCTCACCGGGCAGACTGCCGAAAAGCACGACAGCTTCCTGATGCCTGACGGCGCTGGCGGCGTGATCGCCGAATTTTCCGGCTCCATGCTTATTCGCGGCGAACCTGACGCTTCGTCCTTCCCTTCCGGCGGCCTGCGCTCGACCTTTGAGGCGCGCGGCTACACCGCATGGGATGTGACCAGCCCCGCTTACATCATGGAGAACCCCAACGGCACCTTCCTGTGCATCCCCACCATGTTCCTTTCGTGGACGGGGGTTGCCCTGGACAAAAAAACGCCCATGCTGCGTTCCGGCCAGGCCCTGAACCGCGAGGCTCACCGCGTGCTGGCGCTTTTTGGCGAAGATACGCCGCTGCCCATTGTTTCTTACGCCGGGCTTGAGCAGGAATACTTCTGCATTGACCACAACTTCAATTTTGCCCGCCCCGACCTCCAGATCGCCGGACGTTCCCTGTTTGGCGCTCGTCCGGCCAAGGGGCAGGAATTCAGCGACCAGTACTTTGGCGTTATCCCCCAGCGTGTGCTTTCGTACATGATGGAAGTGGAGCGCGAGCTGTACAAGCTGGGCGTGCCCGTGCGCACCCGCCACAACGAAGTGGCTCCCAGCCAGTACGAAATTGCGCCCCTCTTTGAGGTGAGCAACCTCGCGGTTGACCACAACCACATCATCATGGCCAAGCTGCGCAACGTGGCAAAGCGCTACGGCCTCAAGTGCCTGCTGCACGAAAAGCCCTTTGCGGGCGTGAACGGCTCGGGCAAGCACCTGAACTATTCCATTGGCAATGCGGAGCTGGGCACCCTGTTTGATCCCGGCGAAACCCCGCATGCCAACGCCAAGTTCCTGGTGTTCTGCGCCGCCATGATCCGCGCCGTGCACAAGTTCGGCGGTCTGCTGCGCGCAACCGTCGCCAGCGCCAGCAACGATCACCGTCTGGGCGCCAACGAGGCACCGCCGGCCATCATGTCCATCTTCCTTGGCGACCAGCTGACGGAAGTGTTCGAAGCCTTCCGCGCCGGACGCGTTGAAAACGCCGCCGGTGGACGCACGGGCCGCGCCCTCAATCTGGGCGTGGATACGCTGCCGCCGCTGCCCGCCGATCCCGGCGACCGCAACCGCACAAGCCCCGTGGCCTTTACCGGCAACAGGTTCGAGTTCCGCGCGCTTGGCTCCAGCCAGTCTGCGGCGGGTTCCATCACCGCGCTCAACACCATGATGGCCGATTCGCTGGGCTTTGCAGCCGACTGGCTTGAAAAGGAACTGGCCCAGGGCAAGACCTTCAATCAGGCTCTGGAATCCTTTATCAGCCATGTCATTGACGAGCACAGCGCCGTTATCTTCAACGGCGACGGTTACTCCGAAGTGTGGCACAAGGAAGCCGAGCGACGTGGCCTGCCCAACCTGCGCACCACCCCCGAGGCTCTGGCCGAACTGACCAAGCCCGAAGTGGTCAGCCTTTATGAAAAGGCTGGCGTGCTCAACAGGTCCGAACTCAAGGCGCGGCAGGAAATCTATCTTGAGCAGTACTGCAAAACCGTGCGCACCGAGGCCAATCTGGTTATCCGCATGGCCAATACCATCATTTACCCTGCGGGCATGCGCTATCAGGGTGAACTGGCCGCCACGGCGGCAAACATGCGCGCTATCGGCAAGGATCCCAAAACCGTGACTCTGGCCGAAATCACTTCGAATCTGCGCCTCATGCAGGATGCCTGCGGCCAGCTTGAAGAAGTGCTGGCCAAGGCGGACAGCCTGGGCTACGGCTTTGAAGCCGCCCTCAGCTACCGCGAATATGTGCTGCCCCGCATGGTTGAAGTGCGCCGCTACGCGGACATGCTTGAAGTGCGCGTGGCTGACGACCTTTGGGCGCTGCCCAATTATCAGGAAATTCTGTTCGGCAAGTAGGCCTGTAGGCAGGGGAGGGCAAAGCGCCCTCCCGCTTGCCATAGCTGATGCTGTAACGGAAATTTACTGAAAAACCGCTCTGCGCTGTTGACAGTATTGGGCTGGATGCGTAATGTTGCTTGAAACATAAGGAACTAGGCATTTATATGAACGTTTTCTCCAACACCATTTCTAACAGCTTCAAAGGCTGGTGGTGGCGCATCCAACTGCGTGGGGGAGACGTGCGGGCTTAATAGTTCCGGTACGTTGGCATTGTCGTAAGTAGACGCCGTCTCCCCAAGGAGACGGCGTTTTTTGTTTTTTCAGGCACAAAAACCCAAAGGATGCGCCAGATGAAAGATAACGGTGATGCGCAGCATATGCTGACGCTGCAACAAACCGCCCGCTGGTTGCCAGCGGATATGGACACGCCCATCAGCCTGTTCATGGGTATGGTCGGCGCCGGTAACGGCATCTTGCTTGAAAGCGCCGAGGTGGACGGTCGCTGGGGCCGTTACAGCATCTTGGCCTGCGATGCGGCTTTGTTCATCTCCTGCCGCGAGGGCAAGCTTGCGCTGGACATCCGCAACGACAGCGTAAAGCCCCTGGCGCGCTTTGAGGGCAAACCCTTTGTGGACGGCCTGCGGGCGCTCATGGCGGCGCTGACCATAGATGGCCCGGTCAACATCACAAACCTGCCGCCCATTACCCGTGCTCTTTACGGGTATCTTGGCTTTGGCATGGCGGGTCTGTTCAATCCCAAACTGGCCCCGGTCATGCCGCAGAACGAGGCCGACTGCCTGCTCATGCTGCCGTCGACAGTGCTTGTGTTCGACCATCTGTATAACCGCCTCTGTCAGGTGAGCCTCGGCGAACACCGCGCGCTGCAAAGCTCGCGCGAATCGCTGGAGGCCCGCGCCACAGGGCAGGCCGGGGCTGTGCGCATCAATCCCGATAATGTCTGCGCTGAACCCGGCGAGGAAGGCTACAAGGATTACGTGCGCCGCATCAAGGAGATGCTGCGTCAGGGCGAGGCCATTCAGGTTGTGCCTTCCGTGCGGTTTTCCACGCCTTTTGAGGGTAATCCCTTTGAACTGTACCGCCGCATGCGCCGGTTCAACGCTTCGCCCTACATGTTCTACATGCGCTTTCCCGAGCTGACGCTTTTCGGTTCTTCGCCCGAGGTCATGGTGCGTTGCACGGCGGGGCATTTGCAGCTTTCGCCCATCGCAGGCACGCGCAAACGCGGTGCGGACGACCTTGAAGACGCCGCCCTTGCCGCCGAACTGCGCGACGATCCCAAGGAACGCGCCGAGCACGTCATGCTGGTCGACCTTGGCCGCAACGACCTTGGCCGCGTGGCCCAGCCCGGATCGGTGAATCTGGAGCGCTACATGGAAGTTGAACGCTACTCCCACGTCATGCACCTCACCAGCCGGGTCAGCGCCCGGCTTGAGGAAGGGCTGGACGCTCTGGACGTGCTGGCGGCCACCTTCCCTGCGGGTACGGTTTCGGGCGCGCCCAAGGTACGGGCCATGGAAATCATCCGCGAGGTGGAAGGCCGCGCGCGTGGCCCCTACGCAGGCTGCATCGGTTGGCTTGGTCTGGACAAGGACAGCGTGAATCTCGATACGGGCATCACCATCCGCAGCATGTGGATGCGTGACGGCAAGCTCTTCTGGCAGGCGGGCGGAGGCATCGTGCATGACTCCGATCCCGATCTGGAATGGAAGGAAGTGTGCAACAAATCAGCCATCATGCGCCTGGCCCTGCGTGCGGAGGACGAAGAATATGTTTCTGCTCATCGATAATTACGA
>NZ_DASQOG010000205.1:0-5467 GCF_035644575.1 Desulfovibrio sp. | reverse complement strand
CTAAAAAGACAATTGTTTTCCTTGTGCGGATGGCGTAATATGGCGGACTTGAGCAATAAGCCCAGCTTGTAAGGAGCAGGAAAACTATGACCGAGGATAAGTTCGCAACCTCCATGTCGGAGGAAGGCGCTGAGGATTTTGCCGCCATGCTGGCGGCCCACGACACCGCTTCAAACCGCCTGCAGCCCGGCCAGAAAGTGACCGGGACTGTAATCGCCATCACTGGCGACAGCGTTTTTGTGGACGTGGGCATAAAGGTTGACGGCATCATTGACCGCAAAGACATTCTTGATGCCGAGGGCAATGAAAGCGTTAAGCCCGGCGACAGCCTCGAAGCGTGGGTTACTGGCGTTTCCTCGCAAGAGATTCGCCTTTCCCGCTCCATGAGCGGCAGCGGCGTTGCCGCGCTTGAAGAAGCCCGCGATGCGGCAGTGCCGGTTGACGGCCGCATAACCGCAGTGTGCAAGGGCGGCTACACGGTTGACGTGCTTGGCAAGCAGGCCTTCTGCCCCGGCAGCCAGCTTGGCGTTGCCACGTCTGAAGACGCCGCAGAGGTTGTGGGCCGCACCATGCCGTTTCTGGTTATCCGCGTTGAAAATCGCGGCAGAAATGTTGTGGTTTCGCACCGCGCCATTGTTGAGCGCGAACGCGCCGAACAGCTCGACGCCCTGCTTGAAAGCCTCAAGCCCGGCGATATGGTTGAAGGCAAGATCACGCGTTTCGCCGCTTTTGGCGCATTCATGGAGCTTGCTCCTTCTGTTGAAGGCATGATCCACCTTTCCGAACTTTCCTGGTCGCGCGTGGGCGCTCCTGACGAAGCCGTGTCGCTCGACGACACCGTGCGCGCCAAGGTTATCTCCATCAGCAAGGACAGCAAGGGCCATGTGCGCATTTCGCTTTCGCGCAAGCAGGCCGAGGGCGATCCCTGGCAGGATGTGACCACCAGGCTTGAGTCCGGCACGGTTGTTTCCGGCAAGGTTGTTCGCCTCGCGCCCTTTGGCGCGTTTGTGGAGCTTCTGCCCGGCATTGAGGGCCTTGTGCACATTTCTGAACTGTCGTGGACAAAGCGCGTGGCCAAGGCCGAAGACGTGCTTGCGGCGGGCGAAGTCGTTTCGGTTAAAATCAAGGAAATCAACCTTGAAAACCGCCGTATTTCCCTGAGCCTGCGCGATGCGGAAGGCGACCCCTGGAAGGAAGCCGGCCAGCAGTTTGCCGTTGGTTCAACGGTTAGCGGCACGGTTGAAAGCCGCACCCCCTATGGCCTCTTTATTACGCTGGCCCCCGGCATCACCGGTTTGCTGCCTGCTGGCGTCATCAAGAACTCCAAGCAGGGCAAGCAGTACAGCAAATTGGACAAGGGCGACGCCGTTACCCTTACTGTACAAAATTTGGACACCAGCGCCAGACGCATCAGCCTTGCCCCCGAGGGCGAGCAAACTGCCGCACCCGCCGAAGACAAGGCGTGGAAGCAGCATGCATCCACCGCAAGCTCCAACAGCGGGTCTGGAATGAACATCATGGCACAGGCTTTGCAAAAGGCTCTGAAAAATAAGTAACCAGGAGCTTTTCCATGATGATAAAAAAATGTCTTGCAGCCATGCTTGCCGTGACTTTTCTTGCGGCATCGCAGCTTGCCCAGGCAGCCAATCTGCCCGACTTCAGCGAACTGGCGGCCAAAAGCGGCCCGGCAGTCGTAAACATCGGTACGGAACGGAAGGCCAGCGGTAACAGCCAGGACGATCTCATGGGGGAAATGTTCCGCAATATGCCGCCAGGATTTGACAAATTCTTTGATCAGTTCGGCGGCAAGCGCGGTGGCAAGCGCCCCCAGATGAAACAGAAGTCTCTGGGATCGGGCTTTATTGTCTCCGCTGACGGCTATATTGTTACCAACAATCATGTGGTTGCAGATGCGGATGTTATCCGTGTGACCCTTGATCAGAGCAATGGCAAAAGCGAAGCCATCACGGCCAAGCTGGTTGGCGCGGATGAAGAAACCGACCTCGCCCTGCTGAAAATTGAAACCAAAAAGACCTTGCCCTTCCTCGCGTTCGGCAATTCGGACGAACTGCGAGTGGGTGAGTGGCTGCTGGCCATCGGCAACCCCTTTGGCCTCGACCACACGGTGACGGCGGGTATACTTTCGGCCAAAAACCGCAACATACACGCCGGCCCCTTTGACAACTTCCTGCAGACGGATGCCTCCATCAACCCCGGCAACAGCGGCGGCCCGCTGCTGAACATGGCCGGGCAGGTGATCGGCATCAACACGGCCATTATGGCGAGCGGGCAGGGCCTTGGCTTTGCCATCCCGAGCAACATGGCCGCCAAGATCATCGACCAGATCAAGTCCGGCAAAAAGATCAGCCGTGGCTGGATTGGCGTTGGTATTCAGGATGTTGAAGAAAATACCGCCAAGGCGCTGGGCCTCAAGGACGCCAAGGGCGCGCTTGTGGGCAGCGTTATGGAAGGCGAACCCGCTGCCAAGGCTGGCATGAAAGACGGCGACATCATTGTTTCCGTTGACGGCAAGGCCATTGAAGACGCCGCAGCCCTGCTGCGTGTGATTGCCGACAAAACCCCCGGCAGCAAGGCTGCAATAACGGTGTGGCGCGATGGCAAAAACACTGACCTTACCGTGACGCTTGGCGAGCGCAAAACCTCGCAGTCTGGCGATCAGAACGGCAAGGATCAGAAGCAGAAGGACGAGGGGTTGCTCGGCATTTCCGTCCGTCCCCTGACGGATGAAGAACGCCGCGAACTCAAGATTGAGAAAAACGAAGGGCTGGTCATCATTGACGTCAATCCTGACAAGCCCGCTGCCGAAGCCGATCTGCGCCCCGGCGACGTGATTCTCAAGGCCAACCTCAAACCCGTTCGCAGCGCTGCGGATCTGTCGAAAATCGTCAACGATGAAGGCGTCGCTCGAGGCGCAGTCATGTTGCAGATTTCACGGCGAGGCGATGTGTACTTCCGAACTGTAAGCCTGAGCAAGTAGCAGGCACAAACTACACGGGCTGCCTCTTAACCGGGGCAGCCCTTTTTTTATCCATGAGCTTACGCATACTCAACATTGGCGGACCGTATCTGGCCCCAGCCCTCAAACGCCTGGGGCACCACGTTGTCACGGTGCATCCGGCAGCTGACGCCGACATTCCCTCACCGCACCCATACTCTGTGCGGCAGCTCCAAAGCCGCCTTGATGCGCTCGGTTTTGCGCCTGACGCACTGTTCTACTGCGATGACGGCAATATGCCGCAACTGCTTGATCCGGAGAACGCCCCCTGGCCTTCGGTGCGTTATTCTATTGATACCTACTGCAACCCCTGGCACATCCCGTATTCCAATGGTTTTGACGTAACCCTTGTGGCGCAGAAAGACTATGTGGAAGTATTTTCGCACGAGGGCATACCAGCGCACTGGTTTCCGCTATTTTACCCTAACGTTCTTGAGCCCGTGGGGGATTTTGCATCGCGCGACATCCCGGTGGCCTTCGTGGGAACCCTTGGGCACAAAAATAATCCGGACCGCGCTCCATTTCTCAGGGCCTTTCGCACCAGACACCCGCTGGTGGCAATTTCTGGCGATTACAAGCCCATATTTACGCGCAGCCGCATTGTTCTTAACCAGACTGCGGCTTCAGAAGTGAATTTCCGCTGTTTTGAGGCTATCGCCTGCGGCGCGGCCCTGCTGATGGAAACCTGCGGCAACGGCCTGAACGAGCTCTTTGCCCCCGGCGAGGAAATTCTGCCCACATACCAATGCAACGATGCGCAGGCAGCTGCGGCCATTGCCGCCACAGCGCTCGCAAATCCCGAAAGGCTTGCGGAGATTGCGCAAGCCGGGAGCAGGGCAGTGGCCCGGCGCCATACAGACACCGCGCGTGCGGTCAGCCTGACGCAGATGCTGGCAGAGTTGTGCGCCACTCAGGCGCACCGTGAGCGGCTTGAACAATCGCTTGATAAACGCACAGCTCTTGTGCGCGGAGCTTATGGAATGCTTTCCAGCGAGCTTCTTGACCCGCAGCTGGAAGGACACCGCGAATTTTTTGAAAAAATATGCCTTCGTCAACTGTAGCGACCACAAATACTTGCAGTAATACATCAAGGGATGCATCCTGCATTGCAGGCATGCGCGATAGGGCATATAGTCGGCAGAGCACTACTTTTTGGAGGAATATCAATGCCAGTTGTGCATAGCGACGCCGGGCATCTGCCCGGGCTGGATAAGCTGGAGAACATCCCCGCGCTCATGAGCGCGTACTACACCGAATTTCCCAATCCGGCGCTAGCAGCCCAGCGTGTTGCCTTTGGCACCTCGGGGCATCGCGGCACATCAGTGCTGTGCAGCTTTAACGAGGAGCACATCTACGCCATCACTCAGGCGGTGTGCGACTACCGCGCCGCCAAGGGCATTGACGGACCGCTGTTTCTTGGCGGCGATACCCATGCGCTGTCTGAAGCCGCCTTTCGCTCCGCGCTGGAAGTGCTGGTTGCCAACAACGTGAATGTGCGCATTTCTGCTGGCGGGGCCTACACGGCCACTCCGGCGATTTCCCATGCCGTGCTCAAATGGAACGCGGGCCGCGTTAACGGTCTGGCCGATGGCATTGTCATCACGCCTTCGCACAATCCCCCGCGTGACGGCGGCTTCAAGTACAATCCGCCCCACGGCGGTCCGGCAGAAGCAGAAGTCACCAGCCAGATTGAAAAATGCGCCAATGTCTATCTCGAAAACGGCAACAAGGGCGTAAAGCTCACCCACCTGCGGGCGGCGCGCACCTCTTCGCTGGTGGAAGAATACGATTTCATCGGCAGTTATGTGCAGGATCTGGCCGGGGTGCTGGACATGAAGGCCATTGCCTCCTCTGGCCTGCGCATCGGCGTTGACCCCCTTGGCGGCGCAAGCCTGCCCATGTGGGAACCCATTGCAGAAGCCTACGGCATTGACCTTGAAGTGGTGAACAGGGCAGTGGATCCTACATTCCGCTTTGTTCCTTGCGACAAGGACGGCAAAATCCGCATGGATTGCTCCTCGCCCTATGCCATGAGCCGCCTGCTGGATCTGCGCGACCATTTTGACCTGAGCTTCGCCTGTGATCCGGATTCCGACCGCCACGGCATTGTGACGCGCAACGAGCTGATGAACCCCAATCATTTTCTGAGCGTCGCCGCCTGGTACCTGTTCCGCACCCGCAGGGAGTGGCCCGCGCAGCGCGGCATTGGCAAAACCCTTGTGACAAGCGCCATGCTCGACAGGGTAGGGAAGGACCTTGGCCGCCCGGTTGTTGAGGTGCCAGTGGGCTTTAAATGGTTTGTGCCCTATTTGCTCAATGGGCGCTGCGGCTTTGGCTGCGAGGAAAGCGCGGGCGCTTCCTTCCTGTGCTTTGACGGCACGCCCTGGAGCACAGACAAGGACGGCCCCCTCATGTGCCTGCTGGCGGCTGAAATGATGGCGGTGGAGCAGT
>NZ_DASQOG010000204.1:0-13781 GCF_035644575.1 Desulfovibrio sp. | reverse complement strand
GTACGCTGTTTGCCGGTCAACTCCATCTCCCTACTCCTTCACCGAGATCCGCACTAGGCTGCTCGGGGTTGCTTATTCCTTGTCTGCAAGCCAGCGCTTGATAAGCCGCACGGCCTGATCCATATGCTGCTCGGTAATGTGGAAGAGCCGCATTTTCAATTCCTCAACGCGCTGATTGCTTTCTTTTTGCGCAAGGCGCAAGGCCTTGAGCTGCGAGAGCGTCGAGCTGCTTTCCGTCAATTGACGGTTTGGTGCTTTAGGCGGTAGCTGTTTCATCGTTTTTCATCCAGCCGCGCACCAGCATCACCACCTGCTCCATATGATTATCAGAAAGGGTGAAAATGTGCGACTTCAAGGCTTCAATATCTTTGAAAACAAGTTCATCGTCTCCCTCAGCTTCCGGCTCGTCCTCTGCCTTGGAGGCCTCTTCAAGAGCCTCATACAGAGCCAGTTGTTCTTCGGCTGCGGGCAGGCCTTCAAGCCCCTCAATCATTTCACCGGCTTCAACCTTGGGCCGGATGAGGGCCAGAACCACAGGCCGCACCACAAGCATGAGGAACAAAAAGGCCAGCAGCGCGTTGAGCAGGGGCTTGCCCAGCCGTTCGGCATAATCGGCCAGCATTTCGGCAAAATTGGGATCCTTGGGCGGCTCGGAATCCGTAAATGGAGCGGAGCTTACCTCCAGAGCATCGCCACGGGCCTTGTCCAGACCCACGGCATTGGTCACAAGCTGGCGCACCCGCTCAAGGTCATCGGCCTTGCGCGGCACAAATGTCCACGCTCCGCTGGTCTTTTCATACGTCCCATCGATAAGGACTGCAACCGTCATACGCTTTAAATCGCCCACATTGGATACGATTTGCTGCTCTTCCTTGTTAATTTCGTAGTTGGTGGTGCGGGTTTCGCGGCTGCCGTTCTGCTGTGAAACAGATCCGGCAATGCCATCGCCACGGAAGTTGGCGTCCGGCGAGCCGCCTTCAAGATTCGAGCGGCCCTGCTGGGTTTCTTCACTGCGCTGCTCGCTGCGTACTGCGGTTTTTTCGGGGTCAAACAGTTCGCGGCGGATGGTGCGCTGGCTGAAATCCATATCCACGTTGACCTTGGCGATAACTCGGCCAGGGCCAAACATGGGCTGCAACATTTCTTCAATGCGGCGTTCAAGGTTGCGCTGCACCTGCTGGCGGTGTTCCATCTGGGTGGTGCTTGCACCGGCGAGGCTGTCTGATTCCGGCTGATACAGCACCTTGCCGCCATTGTCTGAAATGGAAACGTGCGTTTTATCAAGCCCTTCCACAGCCATGAGCATCATGTTGAGGATGGCGTTGATTTCTTTCTGGTCGGGCTTGAGGTTGGGCCGCTTGAGCTTGAGCACAACCGAGGCAGAGGGGGACTGGCGTTCTTCCACAAACAGGCTGCGGTGCGGAATAACCAGATGCACGCGCGCGCTTTCCACATTGGGGAACTCGCTGATGGTGCGCGAAAGTTCCCCCTGCAAGGCGCGGGTGTAATTTATTTTCTGCACAAAGTCGGTTTGCCCGACCTTGACCTTGTCAAAAATTTCAAAACCAATGCCCTGCCCCACAAGACCGCCTTCGCCCGCGATCTTGATGCGTTCATCGTACACAACTTCCTTGGGAACAAGAATTGTCTTTCCGTTGTCCGTAAGCTGGTACATGACCTTGTCGGCCTGGAGCGACTTGATGACAACGCTGGCGTCTTCGGCGCTGAGGTTGGAATACAGCACTTTCAAGTCGGGGCGAGAAGCCCAGACAGAAAGGCCAATGGCCGCAGAGCTGACGAAGACAAATCCACCCAGAACCATCACGCGCTGCGCGACGCTCATTCTGGCCCAGACTGCCTTGATGGAATTGACAAGTTGCATGAGAAAAGCCGGCATATGGTTGCTCCTGCGAAGACGTGGCATAATTCCGGCACGTTGGCCGGACATATGCTCAGCCAAAGCAATTGCCATGCCATATTACAATATATTGAATTATATGATTTTTTAAAACACTCTTCTGATTCATTCAAATTTGTGACGCTGCGCCGGAAACGCCGAATCCCCCAGGGCACAGCCCGTGGGGGATTCGGCGTTCAGGAGTATCACGCGCGGAAAGGAAAATTTTTAATTTATAAAACACACCTGCCCGGGAGCATCGCAACGTAAATAAACGCTCCGCGCCCCGCTGGCGAACAGCAGCTCACGCAGTTGCCTAGAACTGCATGCGGGAAATTTCCTTGTAGGCCTCAAGCACCTTGCCGCGCACGGCAGAGGTCAGCTTCATGGCCATGCTGGATTTCTGCATGGTGATCATGAGTTCGTGCACATTCTGGGTGCGGCCTGCGGCGAAATCTTCGATAGCCGCATTCTTGGCGCTGTCCAGTTCGTTAACCTTGTTGAGCGAACTTTTGATGGTGCCGGAAAAGCTGTTCTGCGGCGTCACCGGCGTGTGCGCCTGAGTGGGATATTTGATAAAATCCGCTTGGGCGCCAAAATTTTCGCCCCGGTCAACGCTGTCGCGCAAAAGGCTCTGGTCAAGGGTTTTGGCAAACTGGGTCTGGCCGCCGATGGAGCCGCCCTGCTGCAGGCTGCTCTGCACTTTGCTGAAATTCTGCACTGCCTCGCTGTACGCCCGCATGCCAACTGCCTGAATGCTCATAGCAACCTCCGCGCTCCAAAAAAATCTTTTTTATGCTGCAACCGTGGTCAAAACCTAGCGGCCAATATCCAACGCCTTGATAAACATGCCCTTGACGGCATCCACCGTGGTGACGTTGGCCTCGTAGTTTCGCTGGGCAGTCATGAGGTTGGCCATTTCCTCAACCACGTTGATATCGGGGTACATGACGTAGCCTTCCGCATTGGCGTCAGGGTTGCCTGGCTCGTACACCCGCTTGAAGGGCCGGTTGTCCATGGTCACGGCAGAAACACGCACGCCCTGCACCGCCCTGTCGAGGGCCGAACGCATGTGGATGGAAAAAGGATCATCCACATCAGCCGTTTGCTGCACCACGCTACGCCGACGGTACGGCCCGCCCTGGGGCGTGCGCGTTGTCTTGGCGTTGGCAAGGTTCATCGAAATGGTGTTGATGCGGGTGCGGTCGGCTGCAAGGCCGGACGCGCTGATGTCAAATGCCGTCATGAAGTCCATGGCTTCCTCCTACACTGTCCGCTGCCGGGGTTCTTATGCCGCGTATGGAAGCGGCGCGGCTGCGGGCAAAAATCAGGACTGCTTGCCATCCTGGATGATGTTGTTCAGTCCTTCAAAAGACTTGGTCATCACCTGGGTAAGCGCTGTGTACTGCAACTGGTTCTTGGCATGCTTGGCCATTTCTTTATCAATATTCACGCGGTCTTCGCCGTGAACAACACGCGGTTTGACCGCCATATCCCATTCCGGCCCAAAAGAATCAGGCCTGAAAGCCGTGGGCATGTGAGAAGATTCCGTGCGGGTCATCTCCCCGCTGGAATCAAGCCCGAGGGCCGATTGCAGTTCTTTTTCAAAAGACAGTTCGCGCGGTTTGTAGTTGGGCGTCTCCACGTTGGCGATATTGCCCGAGATGACGTTCTGCCGCTGCAACTGCATATCCATGACCTTGCCCACAAGGCCTATCTGCATATTGAACATTGATTTCATACTACGTACCCCCGTGGTTCACGGAAATCTGCTTGCCAAGCCTTTAGCAACAAGCGTTCCACAGCATAAAAATCATGTAATTAAGATGTGTTAAAAAACAAAGATCGGACAGAGGTCGGGATTTTGACAGACGCAGGGAGTTCCGTCAGGCCAGAACGCGAGCGCAAAAAACAAAAAACCCGCCCGAAAATCCGGGCGGGGTCAATCTGGCGGGAATGGACGAACTGCGGCTTACAGTTTCATCTGGGCATCGGTAACGCCCAGAGCGCGCAACTGCAAATAGATGCGGGCGCAGGCCTCCGCATCCGAACCGGCATGGTGGTGGTTCAGCGCTATCCCAAAGTAGGCACTCACGCTGCTGAGCTTTTTGGAGGCAAGCGGCAAACTGCGGCGGGAGCCTTTGAGCGTGCACAAAAAAGGCGCACGGGGTTCCTGCACTCCCACTGCATGGCAGCTTGCGGCAAGCACACGCCTGTCAAAGGAGGCATTGTGCGCAAGCAGACTGCCCGCCCCTTCAAGAAAGGCATCTATCTGCGGCCACAGTTCGGCAAAAGTGGGCGCATCCTTCAGCATGGGCCAGGTCAAACCGTGGATCTCGGTAAACATCACGCGAGATGACGGCGGCCTGATGAGGCTGTAAAAAATATCGGTCACGCTGCCCTGCTCAATACGAGCAAGGCCCACGGCGCAAGCGCTGTGGGCCGAGTAGCCGGAAGTTTCAAAATCAATAGCTACACTACGGCTCAAATCTGTAGAAACCACACTTACTCTTTTGCGGCTTTGTGGGCGGCTTCGGCCAAACGCGCCTTGATATAGTCGCGCATGACGGCATCGTCGTCCTCGAGGTTAAAGCAACGGGCGTCTTCGCCCATGAGGCCGCCGGGCACAAAGTCGCCCTTTTCGCCGGGGTCAGAGACCATTTCGTCATAAAAACAAATGGAAAGCCAGCGGCTTGCCGGTTCATCATCCACCACATCCAGCAGCACAAAGAGTACACGTTCGGTCTGTACGCTGTGACGCGCCCGCAGGGAATAACTTACGCCGGGCCGGGCCTTGAAGGTAAAGGAAATGTTGCTGTGCGCGGCCAGAAAATCCATGTATTCCGTAAATGATTTCTTGATGTTAAGCGGGTCATCCTGCCAGGAATCAAGAAATTTACGCAGTTCTTCGGAACCTGTAACTTCCATACGCGCTCCTTTTATGGGTTACGGCGGCGTGTCAGCGGGTCCATTGCCAAGGGGGGGTGCCAATGTTCAGCCCCCAAATGCCACGCCTGTCCAATACCGCCTGATGTTCCTGAATAAGCCAGCGGCGGCAAAAAATGGCCCTGCACCGCTGCCTGTCCACCCAGGCCAGACCTTCCATCACCAGCTTGTAGTTGACGGAATCACCGCCCACCTGCACAAGCGCGGTAATGGGGCCATCTTCGAGCTGCCCCACGTCTTCAACGTCCACTTTGGCTCCCTTGGGCATCATGCTCTGCAAATAGGCCAGCGCCTGAGGCCCATAAGGCTGCCTGAGACTGGGAGCTTCAATACCGTAAAAGACCAGCACCTTCTCAGGTTCTTCACTGTCTTTCTTGGTGCTGACAGAAATGGTATTGCCGTCCTCCACTCTTACCACATACGCATTCCACGTTGTAGCCGCAGCAGCAGGAGACACAGCCAGAACCATCAGGATTATACTTGCAAAAAGCCGGTTGAGCATTGCTGAACCCCTCGGTAAAGGCCTGCAAATGTGCGCCAGCAGATAATGCCTGTGCCGCCAGACCTTTGTCAAGGCAGGCGGCACGGGCATCAAGGAGGGGAATCAGAAATCAAATAGTATTGCTACCCCCAGACAGTGCGTCCTATCTGGTAGGCGGCCGTGGCTACAGCAAAGGCCAGAGCAGTGTTGAACACAATGCTGAACGCCACCCAGCCCCAGCTGCCAGCCTCCTGCCGAATGACCACCAGGGCCACAAAGCAGGGCGAATACAGCAGTACGAAGAGCATCAGGGAAAGCGCGGTGGCCTTTGACCAGGCTTCATCACCCTTGAGGCGCTCCGCCAGGGGGGCGGCGTCTTCGGGATCCTGGTCGCCCATGGCGTAGGCAGTGCCCATGGTGGCCACAACAGCTTCCTTGGCGGCCACACCGGCCAGCAGGGCTATGTCGGTGCGCCAGTCAAAGCCCATGGGGCGTGTGGCGGGTTCCACGGCCTTGCCAAGACGGCCAGCCACGGAGAAGGCCAAGGCTTCTTCCTTAAGTTCGTTGCGCACGTTGCCGAGTTCTTCTTCAATAGGGGCGCGGGCTTCGTCACCTTCAGGGATAGCCGCGATCTTTTCCTCAAGCTGGGCGATCTGGGCGTCAAAGGGGGCGGACTTGTCTTCCGGCAGACCGGGGAAGGTCATGGCGGCCCAAATCAGGATGGAAATGGCCACCAGCACGGTACCGGCCTTCTTGAGGTACATCCAGGCGCGTTCCCAGCAGTGCAGCAAAAGGCTCATGAGAGTAGGCATGCGGTACGGGGGCAGCTCCATAACAAAGGGAGTGGCCTCGCCCTTGACGATGGAAGAGCGCAGCAGGCGCGCCACCAGCAGAGCCATGACCCAACCGGTTATCATGATAAGAAACATGACGGTGGGGGCGCTGTCAGGAAAGAATGCTCCGGCCAGCAGCAGGAACACGGGCAGCTTTGCGCCGCAGGTCATGTAAGGCAGCGTCAGCAGTGTTGCCAGTTTTTCCTTGGGACTGCGCAGGGTACGGGTTGCCATGACGCCGGGGATGGCGCAACCGCCAGCAATACCGCCAGCGATAATATAGGGCATGACCGATGCGCCGTGCAGGCCGAAAAAGCGGAAAATGCGGTCCATCATGTAGGCCACGCGGGCCATGTAGCCGCTGTCTTCCATAAAGGAGATGAGCGCAAACATGATGAGGATGAGCGGCACAAAGCTGACCACGCCGCCAACACCCGCGATAATGCCGTCCACAATAAGCGACTGGGCAAAGCCCTCGGGCAGCAGAACTGTGCAGGTATCGCCCAGCCATTTAAAGCCGTCTTCAACCCAGCCTTTGGGATAATCACCCAAAGTAAACGTTACCTGAAACATGAGGTAGAGCACGCCGATCATGATCAGCGGGCCAAGAAAGGCGTTGGTGAGTACCTTGTCCAGCTTGTCGGAAAGGGCCAGACGGTCCTTGCCGGCATCCTGGGTCACGATGCCGTCGCGCAGCAGGCTGCGGATAAAGCCGTAACGGTAATCGGTGATAATAGATTCAAGGTTGGCGTTGAGCGTACTGCGCACATGAGCGGCAGCCTTTTTGCGCATGCCCTCAAGCTCTTCGGCCAGGGCGGCGTTGGCGGCGCGAACCTCGCTCATGATTTCACTGTCGCCTTCAAGCATCTTGAGGGCAACCCAGTGGGGCATATACTTTTTTGCAAACAGCCCATTGTCTTCAATGCGCTTTTCCATATCCAGCAGCACAGGGTCAATATCGCTGCCGTAAGAAATGCGCAGGGCATTGGCCTTGCCCGCCTGCGCCAGCTTTATGGCAACAGCCATGGCTTCATCCAGGCCTTCGCCAGAGCGGGCCACCATGGGCAGCACCGGGATGCCCAGCAACTCGCCAAGGCGCTCCATATCAATATGGATGCCAGCGGCGCGGGCTTCGTCCATCATATTGCAGCCAAGCACCACGGGGATGCCCATTTCGAGCATCTGCACGGTAAGCAGCATGTTGCGCTCAAGGGCCGAGGAGTCCACGACGTCAATAACGGCCTGCACGTTGCCAGCCGCCAGCTCGCGGCGCGCCACCAGTTCTTCCATGGAATAGGCGGTCAGCGAATAGGTGCCGGGCAGGTCAACCACGGTAACCTGCTTGCCGCCCACGGTGATGTGACCTTCTTTTCTGTCAACCGTAACACCGGGATAGTTGCCCACATGCTGGCGCGCGCCAGTGTAGCCGTTGAAAACTGTTGTTTTGCCGCAGTTGGGATTGCCTGCAAGAGCTATCCGCAGCTTTCCATCAGCGTTGAAATTGGCATCATCGGGATTATTAAACTGCCGAACCGCGCTCATGCACGCACCTCCCCCATGCTATAAACAGACTGACGCCGCACTTGCGACATCCCAGCCATTACCGCGAACAAAAATTTGTTCATACCAGCCTTCCTGCCAGCAGCCTTGCCGTCATACGGCTTGTCTTGACTGACCCTTTTTCGATCCTGCCGAAGGGCCGTCTGCGAGACGCTGCTCAAAAAATTGAAATTCAATTCCAAAGTCCTGATTGATTTAGCGACCTGCCCCCCAAATGTCAAGCGATGGATAGTAATTTTCCGCAATTTTACTCCAACCCGGTCGGACATAAGCAAGACACCTGCGACCTTTTCGATCGTCCCGGCCAAACTCCCCCGCCCAGACTTTCCTCGCGGAGACGGATGCTCGCAGTGCCTGCAAAAAAAGGGAGGCCGCCGACCTTGGTCAGCGGCCTCCCATCCCGTCACAGGGGTGGCAGTTCTGCATTAAAGAACGCTCCTTCAGCAGCCTATGCGCCCTTGAGGCATTCACGCAAGGAAGACACGCCGCACGAATGAACCATTTGCAGAGGGATGTTGCGCGAGCGCGCCACCTGCACGGCCTTGCGTTTGGCCTCGTGCGAAATTTTGTTGGTGAACACGATCATGGCGTCAGGGTTGCCGATTTTGTCCACAAAATTGCGCTCATTTCGTGTGATGAATTTCAAGGAATGCCCGTCCTGCTCCGCCGCCGCCATGTAATCTTTTTTCAGTCGGTCCATGCCGCCTATCAGGGTTACGCACATATTATCCTCCGTCTTTTGCCGCACTGCTCAATGTTGCGCGGGTGTGTTGCTCTGTGCCCTTCTTTTAATTGAAAACGAATTTCAAAGTCAATAGGTCTGGATCATATTTTTGAAAATAATTTTCAATATAAATAACAAGGGCGCTCTCCCCTGCGGAAAAGCGCCCTCATTTTGTGCATAAGACGATAAAAAAAACTTCTATTTCCAGCTACTTCCAGCGGGCCAGAAATTCTGCGGCGCTGTTGCCTGCGTCAATGTGTTTGAGCAGGGCGCTGCCAAAAACAACGGCATCGGGCCGCGCATCGGGCGAAAGAGCTTCAAGCTGCGAAGGCTCGCGCAGGCCAAAGCCAAGAGCCAACGGCAATTTGAAAGCAGAACGCGCACGCCGCATGGTCACCGCCACCTGGGGCGCCAGGTCGTTGCGCTCGCCAGTGATGCCCATGACCGAAACCACGTACACATAGCCCTCGCCCACGCTGTTGTAGAGGGCCATGCGTTCCGCGCTGGTATTGGGGCCAACCAGCGGGATAAGGGCAATGCCTTCTTTTTTCAGGGCTTCACGCAGCGGCCCGGCTTCTTCGTAGGGCAAATCTGGCACGATAAAGCCGTGCACGCCGCCGCGCGCGGCGTCCCGCGCCAGTTTTTCGTAGCCATATTGCAGAAAAGGATTCAGGTAGCCCATGAGCACCACGCCAGCCTGAATAAGCCCCTTGCGTTCAATGAGTTCTTCCAGAATGCCGCGCAGGCTTACGCCATCGCTCAGGGCGCGGCGCGAGGCTTCTTCCACCACCGGGCCATCTGCCACAGGGTCGGAAAAAGGCACGCCGATTTCGATGATATCCGCGCCGCCTTCGTCCAGTTCCATCAGCGTGGGCCAGAAGGTGGACTGATCGGGAAAGCCAGCCGTCAAAAAGGGAATCAGTGCCGGGCGACCGGCTGCCTTGGCATCGCGGATTTTCTGTTCAAGAATATTCATGACTACACCTCTTCCTGGCCCTGCGCCGCAAAGCCCAGCGCCTTGTTGACAATGCCCAGATCCTTGTCGCCGCGACCAGACAGGTTCACCACCACCTGATCGCCCTTTTTGAATTCCTGCGGATGGTCGAGCACCCAGGCAAGAGCGTGCGAAGATTCAAGCGCGGGCAGAATGCCCTCTGCACGGCACAGACGCTGGAAGGCGTTGAGCGCGTTGGCGTCCTTGACCATGCCGTAATGGACGCGCCCGATTTTTTGCAGCCACGAATGTTCCGGCCCCACACCGGGATAATCCAGCCCGGCAGAAATGGAGTGCGAGGGTTCAACCTGACCATCGTTGTTTTGCAGCAGCATGCTGTACGCGCCGTGCAGAACGCCGGGGGTGCCAAGATTCAGCGGAGCGGAATTGAAGCAGCCCGTCTCGCCCGTGCCTGCCGCCTCCACGCCGATGATGCGCACGCTGGCGTCATCCACAAAGGGATGGAACATGCCGATGGCGTTGGAGCCGCCGCCCACGCAGGCCACCACGGCATCAGGCAGCCGCCCGGTTCTTTCCAGCATCTGGGCGCGGGTTTCGCGGCCAATGACGCTTTGCAGCATGCGCACCAGCTTGGGGAAGGGGTGCGGCCCGGCAGCGGTGCCAAAACAGTAGTGGGTTGTTTTCTGACTGCCAATCCAGGCGCGCAAGGCTTCGTTGATGGCGTCCTTGAGAGTGCGGGTGCCGCTTTCCACCGCATGCACGGTGGCGCCCAGCAGCTTCATGCGCATGACGTTGGGGGCTTGGCGTACCACGTCTTCCGCACCCATATAGATGGTGCATTCCAGACCCAGCCGGGCGGCAGCCGCAGCAGTGGCAACGCCGTGCTGGCCCGCGCCAGTTTCCGCCACCAGGGCTGTTTTGCCCATATACTTGGCAAGCAGGGCCTGCCCAAGGGTATTGTTGACCTTGTGCGCGCCCGTATGCAGCAGATCCTCGCGTTTGAGCCACAGGTCAAAACCCAGCTCGCCCGAAAGGGTGGGGCAATAGGTCAGCGGCGTTTCACGCCCGGCATAATTGAACAGCAGGTCTTTCAGCTCTGCCTGAAACTTCTCGGTGGGATAAATGTCGCGCATGGCCGCTTCCACTTCCATAAGGGGCGGCATAAGCAGTTCGGGAACAAAGCAGCCGCCGAACTCACCAAAGTAACTGTCTTTCATAGCGAATACCCATTGCCTTTGGAGTTTGCGGCCATAAATGCAGCCGCCATTTTTTCCCTGTTTTTACACCCCGGCGCGTCTTCCACGCCGGAATTGAAATCCACCCCGGCAGGCGCGCACATGCCTACGGCCTTTGCCACGTTGGCTGCGCTCAATCCCCCGGCAAGCAGCCAGGGATGCGCCGGGCGCAGGCTGGCCAGATCCGACCAGTCCAGCTTGTGCCCGCTGCCGCCGCCTTTCAGCCCCGCGTCAAGCAGGTAATAGGCGCAGGCTTCGGCATTGCGTTGTAAATCATTGTACAATAAAGCGCGGTGGGTGTAACGGTCGGGCCAGAGCACCCGGATGACGCGCTCCGCGCCGATGGCGCGGGCGCATTCCACACTCTGGTGACCGTGCAGTTGCGCGTAATCAAGCTGGGCTTCGTCCATGACGCGCCGGATTTCGTCCGCACCCTGATTCACAAAAACGCCCACCCGCAGCATGGCTCCACTGTCCAAGGCTGCCGCCTGTGCAACCGTCACACCGCGCGGGCTGCGGGGATGAAAGATAAAACCGCACATGGCAGCACCAAGGCTGGCCGCATGGTCAACATCTTCTTGCCGTGTGAGGCCGCAGAACTTGATCAGCATGTGCAATCTCCCTCAGTTTTGGCTGTGGCTCCCAGCAAGGCCGCCAAGGCCTCGCCCGGAGCGCCGCCTTCCATCAGGGCGCTGCCCACAAGGGCCGCGTGATATCCCGCAGATGCCGCAGCGCGCAGATGCTCCGCGCTGCTCATGCCGCTGGCTGCAATCCACAGTTCGCCATTGACTGGCGGGCAGGCCTGTATCAGTCGCAGGCAGGCGTCGCGGTCAATGGTCAGGCTTTCCAGATCGCGGGCATTGACCTGTATGATGCGCGCCCCGCTCTCGCGGGCAAGGCGCAGGTCTTCCGCATCAAATATTTCCACCACCGCCTGAATGCCGTAGCCTTCCGCCTGTTCACGCAGGGCCCGCAGGGTCGCGGCGTCCGGCGTCAGCCGCACAATGAGCAGCAATGCCGAGGCTGGCGTGGCTGCCGTGGCCCGCACCTGCAAAGGATCAAAAATAAAATCCTTGCGCAGCAGGGGCACACGCGGCCCAGTGTAGAGCGCCGGGTCAGCGGCTCGGGCCAAATATTCCAGCCGCCCGCGAAAAAACGTTTCTTCCGTCAGCACCGACACGGCGCTGGCCCCTGCGGCGGCATACTGGCGCGCCACATCTTCCACATCCAGATTCTCGCAGATCACGCCGCGCGAGGGCGAGGCCCGCTTGTACTCCGCCACCACGGCCAGGGGGCTGCCCCCGCCAGCTCCGGAATGCTGCTGGCGGGTTAGAGCCGCCACAAAATCCGGCCGCTGCCCTTCATACACCGCTGGCAGAGCGCCCTGAGCTTCCAGAACTCGCAGGGCTTCCACCTCGGCCTGCTTGGCCGTGCGAAAGCGCTCAAGCAGCATTGAGCACCTTCCTGCCCACACCGGCGCTCACGGCCTCGCGGGCGCGGGCCATGCACAGGGCCATATCCATCTTTTCTTCCAGCAGATAGATGGCAAGCCCCACATTGAGCACCACCATGTCCATCATGGCGCGCGGCCCCTGCCCGTTGAGAATATCCTTGAGCACGGCCACGGCTTCTTCCTTGCCGCTCACGGCCAGGTCTTCCACAGTGCAGGAGGCAATGCCGAATTCCTGCGGGTCAAGCATCATGGGCGTCACCTTGCCATTGTGCAGCAGGGCCATCTTGGTGGGGCCAATAGGCGTAACTTCATCGTAGTTGCCCGAACCGCAGACCACGGCGGCGCGGTGCAGGGGCGACTGCATGAGGGTTTCGGCCACCAGCTCCACCAGCTCGGGCCGCGCCACGCCCATAAGCAGATGGCTGGGCCGCGCCGGGTTGATCATGGGGCCAAGAATGTTGAACAGGGTACGCACGCCCATTTCCTTGCGCACAGGGCCGATATTGGCAAAGGAAGGATGGAAGTACGGGGCAAAGATAAAGGCAAAATTGCGCTTTTTGACCATCTCCGCCACGGAGGCTGGGTCTTTCTCCAGCGTGATGCCGAGGGCTTCCAGGGCATCCGCGCTGCCGCACTTGGACGAAACCGCCCGGTTGCCGTGCTTGACCACCCTGTAGCCCATACCTGCCAGCGTCAGAGAAGAAGCCGTGGAACAGTTGAAGGAATGACGCCCGTCGCCGCCGGTGCCCACCACATCGATGGTTGTTCCCGAAATGCCGTCCACACGCACGGCGCGGGCCAGTGCAGCGCGTGTGGCGTGAGCCAGTTCAAGGGCGCTCTCGCCCTTCATGCGCAGCCCCATGAGGAAGCCGCCCGCCTGCGCCGGAGTCATCTTGCCGTCCATGAGGGCCGCAAAACCCGCCGCCGCCATTTCGGCGGAAAGGTCTTCCCTGCGGGCCAGGCGTTCCAGAATGCCGGAGAAGTCGGAGGTTTCCGCGCCTGTGCCGAGGATGCTCTGCGGGAAGTTGCCCAGCAGACGCAGCCCGTCCGGCGTGAGCACGGATTCGGGGTGGAACTGCACGCCGACCCACGGGCGGTCGTTGTAGCGCAAGGCCATGACCTCGCCCTCCGGGGCGCGGGCAGTGACCGTAAAGCGTGGGTTTTCCGCGTCTTCATCGGCACGCACCACAAGGGAGTGGTAGCGGCCCACGCGCATGGGGTTGGGCAGGCCCAAAAACATGCCCGTGCCGTCGTGCACGATTTCAGACTGTTTGCCGTGCATAATGCACGGGCCGACTTCAACCTTGGCCCCGGCATGCAAGCCCAAAAGCTGATGCCCAAGACACACGCCCAGTACGGGAATGCGCGGGCTGAGGCGTTTGAGGAACTCCGGGCACAATCCCGCATCGGCGGGATGCCCCGGCCCGGGAGAAATGCAGACCATGGAAAGTTCGGGGTTCACCGCCATGTCCAGCACGGCGGGGTCATCGTTGCGCAGCACCACGGGCTTGTGGCCCAGGGCGTAAAAAGCCTGCACAAGATTGTAGGTAAAGGAGTCGTAATTATCGATGAGCAGAAACATATTCTTCGTCCTCCGCACGCAGGGCCAGGCGCATGATGGCTGATTTGTTGCACACTTCCTTCCATTCCAGATCGGGATCGGAGTCATGCACGATGCCTCCGCCCGCCTGCCAGAA
>NZ_DASQOG010000203.1:0-6457 GCF_035644575.1 Desulfovibrio sp. | reverse complement strand
CTGGGAAAGCGCCCGGATGATCTTGCTGTGCAGCAGGTCGGCCTCTTCTTCCAGAAAGGCGATTTCCTTGTGCACGTGATCCATGTTGGAAACGTCTTCCAGCATGTTTACCAGCAGGGCGGACATGCGGCGCAGCAGATCGTTCTGCTCGTTGAGCATGGCAAAAAACGGAGCGGATTTGGGCAGTAGAGCAGGAAACATCCTTTCTCCTTGAACTGGTTGCAAGCGCGGAGCGCCACGAATGGTAGCTGCTTGCGCAGGCTTTACCCGAGCATGCAGCTTCCGGGGGCGAGCAGTGCATCACTTCGCCAACCCGTTTGACCCCTTCCGTTTATACCGGGCAGAACTTTGTGCCAAGAGAAAACAGGGCGTCAAATTAAACTTTTCAATGCACAAAAAAGAACTCAAATCATCGCGGTATGTTATGAGGCCACTTTTTTGCGCATTCCCGCAGCTGACGCGACTTTTTGCGGGAAAACCACTCATTAGATTGAGTGCACAATCTATAATCCAGACGGACTCATCGTGCAACGATTTGCTGTGTGCTGAGGACGCCAACGTAACCTGCGGGAGAGTTTAATCGGCAGATGTCAGCCATTCCAAAACTTGTCGGCCAACAGCTTTTGGCAAAAAAGACCAGGGCGGCGGCATGATGCAGTTTGCCCCCGGCAGCAGCAGGCCTCCGTGGTGCAGATAGAACGTGCCGTGGGATGTTTGAGCTTCAGCTTCGGGATCTTTGTCTGCGTAGAGGGGATCGTTCCACAGGGGGTGCCCCACAGCGGCGGCATGCGCTCGGATTTGGTGGCGTGCGCCACGTCGGATGCGGCACCCGACCAGCGTCAGCCCAACACGGTGAAATTGGGAATCTTTTGTGAGGGCGAGTTGCGGCAGGTCGTCCCCTTCAAAATAATGCAGGGGCGTAAAATTGGTCCAGCGCGTGCAGCCGGCATCGCGGTCAAGCACGCGGCTTTTGCTGCGCTTGTCCGTGCGCAGGGCAAAAGTCACGGTAAAATTTTCTTCCAGCCGCCCGGCCAGGAGGGCAATATAACGCTTTTCACAGCGTCCAGCCGCCTCGGCCTGCCGAAAAGCCTGGGCCGCCTGCGGGGAAAGCGCCGCACACACAATGCCCGAAGTGCCGTAATCAAGGCGCTGCATCAACTGAGGGGGCACAGCCTCCGCACTCATATCCGCACCATCTTGGGGGTCTGCCTCAGCGCAAGTGCAGCCCTGCTCTGCCAGCAACTGCGGCAGCATGCCCTCCAGGCTGGGCATGTTGCCGCCTGTCAAAGCGGCTGTGTGCAGGCCCACGGGCTTGTAAAAAAAGCAGAATTCGCCCTGCCGTTCCAAAAGCCTGGGCAAAGCTTCAAAATTGGTATCTGCGGGGTATGCGGCAGTATCGGCCTCGGCAACAACTGCGTTCTGGGTCTGCTGGTCAGCGGTCGGCGCATCTGCCAGCGAAACCACATCGCCTTTGCGCAAGCGTTGCGCTGCCTTGCAGGGGCGCCCATTGACGAGCACCTGCCCACTTTCAATGCTGCGCTTGCGTCCCCGCAGGCCCATCTGCGGCAGCAGCAAGGTCAGGGCGTAGTCCAGCCTCTGACCGACCATGTCGGCACCAGAGGCTTCAAACTGTTTTGCAGTCTCTTGCTGCGCCTCGGCGCAAGATGCGGGAGAAGTTTCATTACTCACAGGGTCACCGAACTGCCGGGAACAAGCTCCAGCAGCGCTTTGGCGGTTAATTCCGGCACATGGCGCTGCGGATCATCTTCGCAGACCATGTGTTTTTCCACCAGCCGCACACCCAGTTGGGCGAGGGCGTCACGTTCGCCAGCATCTAGCCCGCCTTCATAGCGACCATTGCGGGCATCAACCAGCACGGTCTGCAACAGGGCCTCGGTGGGGGCGTCGGGGGCGTCTTCGCGCAGATGTCGCAAAATCATGGCTGTCTGCCCCGCCACGGTCAGGCCGTGCAGCTCGGCGTCTGTTCCGGTATTGGGAATAAAAATTTTCGGGCACTGAACGGCTGCCACGGCGCGGCCTACATTCTGGGGCAACAAGTTGGCTAGCACGCTGGTGTAAAAACTGCCCATGGGGTAGCAGATGGCCGCCGCCGAGCGCAGATAGGCTACCGAGGCCGGGGCAAGAGGCGGGCGGCAAGGGGTTTGCAGTTTTTCTGCCTGCTCGGCTCCCCGGTCTGGTTCGTGCACGGTGAGGAACAGCCTCCGCACAGCCCCGCTGAGATTTTTAAAGCGGTGCTGGCCCACCACAAGAGATCCGTCTTCCAGCTCCGCCGCCAGATGCAGGCTTTCGCTCACAATGGGCAGCACTACGCCGCGCGTTTGCAATAAGCGGCTGAGAAAGGCCATGACCGGGCCAAACACCCGCTTGTGGTGCAGGTAGCCTCCGGCCAGGATCAGATTGCCCAGGCAGGCGCGGAAGGGGTCGAAATCTTCGGGCATGCGTTGCAGAAAAAAATTGAGATGCAGGCGCAAGGCATCTGCAAACAGCGGCGGCATTGCCGCCCATGCGGGGTGCTCCCCGCTGCCCATGGCGCGCAACTGTTGGCGCAGTTCCTGCGGATCGTTGCATTCCACCGACTGTTCCGGCAGCCTGCTGGCGCAGAATTCCATTACCGGGGCGGGCACAACAGCGCTGTCGGCCAGGGCCAGCAAACGGTTGCGGATGTCGCCCACGGCAGGCATGGCAAAGCTGCGGCGCAGGGCCGCAGAACTGCCGCCGGAATCAAAGGGCGTGACGAGATGAACGGAATTGTGGGTGTAGTGGATCAGTTCACGGCTCAGATCGCGCAGAGCCGTGCCGCCCGTAAAGAAAACCAGTCTGGGGCCAAGAGGCGGAAAACAGAACAGCGAAGCGCTTTCGCTCACACGGCGCTCCCGGCTGCCAGGGCATCGTTACACGGTACGTCCTCGCAAACGCTGCGACAGGAGGGGATAAGCCCCATTTCGCACATGCGCAAAAAAATCAGCCGCCCGATCCATGCATCAGTGGCGGCGTAGGCAATCTGACGCGGGGTCAGTTCCATGAGGCTCCAGTTTGAACACTGGGAACCTTTGGAAATACGCCAGCCAAAAAAATTGGCCGCAAGCGTGCGCAAACCCTGACTGGGCAATTTGTGCGCGCGGGCCACACCGCCAAGATCCACCAGCCCCGCTGGCTCAAAGTCGTGCAGACGGGCAAGATCACGCATATCGTCGCGGATGCCCACACCAGCCTTGACCTGATCGGGATTTGCCAGAACTTCGACCACATGCGGCCCGAACGGCAAAAAGGCCAACTGCACCAGATACACGGCATTGGCCGTGGCAAGCTGGATCAATGCCGGAAAATTGCGGCGCCCCTTGCGAAAGGAAGGCCGTGTTTCCGTATCAAATCCGAGCAGGTCTGCGGATCGCAGATCCGGCAGCGCGTTTTTCCAGTCCTCAAGTGTGCGAATAACCTGCACAGGCCCCTCGTAATGAAAAAGGGGCATGTCGTTGATTTCTTCGCAACTCAGCCTGCGGCGCAAGACGTCCATATCCATAGGTTACTTACCAATGCAGAATTGGGCAAATATGCTGTTAAGCACTTCTGCCGGGCTTGAAAGCCCGGTCACTTCCCCCAGATGAGCGGCGGCCATATCAAGTCTAACCGCGCAACAATCGTAAGGCTGGCCTGCCACAACATCAGCACGCAGCCCTTCAAGTTCTTTCAAAGCCTTTTCCAGCGCCATGGATTGCCTTGCGTTGGGCGCAAGGCCGTCTTCCGGCGCGGCATCCGAACTGCCCCCAAGCAGCACAGATCGCAACATGGTTGCAAGCTCTTCGACATATGTATCGGAAAGTGCGCTCACTGCGCAACAGGTTCGCGCACCAATCCAGCGGGGAGGGAACACTTTTGGCATGCAAAGGTCACATTTGTTCCACACCACAAGCAGGGGCGTGTCGCCCACAGAGTCAAGAACTTCGCGGGCCGCAGGGTCAGGGCAGACCTCTGCCGCCGCACCTTCCTCGCCCAGCAGCCCGCCATCAAGCACAAGAACAACAAGGTCAGCCTGCGAAACTTTTTCGCGGCTGCGCGTTACACCCAGCTGCTCAACGGTTTCTTCAGCCTGCCGCAGGCCTGCTGTGTCAGTCAGGCGCACGGGCAGGCCGTCAAGATTGCAGGTTTCTTCCAGAAAATCACGTGTTGTGCCGGGTATATCGGTCACAAGGGCGCGCTCGCGCCCCAGCAGCGCATTGAGAAGGCTGGATTTGCCAGCATTCACCGCGCCAGCCAGAACCACAACGGCGCCCTGCTGCACGATATGGGCACGTCGGCTCCCGGCCAGCAGCCGCCGCACGGCCAGCATGACCCTGTCGAGTACTTCACAGAGCGCGGCTGGCTCCATGCCTTCAACTTCTTCGTCAGGAAAATCCACGGCAAGGCACATCTGGGCGCGCAGCATTTCCAGCTCTTCGCGCAGTTCGGCAGTACGCCGGCCAAGTACGCCTTCAAGGCGGTTGAGACCATAGCGCAGGGCCTCGCGCGAGGGCGCGGCAATCAGCTCTGCCACAGCTTCGGCCTGGCTCAGATCCATACGCCCGTTGACAAAGGCGCGGCGCGAAAACTCACCGCGTTCTGCCTGGCGCGCCCCGTGGCGCAGCGCGCTTTCAAGCACTGCCTGCACCAGAAAAGGACCGCCGTGGCTGTGAATCTCGGCGACGTCTTCGCCCGTGAAGGTACGCGGCCCAGGCATAAAAACAGCCAGGGCATCATCCAGCGACTCGCCGTTCCAGTCCAGCACGCGGCCCCTGTGCAAAAGCCAGGGATGAAAATTTTCCACCTGTGCTGAAAGAGGCAAGAACATACGGGCAAGAACTTTTTTGGCCCGGGGGCCGGAAAGGCGCACTATGCCAATCCCCCCGGCACCGGGAGGGGTTGCAATGGCGGCGATGGTGTCGCCACGATCTGTCTGCACTGCTGTTTCCATATCCTGCCCTATGTTTGCGCGGCTTCGCCAACGCGTGTTGCCGGAGATCTGCGCCCAGTCGGGCTGTTTCTCCGGCAACGTAACAAGCACATTCAAGACCCTGCTGGCCCCGCTTGCGGTATGAGCGCGCCACGCGCGCATCTGCCAGTGAGGCTGAAGCTAGGCGCGTTCTCCCTTTCTGCGCATGATGACCACGCGCTTCATGGGGCCGTCGCCCGTGCTGCGGGTCTGCACGTCAACGGCCTCTTGCAGGCACACATGCACAATACGCCGATGGTACGAGGAAAGCGGCCTCGTGGAGTAGGAGCGCCCGCTCTGGCGCACCTTGTCTGCAAGAGCCAGAGCCATTTCTCGCAGTTTTTCATCCTGACGGCGGCGGTATTCTCCGGCGTCAAGCTGCACCCGCACGGCTGCATTCATGCCGCGCGATACAATGCGCGATATCATGTATTGCAGGGCGGCAAGGGTCTGCCCCTCGCGACCAATCAGAAGGCCGGAGTCTTCATCGCAGTCAATGCCCACATAAACCCGGCCGCCGCCGATCTTGACGGCGATGCCCACGCCGTCCCCTGTAATGGGCCGGATGAGCTTGCGCACGGTTTCATCCACAAGGGCCTCAAGCTTTGCGGCGTCTAGCTGCTCCAGAGGAGTAACCGGCAAACCTTCGCCTGCGGCTTCAAAATCATCTTCCAGCCCCTCCACCGGCGCGTCAGGTCGCGGTGCGCGCTCCGGGCGTTGATTCTCGCGCTGGGCTGTACGGGCCTCGGCCCTGCCGTTGCCCCTGTTGTCGGAGCGGTTGTCTGAACGATTGTCAGGCCGGTTATCCGACCGGGAATCATTGCGCCGCCCACGGGCATCGCGCGCAGGGGTCTCAGCGGGATTGACCGCCTCCACGCCTTCGCCGCCTTCGGCATTTCTGCCTGCACGGTCACGGCCCCGGTCATTTCTGGAATTTCTGCCGGAAGGCTTGGCTCCATTTCTGTCAGGCTTGCCATTACGCTCGCCGCGACGGTCTAAGGGTCGGTCGGCGGGTTTTTCCAGCACATTGCCATTAATGGCGGCGTCCAGATCTTCTTCATTCTCAAAGGCGTCCAGTGACTGGGGCTTGCGGCTACGGCCACGGTTGCGCCTGTCGTCTTGCTGGTTGCGCTGGGGACGGGCCTCCTGCTGGCGGTCGCGCCCGTCGCCCCGGCCCTTTTCGGCCTGAACATCGGGAGCGTTGGGAGCATCGGAAGCCTTGGGGGCAGCCGATGCTGACGATTCAGGCGCAGCCGTAGGCGCTTGCTCCTGCCGGTTGCCGCCGTTTTTGCGCTGCTCCACTGACCCGGAGTTCTCACTCGCAGATGTGGGCTGCCCGGCAGACGGCGCAGGGGCCGAAGCCCCTTCGCCGTTCTTTCTGCCCAGAATGCTTTCCATAGTTTCGCGCAGCTGCACGCGCCTTGCCCGAACCTTGGCCTTGCGCGCCCCCACGATGCCGAATATGCCGGA
>NZ_DASQOG010000202.1:0-2509 GCF_035644575.1 Desulfovibrio sp. | reverse complement strand
AGTCGTTATGGCTGTTTCCATTTATGTCGGCAATCTGCCTTTTTCCGCCACTCAGGAAGGCGTTGAAGCCCTGTTCGCCCCCTACGGCGAAGCCCTTTCCGTCAAGCTCATCATGGATCGCGAAACCGGCCGCCCCCGTGGTTTCGGTTTTGTTGAAATGGACGAAGCCGATGCCCACAAGGCCATTGAAGCCCTGAACGGCGTTGACTTTGGCGGTCGCACCCTGCGCATCAACCAGGCCGAAGAACGTCGCCCCGCGCCCCGCCGCTGGTAGACCACAAATTTCCTTGAAAAAAAGCCGCTGCTCTCGCAGCGGCTTTTTTTTGTAACAACAAACTGTTTTAACCTTTCTTGCCTTGGCTCGCACACGGCGTTTCCTGCTTCTTACTCCCTTGCCCAACCACAGCGCCAGACTCCGAAGCGTTAAACTGGCATGCGCCAATACAACGGATTCCGCCACAGTGCGGACAAGCATTTCGCCGCTGCGGCAAAAACATGTACCGCAAAATTGTCAGAAAACGCTTGATCGCCATCTACCCACCTAGAACACCCTTTTATAGTGAAAGCCGCTCGGCTTAATCCATACGATGCCAAAATCTGTACCCTGGCATCATGAAGTTTTGCTCCACAGGCCTGCCGCGCTGCAAAAAGCAAACATAGAGTGCCAGCTTGATCAGTGGAACCCTTGCCATGAAGACCCAACCGTTCAGATGGAGCTAGATGGTAATAAGCTTTTCATCATCCTTGAGAATTTTCGTAAACGCCTCCCCAATGTAAAAAACTTCATCAACTCCTTCCAGCTTTTCTAGTTGCTCAAACAGACCAAGATTTTCAGCGCACTTTCTGCATGCTGAAACATGCCCGCCAGCATCATGAAATTTTTTAAGAAGGCCCTGCAACTTCACGTCATCACAAATCAATTTGACGGTTGCACCCCAGAGAATCAGATGCACTTCATCCCACCAGCCTTTGAGCAAGGAATTGGTGGCATACATAAAGACCATATTCTCTGCGGTGACAGGGTTATCGTTAACCCAGAGGATATGCAGATACTTTTTACTCATAGGTCTCCCCCATCGGTTAAAATGTTAGGCAAATTATGGCAGAAGAGTCACTCACAAGAAGAAACACATACCTGACAGTGCCGTTTAACCATGGCAAGCACGACATGTGCGCAAGCGCACCTTTACTAACGCACTAAAAAGCCCAATATTTCGCCAGATGTAAAAAGGGATGCTGTGCCAGCGACATGGATTTAACGATCGACTTATGCCTGCGGCGTTTCCATGCAACGACCTGGCTGACGGTCAAGTGCAAATCGACACATTTCAAGGCGCAAATGCCCTGTTTGACACATAGCAACGCCAATCCCGCTGCACAAGAACGGTGACGGTGTTAGTAGCAACGATTCACATACCCCTTTAGCCAATCATGTCTCGGGGGTGTAGCACAAGTCCAGTCTATTTTGCATGGCAGACGGAATCCTGTGGACAGTTTTCCAACAAAAAAGTCCGTGAAACCTAGGCTTCACGGACTATAGCGGACATTTACACCCAGCTCTGGGAGGCCCCCAATGGGCCTCCCGGCGGGCATTTCAGGGCCGAAGAGGCAAGCCCTGAAAATCATGGGCCTTCATGGCAAAAGGCATTCTGCCAAGGCGCTCAGGCAACAACAGTATTAGTCTGCCTGAGTGCGGATGAAGGTAGGAATTTCAAAATCATCCTCATCGTAGGTGAAGTCTTCGTGGCCTGGGTTATGCGCACGGCGGCGCGGCTGGCCCACAACTTCACGCTTGAGCAGATAAGGAGGACGGTTGCTGTTTTCATCGTACCAGCGCTCCACTTCGGTGCGGCGGGCAGACTGCGGCAAACGGGATTCGGCACGTTCCTGCTCGTCCATCATGCTCTGCTGGGCGGCGCGGGAATTCATGCGGCGCGGTTCGGCAACCACGGCATCGGGGCCGGGCTTGCGGAAGTTGGTGACAGTGGCCGCAGGAGCCTGCACAGGCTGAATAACCTGAGGAGAATCAATGCCGGTGGCAATAACGGTGAGGCGGATTTCGTCGCCGATATTGTCGTCAAACACAACACCAAAGATGATGTTGGCTTCTTCAGGCGTGGCATCACCGATGATGTCGCCGATTTCGGCAATTTCCTCGGCAGTAATATCTGTGGGGGCGGTGATGTTGTACAGAACCGCCTTGGCGCTCTCGAGCGAAACATCTTCAAGCAGCGGGCTCATGATGGCGCGCTGGGCGGCCTCGCGGGCGCGGTTTTCGCCAGAGGCGATGCCCGTGCCCATCAGGGCCATACCGGCTTCGGCCATGGTGGTCCGAACGTCTGCAAAATCGAGATTGATGAGGCCCTCACCCACAATGACGTCAGAAATACCCTTGACGGCGTAGTACAGCACATCGTTGGCCTTCTGAAGCATTTCGGAGAAAGGAGCCTTCTTGGGGGCAAAGGCAAGCAGACGGTCGTTGGGGATGGTGATCAGGCAGTCCACATGC
>NZ_DASQOG010000201.1:0-11905 GCF_035644575.1 Desulfovibrio sp. | reverse complement strand
GCTGCATATCATTGTGTGCGTGTTGCTGGTTATTCTTGTGCTGCTTCAGGCGGGCAAGGAAGGCATGGGCGTGATTTTTGGCGGTGGCAACAGCTCTGTGTTCGGCAGCGGCGGCGCAGGCGGCATTCTTGCCAAACTGACAGCCCTGATGGCCGTGATTTTTGTTATCACGTCGCTCAGCTACACCCTCGTGACCAGCTCGCGTCCTTCCAGTCAGTCTACGATTCTTGACGTGAAGATTGAAGAGCCTGCTGCTCCCAGGCCCGCCGCCCCGGCTGTCAAGCCCGGTGCGGAAGCGACCCCGGCTCCTGTGGTTCCCGCTGCTCCTGCCGAGCAGAAGGCCCCGGCGCCTGCGGCGCAATAAGCGCAGCACCTGTTTTACTGTTAAAGCCGCGGCCTGTGCTGCGGCTTTTTTTATTCGCATAACCCATGAGTGGAGCCCTTATGTCTGACGCAGATGCCTTTGGGGCAAATCCGTTCCGCGCGCTCAATGCAAAAAAATTCCCCGAAAAGCAAAAAAGCGGCGGCAATGAGCGCAAGCCTGCGCACCACGGCCAGGGCAAGGGCAAACGCATTATCGCGTCTGCTGGCACTCCGCAGGCTGCTGAAATTTCGGATGAAGATTGCGATCTGTTTTTGAACGCCGTGAGCAGCGTGACTCCTGCCAAAAACAGCCGCAAGGCTGCAAATCCAGGGTTTTCGCTGGAAGAACGAGGCACCATGACCAGTATGGCAGATGCCCTGGCTGAAGAACGCGGCAAAGGCAAAAAAAATGCGGCCAGAGGCGGAGCGCAGGATGCTGGCAAACCCAAGGGTGCGGCCCTGGGGACGGCTAAAATATCGAGCGGTCATGCGTTGTCTACCCAGACCTCATCTGGCCCGGCGTCATCTGGAAAGTCGGAACCAGGCAATGCCGCCGTTGACCCCGTTCAACATGAGGAAGACGACGAGGCCTCGGCCTTTCTTGCCGCCATGGGCACGGTAAGCCCCCTTACCGGCGGCGGGCGGGATGTTGTTCCTGCTCCTGCCCCGGCAACGCCACCGCCGCATGGAGAACTGAGCCTTCAGGATTTTATGGACGGCAAGCTGGAATTTGCCCTGACGTTCTCTGACGAATACCTCGAGGGCCATGTGGTCGGCCTTGACCAGATGATTCTGAACAAGCTCCGCGCTGGAGGCCTCAGCCCGGAGGCCCACCTTGACCTGCACGGCCTCAATGCGATGCAGGCTTTTGAAGCCCTGCGCGGTTTTTTTAAAGGAAGCTGGTATAAGGGCCTGCGCACGGTGCTGGTGGTGCCGGGCCGTGGCCGTAATTCGCCTGACGGTATGGGGGTTCTGCGCGAAAAGCTGCAAAGCTGGCTGACGCAGGATCCCTTCAAGCGGGTGGTGTTGGCCTTCTGCACAGCCCAGCCCCACGACGGCGGACCAGGCAGCGTCTACGTGCTGCTGCGCAAGTATCGCAAAAAAGGCCGTATCTACTGGGAAAGAATGCCTGCGGATTCTGACCTGTACTAAGGCCGCTTGTTTTTAAAAATGAACATTTGCAAGTGTTTGACAAGTCAACTCGGCATGGAGCTGCCTTTGGCTTCACTTGCAGCAAGTGCCTGAGAGGTTATACCTCCGCCAAAAGGTACGTGCTGGAGGTATCGTTTCTGATATGACTTGTCTGTGTGCTGAAATCATTGATTAGAGTGTAGCACAGTGCCTACAGTGCTGGATGTTTGTCAAGAGTTGTAAATGCTGGGGGAAAGATTGTTGCGCAACGACAGTATTGCCACAATGTGCTGCTTAATACCCCCAGCACTTTACAAGTATTATTGACTTTCTTCCACGTATAATCCCAGACTTCGAGCGAGCGGTGCAAGCAGAAAGAAAAGGCAAGTGATGCTGTCCGCTCAATTCATCATCGACATTGAAGAATTGCATTTTTGTCCGCTCCCTATTCGTGTCCGAAACGGAAGCAATATAACCTTTTTGAGTAATTATTCATTCGTTACTACCTAGGAGATACCTTCTCCAACAGACAAAGAATCAGTTTTTGATCAACTTCCCACTATAGCAGTTTTTCTTCTGCGCCCCTCATCACGAGATTCACCGCGCTGATATCCTCCTCCCCCGCTTAATGTTCTGTAACTATTTCCTCCTTCAGTATAGCGTTTTGTTACCATCGATATGAATTCTTAACTGTAAGTATCGACCATAGTCCAGCGGTACAAATCTATGCCGCCTGCACCAGCGACGTGGGCAATCCTGCGAAAGATGGTTACGTCAAAGTTAGGGCAATGAGGAGATGCATTTATTGAAATAAATTTGCAATATGAATAATATTTCAAATATAATGAAATTTAAATGTGTTAACATGCCGTTTTTGATTACGACTTTAAGGGGGCCATCATGCCGGATTTGATTGATAACTGCGTGGCTCATATTTATCGCCCTCAAGATGGGGCTTCTGTTCGAGTACAGCCTCTTTCTGAACATCTGCGCAACGTCGCTGATCTAGCATCATTAGCTGCGGCAAAGGTTGAGCTGCCCTTGGTCGGCCATATGGTTGGCTTGTTGCATGATTTTGGCAAGTATTCAAAAGAATTCCAGAATTATATTCTTTCCGCTGCTGGCTGCATTACTCCTGGCGAACCCGGCTATACAGATCCCATCGCAAACAAGGGGAAAATTAATCATGCCTTTGCCGGAGGGCAGTTTCTCTGGAAGCATCTGCAAGGCAATGATACGAAAAAGGCGATAGCCCGGATTCTTGCTTTGTGCATTCTGTCCCACCATTCAGGGTTAAAAGACTGTACAAGCCTAGGCGGTAAAGATGTTTTTATTCTGGATTACATGGCCAGGCCGGAGGAAAAAACGCACCATGAGCAGTGCGTTGAGCAGTGCGATGAAGCTCTTCTTGCTGAGATAGAAGATAAAATTTCAAATGAGCTATTGTTAGAAGTGCGTGCTGCCCTTGTGAAGCTGCGCGACCGTGTCATGAGCAAGCTGCCAGCGAGTGCGGATATCAATGACCAAGGAGACTGCGCAAACAGTCGTGATTTTCAGCTTGGATTGCTGGCGCGTTTTTTATTCAGTTGTCTGATTGATGCTGACCGTACAGACAGCGCTGATTTTGAAGATCAGAAAGGGGCGGAGATTCGATGCAACAGGGTCAGTCGCCCTTGGGATGCGCTGGTGTTGCGTCTGGAAGAAGCACTGGCCCAAAAGACCCCGCAACACGCCATCGACCGTATACGGGGCGATATATCTGCCCATTGCGCACAACGCGCTCAGGATGCGCCAGGTATGTTTACTCTCACTGTGCCCACTGGCGGCGGCAAAACGCTGGCCAGCCTTCGTTTTGCCCTGCTGCACGCGCAAAAGCACCAGATGGACAGAGTTATCTATGTTATTCCATATACATCCATTATTGATCAAAATGCCGATGTAGCCCGAAAGATTCTTGAGCAAGGTGAAGCGCCTGGATCTATAGTGCTTGAGCATCATTCCAATTTTATGCCTGATGAAAATTCTGACGCTGAAGAAGTTGTCAGTCGATGGGAAAAGTTGTCCGAAAACTGGGATGCTCCCGTGGTCTTCACCACAATGGTACAGTTTCTTGAGAGTCTGTTTGGCGCAGGCACAAGCTCTGCCCGCCGCATGCACAATCTTGCGCGTAGCGTGATAGTGTTTGATGAGGTGCAGACAGTCCCTGTGCGCTGTTTACACATGTTTTGCAACGCTGTGGATTTTTTGACCGGGCAATGTGGTTCAACCGCTGTACTTTGCACTGCTACGCAGCCGAGGCTGGGCAATCTGCCGCATCCGCTGCGCGGCAGCCTTGATATACAGCTCGGCATGGAAATCGTGCCAGATGTGCCAGACCTGTTCACAAGCCTCAAACGCACGGTATTTTTTGACCACTGTCACACCGTTATGAGTGTGGAAAGCGTTGCCGCACTGGCACAAGATGAACAGCAAAAGCAAGGCTCGTGCTTGGTGGTCTGCAATACCAAGCGAACGGCAGAAAAAATTTATGCGCTTTGCGCCAAACAAGAAGGCGTAAACCACTACTATCTTAGCACCAACCTCTGCCCCGCGCACCGCATGGCAAAACTAGAAGCAATGCGTGACGATCTGAACAACGGGCGTCCTGTGCTTTGCATAAGCACGCAACTCATTGAGTGCGGCGTGGATATCAGCTTTCGATCTGTTATCCGCATGGCTGCGGGCCTTGATTCAATCCTTCAGTCGGCAGGTCGCTGCAATCGGCATGGAGAAAATGAGCCGGGAAGGGTGCATGTAGTGCGGGTAGAAGCGGATGCGGAAAATCTGGACTGGCTGAAAGACATCAAAGATGGACGGGATATCTTTCTTGATACAGTGCGCATAAAGTATGCACAAGAGCTTCTGGAGTCTGGCTACGATCTCACCATGCCACAGCTCGTTTCAACATATTTTGACCATTACTTTCATCGTAAGGGTACTGTGCTTTCTTATGCGGCAAAAGATGGCAATTCTCTGCTCGATATGCTGGGCAGTAATAGTTTCATAGCTAACAATAAAAAATTCCCAGCACTGGGGCAATCATTCAGCGCCGCAGCAAAAATTTTCAAGTCAATCGACTCAACATCAAAAAGTATTTTGGTGCCTTATGAAGACGGCGAGGGTATCATTGCCGCACTTTGTTCATCAGATTTACTGTATAAAAAATATGAGCTTTTGCGTAAGGCTCAGCGATTTTCAGTGAATATTTTTCCACATACAGAACGCGAGCTTATACAGAAAAATGCCTTGTATCCCATTCAGGATAGTGGCATGTTTGCTCTGAAACCCAATTTTTACTGTAACGAACAGGGCGTTAGCGCGCAATCAGGGCAAAAACTGCGTCTTTGTAATTACTGATAGGAGGATTGAGTGAATAACGACATATCCTTTACTGTTTACGGGCGTTATGCCCTGTTTTCTGATCCTGTAACTCGAGTCGGCGGGGAAAAATGTTCTTACCACATTCCCACCTATGAGGCTCTCAAAGGTATAGCTAAATCAATATATTGGAAGCCAACGCTGATTTGGGTGATTGAAAAGGTACGCATTCTGCATCCCTTTCGCACACAAACCAAGGGCGTAAAACCAATCAGGCCCACCACAGGCGGCAATGATCTTTCCATCTATACCTATCTGGCTGATGTTGCCTATCAGGTAAAGGCCCGTTTTGTATGGAATGAGCATAGGCCGGAACTGAAGCAAGACCAGATTGAAGGCAAGCACTACGAAATAGCCAAGCGTATGCTGGCGCGCGGTGGCCGACAGGATATTTTTTTGGGTACGCGCGACTGTCAGGGGTACGTGGAGCCTTGCAGGTTTGGCGAAGGGCCGGGTGCGTATGATGACCTGGAAGAGCTGGCCTTTGGCCTCATGTTTCACGGATTTGATTATCCTGATGAAACCGGAAGTTCCAGTTTTGGCGCAAGGTTCTGGAAGCCTGTAATGCGCAAGGGGATAATTGAATTCCCCTCGCCGGATGACGCCTCGCTGCTGCGTAAAGAGATTCGTCCCATGAAGCCCAAGGTGTTCCATCCTGGCAAAAATTATGCGGGTTGTGATGAAGAAGCGCTATGCCTTCTTTTGCAGGAGCCCGAAACCGTGGCATACCCCGATGCCCGAAGCCTGCTTTCTGACGGCGGCCCGCAAGGGGGTGCGTTGTGAGCTGGATGCAAAAGCTTTTTGAAACGTATGAAGCTTGCTCCAAAAATCCCGCCTTTGTGGACCCACCGCAGGCGGAAGACGGCGGCAAAGAAGCCCCGGCGCTTATGCCGGTGAGCCATACCAGCCAGCAGGCGCATATTCATGTCGTCATTGACGGGGCTGGTAATTTTGTGAGGGCAGAGCTGCTGCCGTTGAAAATGCAGTTTATTATCCCGGCAACCGAAGATTCCGCAGGTAGAGCCGGAAAAAAAATTGCTCCACATCCGCTAATCGACAAAGTTCATTATTGCGCAGGTGATTATAACGGAGAAAAAAAAGTAAGGTTTAAGGGGGCATTCGAGGCATACTTTGATCTCCTGACATCATGGAGTGAATCAAAATTTTCACACCCGATCATTCGCGCGATTCACAGCTATATTGAAAAAAAGGAACTGGTAAAAGATCTTATTAAAGTGGGTATTCTTCAAGCTGATGAATTGGGTAATTTGCTGACAGAGCCGCAAAAAGATGGGCAAGATATCTTTAAGTATCTTGTCAGAGATGCAAAGACAAAGCACTATGATCAGGGTGATGCGGTTGTTTGTTGGGAGGTTGTAGGGGGCTTGTTGGAGAGTCGTTCATGGCGAAATAAGGAGCTACAGCGACAATGGGTTTCATTTGAGGCCCTTTTACCAAAAGATATATCTCTATGCATGGTTTCAGGCCAAATTCATACCGTAGCTAGAAACCACCCGCGCAATATCCGCCGCCCCGGCGATGGTGCAAAGCTTATTTCCTCCAATGATTCTGCAAATTTTACCTACCGGGGGCGCTTTCTGGAGCCGGAGCAGGCCTGCACCGTCGGCTATGAGGTAAGCCACAAGGCGCACAATGCCTTGCGCTGGCTTATTGCGCGGCAAGGCTACCGCAACGGAGATCAGGCTGTTGTGGCCTGGGCTGTGAGCGGCGCGCCCGTGCCTAATCCTTGTGAAGATTTGTTTGATCTGAGTGCCGACGACTTCTTGCTTGATGACGCGCCTGAGGTGCAGGCGGAGAAGGACGCCGCCCGGCCTTCTTTTGTTCCTCCCGTTAATATGGGGCTGGCCTTTGCAAAAAGGCTGAACAAAGCCCTCTTGGGATACAAGGCTGATCTCAAGGAAACTGACGGCATCGCCATCATGGCTATGGATGCGGCCAGCCCTGGTCGGCTTTCTGTTACGTTCTATCGCGAGCAGATGCTTAAGGACTACCTGCACAATCTGGAACGATGGCAGGAAGAATGCGCATGGGTCTTGCCCGTGCGCATAGACGAGGCACGCGAGGGCCAGAGCAAACCCAAAACGCGCACTGTTTACACGCCCCTTGCTCCTAAGCCAGAAACCATTGCCCGCGTTGCTTACGGCAGGCGTATTGACGACAAGCTGCTCAAGGCAACTGTAGAGCGGTTGTTGCCATGCATTGTTGATAGGGCATCTTTGCCGCGCGATATTGTTGAGAGTTGCGTGCGCCGTGCCTGCAACCGCGCGGCGCATGAGGCATGGGAGTGGGCTGAAGTGCTGGGCGTTGCCTGCGCCATGTACAGGGGCTATTTCGCCAGACACATAAAAGAAGAGGAATACAGCATGGCACTTGATGAAACGCGTAAATCCCGTGACTACCTCTTTGGGCGGCTTCTGGCGGTTGCGGAATATATTGAGCGCACCGCTTTGGATAGTGCGGGAGAAAAACGCCCCACCAATGCCGAGCGGTTGATGCAGCGCTTTGCCGACCATCCCTTTGCTACGTGGAGACAGCTCGAGCCGCAATTGCAGCCATATATTCAGCGGCTGAAGGGCAGCTCCCGCGTTGCACTGCTTGCACGCGCCCAAAAAGCCTGGAAAGAAATTTACGATAAATTTGTCCCCGAAGAATTTACTTCTTCAGACAAGCTCAGTGGTGAGTTTCTGCTGGGCTACCATTGTCAGATGGCAGCCTTGTACGCCAAGGCTGATAAAGAAAGCACCACTGAAGCCAATGACCAGCAAGGAGCGTAACATGAGTCTGCAGCACAAGATCGACTTCGCCGTTATTCTCACCGTAGATCACGCCAACCCCAACGGCGATCCGCTCAACGGCAACCGTCCCCGTACCGATTATGATGGCTATGGGGAAATCAGCGATGTTTGCCTTAAGCGCAAGATCCGCGATCGGCTCATGGAGCAGAAGGGGACGCAAGTTTTTGTGCAGTCAGACGACCGCAAGCTTGACAACATGGCTTCGCTTAAGGAAAGGGCCGAATCTGCGGAGCACGGCCTTGGCAAGGATGCTTTTAATCCCAAAAAATGCAGTAAGGAAGAAACCGCCCGAAAGGCCTGCGCCAAGTGGTTTGACGTGCGCGCTTTTGGTCAGCTTTTTGCTTTTGGCAAAGATGGTGATGCGGCGGGGGTTTCCATTTCTGTACGCGGCCCGGTGAGCATTCACTCGGCCTTCAGCGTGGAGCCTGTCAGCGTTGCAAGTATTCAGATCACCAAAAGCGTCAGCGGCGAGGGCGATGGCAGCAAACGCGGCTCGGACACCATGGGCATGAAGCACCGTGTGGACAAAGGCGTATACGTTTTTTACGGCAGCATGAACCCGCAGCTTGCCGAACGCACCGGCTTTAGCGATGAAGACGCTGCCGTGCTCAAGGCCATCTTGCCCCGACTGTTTGAAAATGACGCTTCGTCTGCCCGTCCGGAGGGCAGCATGGCCGTCAGTCAGGTGTTCTGGTGGCAGCATAACTGCGCTTCCGGGCAGTATTCATCCGCAAAAGTGCATAAAAGCCTTACAGTTAACCCCGATGGCAGCTATACGCTCAACAGCGAAGCTACTCCAGGGTTGAAGGCTGAAACCATTTCAGGTTTCTAATGCACCCCCCAGCCGATTCCATTCCCATATCGGCGTTGCAGCATTATCTGTTCTGCCCCCGGCAGTGTGCGCTCATCCATCTGGAACAGCTCTGGACGGAAAACGTGTACACTGCCGAGGGCCGTCAGCTGCACGAAAAGGCCCACAGCAACGCATCCGAAAGTCGAGGCGACTGCAAAACTGTTTCAGGGCTGTTGCTCTGTTCGCGCGCTCTTGGCCTGACAGGGCAGGCAGACGTTGTGGAGTTTCATCGGCACGGCAATGTCTGGCAGCCGTACCCTGTCGAATACAAACGGGGCCGCCCCAAAAGCATGGCGGCAGACCGTATCCAGCTCTGCGCTCAAGCCCTCTGCCTCGAAGAAATGCTGCGAGTCTCCATTCCTGAAGGGGCGCTCTTTTACGGCAAAACCCGGCGGCGGCAAGTAGTCGCTCTTGACGACTCCCTGCGGGATGAAACCCGCGCCACCATTCTTGCCGTGCAGGATTTGTTGAATAAAGGGCTTACCCCTGCGCCTCCGCCTTTGGAAATAGCCAACAACATCTGCCCCGCGTGCTCGCTGAGCGACGCCTGCCTGCCGCTTGCCCCGCAAACCTCGGCTGCGAGCTATCTGCAATCCGTGCTGGAGAGCATATGAAACCGCTGCTCAATACACTGTTTGTTACTACTCAGGAAAGTTATTTGGCTAAAGACGGCGAATGCGTGGCCGTGTACCAGGGCGATGCGCTTAAAGGAAAAATCCCCATCCACACGCTTGGCGGCCTTGTGCTGTTTGGGCAGATTTCGTGCAGTCCTTTTTTGCTGGGTCACTGCGCGGAAAACGGTGTGACAGTATCGTGGCTGACGCAATATGGGCGATTTTTGGCATCCATGCACGGGCCAGTGAGCGGCAATGTGCTGTTGCGGCGTGAGCAATATCGTCGAGCGGATGATGGCGCGGCTTCTGCCGCCATTGCCACCGCTATTGTAATTGGCAAAATCGCCAATTGCCGCACGGTGCTTATGCGCACAGCGCGCGAGCGCCCCAGTGCGGAGCTTGATGCCGCAGTTGCTCGGCTGGCCCAATGCCTTGCCCGCCTGCGCGAGCCATTGCCGCTCAATATGGTGCGCGGCGTTGAGGGCGAGGCGGCACAAGTGTATTTTGGCGTATTTTCCAGCCTTATTCAGGCAAAAGACTGCACCTTCCAGTTTGAGGGGCGCAATCGCCGTCCTCCGTTAGATGCGGTAAACTGTCTTCTTTCATTTCTATATACGTTGCTGGCGCACGATGTTCGCGGGGCGCTGGAAAGCTGCGGGCTTGACCCTGCCGTGGGCTTTCTGCACCGCGACAGGCCCGGACGCCCCAGTCTGGCTCTGGACATAATGGAAGAATTTCGCCCGTATTTGGCAGATCGTCTGGCCTGCACGCTTATCAACCGAGGGCAAGTGAAGGCCAAAGGCTTTCGTAAAACAGAATCTGGCGCGGTGATTATGGATGATGCCACGCGCAAAGATGTGATCTCTGCATGGCAGGAGCGAAAACAGGAGACTGTGGAGCATCCTTTTTTACAGGAAAAAATGGCGGCAGGCCTGTTATATCATTGTCAGGCGCGTTTGCTGGCCCGATACCTGCGTGGCGATCTGGATGCTTACCCACCCTTTGTGATTCGGTGACGCCATGCTTGTGCTGGTAAGCTACGATGTAAATACACAGGATGCGGCTGGAAAGCGCCGTCTGCGCAAAATTGCCCGTCATTGTGAAAATTGGGGGCAGCGCGTGCAGTTTTCTGTTTTTGAGTGCGTGGTTGATCCTGCCCAATGGGTTGCCTTGCGCAATAATTTGCTGGACTGCATGGATGAGGAAAAAGATAGCCTACGCTTTTACTTTTTGGGTGCGAACTGGAAAAATCGCGTTGAGCATGTTGGGGCAAAACCATCATATGATCCTCAGGGAACGCTGATTCTGTAGATAACGAACATAATTATGTAGTGGCAGGCTGAGAGTGTCAGCAGTGACCAGATGGCAGAGAAGGGGATATGTGCGCTTCTGGCAGACAGCCCGCGAGAACCTGAAGCGCACAGCATTTTTCTGGGAGGTGCTCGATTTTTTAACAGTATGATTTTATTGTAGTAAATTTTTAAGTAGTTTTGCTTGGTGCAATTTTTATTCGAGATTCGTGGCCCTCTCGAAAAATGCCCTGCATATCATTGCAAGGCAAAGGCGAAAAATGGTCACAGTCGCTCCCCGTGCGGGAGCGTGGATTGAAGCATCTTCTTTACTTATAAAAGTAGAAACAGGTGATGTCGCTCCCCGTGCGGGAGCGTGGATTGAAGCTTCTGGTTATTATGCAAAAACAAATATTGCAAAAGTCGCTCCCCGTGCGGGAGCGTGGATTGAAGCGCCATAGGCGTGGGCGCAAGGTGTTGGATTACAAGTCGCTCCCCGTGCGGGAGCGTGGATTGAAGCCCCTGCAAGCCACGCTGCCCAACAGTTCGGACGGTCGCTCCCCGTGCGGGAGCGTGGATTGAAGCATTGGGGATGACCCAGCGTGGTCTACAGACCAGAGTCGCTCCCCGTGCGGGAGCGTGGATTGAAGCTTGTTATCGCGTACTGGTCTTCTTTGATGATCGGTCGCTCCCCGTGCGGGAGCGTGGATTGAAGCATGTAGGCAGGGAGCTTGCGAACAGGCATGCAAGTCGCTCCCCGTGCGGGAGCGTGGATTGAAGCATAGTCCCGGCGCGAAGAATGTCGCAAAGAGTTCGTCGCTCCCCGTGCGGGAGCGTGGATTGAAGCGTCTATGACGGAAATTATTGGCGGTACATTACGTCGCTCCCCGTGCGGGAGCGTGGATTGAAGCATCACATCTGCCCCTGTGACTGCTGATGGGCCTGCTGTCGCTCCCCGTGCGGGAGCGTGGATTGAAGCAGCGCCTGAGCTGTAGCCGTTTCATTCGGGTCGGTCGCTCCCCGTGCGGGAGCGTGGATTGAAGCAAATGTCTTGCCGCCTGCACTGATAGCGGTGATCGTCGCTCCCCGTGCGGGAGCGTGGATTGAAGCACCTCTGCCAGCCGCTGCGCCAACGTCTTTTCCAGTCGCTCCCCGTGCGGGAGCGTGGATTGAAGCTTTACCCTTGGCGGTCTTGTATATCTCGGCGATGGTCGCTCCCCGTGCGGGAGCGTGGATTGAAGCATGTGGATATCCTTATGGTTACAGGGCGGCGAAGGTCGCTCCCCGTGCGGGAGCGTGGATTGAAGCATCATCATGCAGCGGGCAAATACCGTTAAGCCAGTCGCTCCCCGTGCGGGAGCGTGGATTGAAGCCCACCTACAGATGCCCTGGATGCTGCGTAACCATTGGTCGCTCCCCGTG
>NZ_DASQOG010000200.1:0-4952 GCF_035644575.1 Desulfovibrio sp. | reverse complement strand
GGAGGCGTATAACATGCGCTGCGGCGATCTTTTGCGCGAGGCATGGGTTCCCCGCCCTGCCCTCGCGCCAAAGCTTACTTTCCGCCAACAGGCAAGGGCGTGGTGGCAGGCCTGCCGCCCGCCTTTTTTCATTACGGCGGCTATTCCGGTTACTCTGGCTCTGGCGCTGACCTTTCGCCTGCAAGGGAGCATCCGGCCAGGGCAGTGGGCAACCTACGCCCTGCTGCTGGCTGGCTGCTTTATGGGCCTGACCATTGCCAATCTGGCAAATGACCTCTTTGATCATATTCTTGGCGTGGACGGCGGCGACAACATCGGCGGCTCGCGCGTCATCCAGTCCGGTCTTATCAGCCCGCGCCAACTATCCATTGTTCTGCTCCTGCTTACCCCGGCAACGCTTGCCGTGGGTGGCCTGCTGATTCTGGGGCTGACCCCGGCCCTGCGGCCTGCGCTCTGGGCATTGAGCGTGTTCGCGGTGGGTTCCGCCGTTTTTTACGTGGCGCCGCCCATTCGCTACGGACATCGCGCCCTGGGCGAAGTATTTGTGTGCCTGAACATGGGCTTTATCATGGTGAGCGCCAGCGCCACCTTGCTGCTGGGCCGCTTTGAGCCGTGCAGCCTTGCGCTGGCACTGCCCGTGGGCCTGATGGTGGCGGGGGTGCTGTACTACCAGAGCCTGCCGGAAATCGAAACCGATCTGGCGGCAGGCAAGCATACCCTTGCCAACACCCTGGGCAAGGCCGGATCCTTCCTGCTGTTTCGCCTGTGGTGGCCGCTGGTATGGCTGCTGCTGTGCAACCTGTGGGCAACAGGGCTGGCGGGCTGGCCGGTGGTGCTGTGTCTGGCTGGGCTGCCCTTTTATCTGGCCGCCTGCCGCCGCATCCGCCTTGCCGGGGATGGCGACTGGCTGCCGCTGGACGCTCACGGGCATCTGGTGCGCAAATGTTACCTCATCAGTGGTGCGGCACTGATACTGGGCGTGCTGCTGTAAACGCTCACGGTTGCAATCAACTGAAAAAAGGCATTCCTGTTTGCCGGTTTGCACCAGCAAGCGGGAATGCCCTTAAAAATGCATACAGACCTGTTCAAGCCGGGGATTCTCCGGCTTTTTTTTGCGCCTTCAGATCCCCTGCAAACAGCCTTAAATCATTGAAAATACTTTTTTGTTTCCGCTATGACTATGGGGCTTAGCACCAACAGTGCAATAAGGTTGGGAAAGGCCATACAGGCATTGGTGATATCGGCCATATACCAGATAGGCCTGATGGACAGATACGGGGCAACAGCTACGCACAAAATATACAGTATTTTGTAGCTCATTACGTATTTTACCCCGTCCGTCAGATACACAACGCACCGTTCGCCGTAGTAGTTCCAGCCAATGATTGTTGTAAACGAAAAGAATACCAGCCCGATGGAGACTACGTACATCCCCATGTCGCCGGACATGCCGGCATTGAATGCGGCGTTGGAAAGGATACCGCCGTCCAGCGTCGAACTTTCCAGCAAACCGGAGGTGATAATAACCAGCCCCGTCATGGTGCAGATGACAATCGTCGTGAAGAATACGCCGGTCATGGCAATCAGGCCTTGCCGCACGCCGGAATCAGACTTGGCTGCGGCCACCACAATGGGGGCGCTGCCAAGCCCGGCTTCGTTGGTGTACACACCTCTGGCAATGCCGGTGCGCATGGCGGTCATTACAGAAACGATGACAGCGCCGGTAGCGCCGCCAGCCACGGCAGACGGCTCAAAAGCCGACTTGACAACCAGAACAAAAGCTCCGGGAAGCGCCGCCGACTGGTTGAACAGCACATAGGCGGAAGCTGCAACGTAAAAGGCCGCCATCAGCGGCACAACAAATTCGGCCACGCTGGAAATGGACTTGATGCCGCCAAGAACAACAGCGGCGGTGGCGATGGTCACAACAGCGCCCACAATGGGGATCGGCACATTAAAGGCATTGCTGACAGATTCCGTGATCGCATTGACCTGCGGGAATGTGCCGCAGCCCATCAGTGCTGTGACCGCGCCAAAAAATGCAAACAGCTTGGCAAGCCATTTCCACTTACTACCCATGCCCTGCTCAATGTAGTACATGGGACCGCCCGCCACTTCGCCATTCTCGTCTATGGAGCGGTATTTGATGGCAAGCACGCCTTCAGCATACTTTGTGGCCATGCCGAGAACAGCCGAAACCCACATCCAGAAGAGCGCGCCCGGCCCGCCCACGCGCAGGGCGGTTGCCACGCCAACAATACTGCCTGTTCCAATGGTTGCGGCCAGTGCCGTACAGAGGGAAGCAAATGCGGAGACATCGCCCACACTGCCTTCCTCTTTTTCAAAAATATAGCGGATGGCTTTGGGGAGATGGATAAACTGAAGAAATCCCAACCGGAGAGTATAATAAAGCCCGGTCATCAGGAGAAGAATCATGGTTGGGGGGCCCCAGACAATTTCCTGAATTTGTTGCAGCACGCCAATAAGACTTTCCATACACACTCTAATTTTCTTAAAATATTTGGTAGTTGAAGAAAATTTGCTACAAGACGCCACATCCCGCGCACATGCCACCGCAAGGCATGTCCCAGCCCCTGCGAACAGCATCGCACTGCCGCAGCAATGTATAATGATATCACCTTGAAAATAGGCCGGGGGGTTGTGATATGCGACTTTTTGTCATTCCGCAACTCCCGTTTCGATATATTGAGATATCCATAATCAAGACGTCTGGGTTTATTGGGTCAGGACAATCACGATGGGCTAGCCTGAGCTCTGTCCCTTTTGGGGAGAATGCATGCCGCGCCAGAATTCCCTCAGTAAGTTGCTTGTGGCATTTGCGCATCCCGCAACGAAAAGCGGGGATACGGCGACCATATCCCCACACATGAAAAGCTACCAAGCCTATACATCAATGGGCGCAGTAACGCGCTACTGCTACTTGCCCAGACGCTGCGCCTTTTTCATCAGGTTGAAATTGCGCATTTCAGAAATCCCCAATCCAAGCAGCGTCAGGGCTGTTCCCAGCGCCGCCATCCAGGTGATCTGCTCATGCAGCACCAGAACCGCAGTAATCACCGTGACAACGGGAACAAGGTAGATGTACACGCAACTTTTGACTGCTCCAAGCCGCTGTATGGCAAACGTCCAGGCCACAAAACACAGGGCGGACGCCCCCAACCCCAGGAACAGCAGATTTATGCTGTTGACCGGGTTTTCCAGCCGCTCCAGCCCCAGATGGAATTCCATAAACGGCAGGCAAGGCAGCATGAACAACAGACCGTAGAAAAAACACCGCCTTGTGACCATCAGGCTGTTATAGCCAAAGGCCATGAGCTTGCGCGTCAGAATGGAATACCCGGCCCACGAAAGCCCGGCCAGCACGGCAAGGACATCCCCAAGAGGGTTGAGACGCAGTTGCGTGCTGCCGCTAAAGCTGATGAGGCCAATACCCAGCATGGCAGCCACAAAGCCCAAAAAGAAGTTCAGCCCCGGACGCTCGGCCCGCAGCAGCCAGAAGGCCAGCAAACCCGCAAAAAAAGGTGATATGGCAACAATCACGCCTACATTTGAGGCAAACGTGTATGTTAGAGCGATATTTTCAAGCAGAAAATACAGGGTCACGCCGCACAGCCCAGCTAAGGCGAACAGCACTTCCTGCCGCTTGTCCGTAATGTGCAACATGCGCGGAGAGGCAAGCCACAAGGCCGCATAGCCCAGCAAAAAACGGAAAAAAAGAATCTCCACCGGCGTAAAAGCCCGCAGCAGAACCTTTGTGGAAATAAATGTAGTGCCCCACACGATAATGCAGAACAGCGCCGCCATGTGACCTGCGGCAGATTTACTGAGCATTGGGATCACCAGTTCAGAGCTTGTCCCGAAACAGGCAGGCAGCGCGAAACGGGGAGGGAATAAACAGAAAGGATACCGCGCCGCAGCCTAAAGGCCGCTACGCAGAACGATGCCGGGGCCGCCCGACAGTCAGACGGCCCCGGCAAAGATCAGTTACGACGTCAGTTGCGGCGCTGGTCGGCCATGCCCAGCTCAATGAGCTTTTCAAGCAACTGCCCAAAGTCCAGCCCAACAGTGCGTGCCTCGCGCGGCACAAGGCTGGTGGCCGTCATGCCCGGCAGGGTGTTTACCTCAAGAATGGTCAGGCTGTCGTCCGGGCCAAGAATAAAATCGGCCCGGCTGTAGCCGCTCAGACCAAGAGCCTTGTGCGCCGCAAGGGCAAGCTCCTGCACGCGGGCGGTCAGCGCTTCGCTGATGGGCGCGGGGCATATCTCGCGCGCGCCGTCCTTGGCGTACTTGCTTTCATAGTCAAAAAAATCGCCAGCCACTGGCTCAATAAGAATGGGCGGCAGGGCTTCCTCGCCCAGAATGCCGCAGGTCACTTCCCGCCCAGCGAGCACGGGTTCCATGATGACCTCGTCGCCAGCGGAAAAAATGGATGCCAGCACGGCGTCAAGCTCGGCCCGGTTGCAGGCGCGCCCCATGCGTAGCGATGATCCGCCCGTATTGCTTTTAACAAAAAGCGGATAGGGCAAGCGCGGCTGCCAGCCAGCCTCGGGGGCGCAAGGCAAAAATTCCCAGTCTGCCGTGGGCAGGCCCGCCTGCCGAAATATCTGCTTGGCAGCACTTTTATTGAGCGCCAAAAAAGACCCAGCAGGGCCGGAACCTTGATAGGGGCAGCCCACCCGCTCAAGCATGGCTTGTACAAGGCCATCTTCGCCCGGCGCGCCGTGCAGGTTGATGAAAGCAAAATCGTGCGCTGCTGCTGTCTCAAGCAGACAATCGAAGCCCGAAAGCAAGTCAAAAAACGTTACCGAATGGCCGCGTTGCGCAAGCGCCTCCTGCATGGCGCGCGCCCCGTTGAGCGAAACTTCGCGCTCAGTGGACCACCCGCCCGCAATCAAAAGAATTTTCATGTAAGGCCCATCCCAGCTGCGCCT
>NZ_DASQOG010000199.1:0-6391 GCF_035644575.1 Desulfovibrio sp. | reverse complement strand
CAACAATCCCAGCGGCGCGGCCTGGAGCAATGACGGCATTGCTGCGGCCCTTGAAAAGGCCTTCTGGTGCGACCGCATCGCCGCCTTTGGCGGGGCCGTGGTGGTCAACCGTCCCTTTACCCGCGAAGCTGCGGAAATTGTCGCCGCCAACTATTTTGAAGTGGTTGCCGCTCCCTCCTTTGAAGAAGGCGTGGTAGACATACTCAAGGGCCGCAAAAATCTGCGCATCATGGAACTGCCCGGCCTTGGGCGGCTTGAAGAGCTGACCAGCTCGGCCTTTCTGGATATCAAAAGCCTGGCTGACGGCGGTATTATTGTGCAGAAGTCCTTTGTGAACCGCATTCTTGAAGCCAAGGACTTTTTGCCCGCCACTGCCACCACCAAGGACGGTGTTTCCGTGGCCGCCCGCGCTCCCAGCAAGCAGGAGCTTGACGACCTGCGCTTTGCCTGGGCTGTGGAAGCCGGGGTTACGTCCAACTCCGTCATTTTTGTGCGCGACGGGGCCACCCTTGCCATTGGCACGGGTGAACAGGATCGCGTGGGCTGCGTGGAACTCGCTATCCACAAGGCGCATACCAAGTATGCGGATACGCTTGCCTTCCGCGAACTTGGCCTGTCGCTCTACGAGCTCAAGGAAAAAGCCGCCACCGATGCGGCTATGGCCGCCAGGCTTGCGGATATTGAAAGCCGCACAGAAGCCTCCCATGGCGGATTGGCCGGGTCTGCACTTGTTTCGGACGGGTTCTTCCCCTTCCGTGACGGGGTGGACGTGGCTGTGGCCCAGGGCGTTGCGGCCATTGCACAGCCCGGCGGCTCCATGCGCGATGCTGAAGTGATTATGGCCTGCAACGAGGCCAAGCCGCAGGTCGCCATGGTGTTTACGGGGCAGCGTTCCTTCAAGCACTAGGGGCTTTTCTCAATAATTCTTTTGGCCGATGACTGCGTCAGCCAGCATTTTTTACTCCAGTCATGGACAGAAAGAGTCCACTCCTGTCGTAAAAAACACTGTTTTCCTTGTCCTCGGCGCAAAATCTTTTATTGAGAAACAAGCCCCTGGAGCAGATTAACATTGAAAATGTTTATCTGTGCTGTGATGAATGGCTTTTGTCCCTGACGCTGTCAGGTGCGCGGCCCGGCCTGGTCAACGTGAAATTTCGCGTTCCGGTCGGGCCGCAAGCCTTTGCGACTAAGAACTGCGCCATATCTTGTGCAAACTCATTGAGCGCAATACAATTGTGAGCACTGCTCCACAGGGCCGCCGCATGCAGCACTCCTCGCCACAATCCGACTTGTCTCATCCTGCCTGCGGTTCAGCGGCTGCGTCCATGCCCCGGCTGTGCGTATCGGCTCTTTCTGGCGGCGGCGGCAAAACGCTGCTCTCGCTGGGGCTCACGCGCGCCCTTGCCGCGCAGGGGCATACGGTCAAGCCCTTCAAAAAAGGGCCGGACTATATTGACGCCGCGTGGCTGACCATGGCCGCCGGAAGGCCCGCCACCAATCTTGATCCCTACATGCTCCGGCCGGAACGCCTCAAGGCCCTGTTTGCGCATGCCATGCGCAAAACACAGGCGCAAAGCGGCGCAACAGAAGTGCTCGGGATGATTGAAGGCAACCGGGGGCTTTTTGACGGCATGGACGTGGCGGGCTCATGCTCCACAGCGGAGCTGGCGCGTATGCTTGGCTGCCCCATCATCCTCAGCATCAACTGCACAAAGATGACGCGCACGGCGGCTGCTCTGGTGCACGGCATGACAACCTTTGAACCGGGGCTGCAATTTGCGGGAGTGGTGCTCAATCAGGTGGGCACGGCACGCCACGAGTCCCTGCTGCGCAAGGTTATTGAGGAATATACGGATGTGGCCGTGCTTGGGGCCTTGCCGCGCCTGAAAGACAACCCGCTGCCCGAGCGTCACATGGGCATTGCCTCATGCGGCGATGAACTTTCGCCCGAGGCCCGCGCTGTGCTCGACAAGCTTGGCGGCTTTGTGGCCGAATGCATCAATCTTGAAGCCGTGATGGCTGCGGCCCGCACGGCGGCCATTGCCGATCCCTGGCCGGAGCAGGCAGAGCCGTTTTGGCCAGCCAGCGGGGCAGTCGATGCAGCGGTGGATATGGCGGCGGAATGTTTTAGTTCTGTGGAAGCGCCAACGGAAGCGCCGCACCCGGGCACCCCCGGTTCGGTTGAAAAGCCCGGCGGCAAGGGGGCCGATGCGCAGACCGTCAAATCCGCCCGCCCGCCGCGCATAGCCTATGTGCGCGACAGCGCCCTGTGGTTTTATTATGAAGAAAATCTTGAGGCCTTGGAGCGCGCTGGTGCGGAGCTGGTGCGGCTTGAGATCGTGGGGCCGCGTTCCGGCGTCTGGCCCGTACTGCGCGGCGAAAAACCGCAGCATGCCGAAGCCGGGGAAATTGACGGCCTCTACCTGGGCGGGGGCTTTCCCGAAGATTGCGCTGCTGCCCTCAGCGCTTCGCCCCACCTGCGCACCTTGGCCGCATGGGCTGGGGCGGGCCTGCCCATCTATGCAGAATGCGGCGGCTTCATGCTGTTGTCTCAGGGCATAGAACGCGATGGCGTGCTCTGGCCCATGAGCAATATCTTCCCCGTTGTTGCCCAGTTTTGCGGCAAACCGCAGGGACTTGGCTACGTGCACGGAACAGTGGTGGAGGAAAATCCATTTTTACCCAAAGGGCTGGAAATTCTTGGGCACGAATTTCATTATTCGCGCTGCTGCTGGCAGGGTGCTGCGCCCCTGCACGGCCTGCGCCTGCGCAAAGGGCAGGGCATGGGGCGCGAGGCAGAGCCGGACGGGCAGAAAAAGGGCGAAACTGCCAAGCAGACCAGCGCGCCCGCTCTGGACGGGCTGCTGCGGCAGAATGTCTGGGCTTCGTACACGCATATTTTCGCCCCGGCAGTTCCCTGCTGGGCCCCCAATTTTGTGGCGGCTGCCGCCCGCTTTGCTCAGGGGCGCTGATGCCCGGAGGGTGCTGAAATGTCGGAAGCAAGCCTTGTTTCTGTGGTCATTCCTGTCTGGAACCTCTGGGACATGACAGAGCCTTGTCTGCGTTCGCTGGCTGAGCATTCCGCAGGCGAAAATATGGAAGTGGTGGTTGTGGACAATCACTCCACAGACGCAACGGTTTCTGAACTTGAACCATTGGGCGAGGCCCTGTTTGGTGCGGCATTCAAGGCCGTGCGCATGGACGAAAATGTGGGTTTCGCCAGGGGCTGCAATGCCGGGGCTCAGGCTGCGGGCGGCGATCTGCTGTTTTTTCTCAACAACGACACTTCGCTTACCCCTGACTGGCTGCCGCCTTTGCGCGAGGTCATGGCTGATCCCCGGATTGGCGCGGCTGGGCCGTTGCTGCTGTACCCTGACGGCACCGTGCAGCACTGCGGCATCTACGTGAATCCCTTCAATGCGGTGGGGCATCTTTACGAGCACCTGCCCGGCAGCTTTGCCGCAGCACGCAAACCCCATCCCTTGCAGGCCATAACCGGCGCGGCCATCATGCTGCGCAAGGCGCAGTTTGAAGCCTGCGGCGGCTTTCATGAAGGGTTCCGCAACGGATTTGAGGACATTGACCTGTGCTTTGCCCTGCGTGCGCAGGGGCTGAAACTACGGGTGGAGAGCCGTAGCGTCATTTATCATCATACAAGTCGGACGCCGGGCCGCTTTGCCCATGACAGGGAAAATTGCACCCTGCTCATGCAGCGCAAAGGGGGGGCAGTGCGCCCAGATGAACACGTGCTGGCAAAGCTGGACGGATACGACCTGTGTATTGGTGAAAATCTCGATACCTGGATGGTGCTGCCCGAGGAAAAGCAGCAGCGCATAGGTGCGGAGTTCAGCAGCAAGCCCTTTAATAGCGAAGCCTGCAAGGCTCTGTTGCGTGCCGAACCCCTTTGGCTTGAGGGCTGGCTCTTGCTGGCACGGCATCAAGAGCAGGCGGGCGACCTCGTTGCCGCAACGGGCACGCTCATGGAATGCCTGCGGCTCATGCCCGACCCGAGGGTGTGCAAAGCCTTGTCGCAGCTTGATCCCCAGGCTGTATTCGAGGGCGGCATGTGCGACGCGGCAACGGCAAAGGCCCGTGTGCAGCAGGCGCGCCGTGCGGCTTATGCCAACGGTGATACAGCTCTTGCCCAGTTGCTCGGCCAGTGGCTTGTGGAGCATGCTGACTGAAGGGGTGAGGCTCCGAAAATTAAAAAATCGCGGCAGAGACAAGCTCTGCCGCGATTTTTTGTCATCAACTCAGGTTATAGTGACCTAGAATCGTGCAACGATCAGGTCTTCAAGACTCCGCTTCGGCACATAATGGACGCCTTCAGCATCGCGCCAGTAAGCAGTTGCGCCGCCCTCGGGCATGGGGGCCACGACGCGCTTTTCCTTGGCAAGGCCAAGGCCCAGCACCAAAGCAATTTTCATGTCTTCCGGCACGTTCAGCAGGGAAGGCGCGGCCTGATGGTCAAAGGACTGAATCATGCAGCAACCCCAGTCTCGGCTGGTGGCGGCAAGCTGGATGGTCTGGGCCGCAATGCCCACATCCATGCAGGTCAGCTCCTTGCCCGTCTTGGGCATAAGAATGACCACAAAACCTGTGGGTCGGTCGCCGGGGTGCGGGCCGCCCCAATCTTTCAGAGCGCCCGCCCAGCGGGTGAAAGCGAATAGTTTTTGGCAGGTTTCACCGTTGCCCACAAGCATGAAGCGCAGTTCCTGTCCATTTTTGGCGCAGGGAGCTACGCGTGCGCAGTCCACAAGCCATTCCAGGTCGGCCATGCCAAGCGGCTGGTCTTCATAAAAGCGGCGGCAGGTGCGGGCCGCTTCCGCGAGCGCTTTAAAATCCATAGCTGGCTCCTTGGTTATTCCGGGGCAAACCCGGTCATTTGCGTCAGACAGGTTCACTTTACACTGTTACCAACAGGAACCACAACTGGCTCCATTGGATACACGCGCCAAGAAAATCACCGGAAACGCCGCCGTGATCCCGCGTAGTGTCGATCATGCTGTGGATCAGCAAAAATTGGCCAAAGGCCAGCAGGGGCAAGCGCCAGAAAGGGCAATTGCCCAAAAGCAAAACCAGTACAAGCATGCCCGTTGCCAGCACAACTTGCCAGCGGGCCAGTTGTGGGCTTGAGCCAGCGCAGGCAAGACCGCCGAGCGAGCGTTCATCGTGCGGGGCCGTATATGCCGCCAGCCAGATGCAGGCTGCGCGGCCCCAGGCTGGTGCGAGCAGGGGGGCAATCCACTGGCCGGTGGAAAGGTGCCATGTGAGGGCCAGCCATAGGCCGCTGAAGGCAACAAGCAGATGCAGCGCACCAAATGCGCCAAGGCGGCTATCCCGCAGTACAGCCCAGAAGCGTTCGCCGCTGGCGCCGCTGCTTACGGCATCACCAAGATCAGACAGCCCGTCCCAGTGCAAGCCTCGCGTTGCCCATATTTCGCAGAGTATCCAGGCCCACGCGGCAAGGGCTGCGACAAGGCAACGGCCCGCAAAGCCCGTGTCTGGCGCTTCAAATACCCAAAGGCAGAGAAAGGCGGCTGCCGTGCAAAGTGCGCCGAGCACCAGACCCACCGGGGCAAAAAAAGGCATGGCCACGCTGAGGGAATCTGCGGTGCAGCAGGGGCGAGGGGGGACAAGGCGGGTCAAAAAAGCCAGGGCGTCATGAAAGCGCCCTGGCCAGGATGTCACAGAAGTGAATGCCACGTTTTATTACCGCGTCTGGGGATGGTTGAACGCCAGCGCATAGAGATGGTGGAAAAAGTCCACGTACTCCACGTTGATTCTGTCCGGCACCTTGATACGCGAGGGAGCAAAGTTCAGAATGGAGGTAATGCCTGCGTCCATCAGGTGCTGCGCGGCCCTTTGCGCCCGCTCCGGCGGGGTGGTGATGATGCCTATCTCGATGTTCAGATCAGTCACCATGTCCTTGAGGTCGCGTGTGCAATGCACTTCAAGACCGTGGACAATTTCGCCGATTTTAAACGGGTCGCAGTCAAAAATGCCCACAATGTTGAATCCGCGAGAGCGAAATTCGCCGTGGTTCAGGATGGCCTTGCCGAGGTTGCCGACGCCGATCAGCGCCATGCGCCATTCGCGGTCAACACCCAGGGATGAGGTAATGGCGGCAATGAGCGATTTGACATGATAGCCAACGCCACGGATGCCGAATTCGCCGAAGTAAGCAAGATCTTTGCGCACCTGCGAGCCGTTGACGCCGCAGGCTTCTGCAAGGGGATTGGATGAAATAACTTCGACACTGTCACGTGCGAAATTTTCCAGCACCTGAACATATGTGGCAAGGCGCTGGATAGTCGCGCGGGGGATGTGTTTGCTTTTGGGTGGGTTGACCATGTTGTACCTTCTGGGATGCCAAGCGTGTCTTGTTGTT
>NZ_DASQOG010000198.1:0-3371 GCF_035644575.1 Desulfovibrio sp. | reverse complement strand
CTGGCAGTGCTTTCCATCACGGCCTGCCCAACCACCAACCACTTCTCGCCCACCTTGCGCAGGGCAAGCCAACTGGTCATGCGGGCGGGCGTAGTCACCTGCGCCACCGCCGCATCGGCCCCAAGCTCGGTAATCTTGGCGGTCTTCAGGCTTTCAGGCACCCACGGGCAATCAGGGGTGTCAGCCTTGCCGCACTGGGCCACCAGCTCGCCCGTGCTCACGCCGCGCATATACTGCTTTTGCAAGCGCGCCTGCATGTCCACCACGCTGCCCAGCAAGTCTTCCATGCCGCCCAGCCCGAGCAAGCGCCCCATGGAATCCAGGGCGTTGAGCGCCTGATCTTCGCGCGTCATATTTTTAATCTGGTTGGCTGCAAAAGGCTTCATGTCAATTTGAGCCAAAAAAGCCGCGCCGTCATTTTTGTTCAGGGCATCGGCCACGTCGTTCAGCGCCTTCTGCGGGCCGGAAGTAACGCAGGCCGCAACCAGTGCGCCCAGCAACAGCACCAGCGGCAACAGCAAACCACGGCGAAACAACTTCATAAATACCTCTCTTGCGCACAAAAAAGTTTGGGTTTGAATGCGCTTTGCTTATTCTACGCCGCGCGGGCGCAAATGCAAAGGGCATCCCGGCGGCCCAAGCCCCATTGCGGGGCTTTTTTTCCTTGCGCCCTTCTGCTACACATGGGCCACACGCCGCGAACGGAACAAGCCATGAAACGCGGCGGCAGGAGGCTTAGAATGAAAGTCATCATCATGTGCGGCGGCAAGGGTACGCGTCTGCGCGAAGAAACCTCGGTCAAACCCAAGCCCATGGTCGAGATCGGCGGACGGCCCGTGCTCTGGCACATCATGTCCATCTATGCGCGCTTTGGCTTCAAGGATTTTATCCTGCCCCTTGGTTACAAGGGCGAGGTCATCAAGCAGTATTTCCATGATTACAACATCCGCAATACGGATTTTACAGTTGACCTCAAGAGCGGCAACATCACCACCTACCCCAATCCCATCGAGGACTGGCGCGTGACCCTGTGCGACACCGGGCAGGAAACGCAAAAGGGTGGCCGACTCAAGCGCGTTGCCAAGCACATTGACACCGACCGCTTTATGGTTACTTACGGCGACGGCGTTGCCGATATCGACCTGAACAAGCTCATTGAGTTCCACAAGCAGTCGGGCAGCATAGGCACCTTTACGGGTGTGCGTATGCCCTCGCGCTTTGGCACGGTGCGCACCGATGCCGACGGCAAGATCCTTTCGTGGGAAGAAAAGCCCGTGCTGGACGAATTTATCAACTGCGGATTTTTCGTCTTCAAGCGCGAATTTCTTGACTACCTCACCGAGGACGAAGCCTGCGATCTGGAAAAAGAACCATTGCAGCGGCTTGCGGCGGAAGGGCAGCTTTCCATGTATCCGCACCCCGGCCAGTGGCAGTGCATGGACACGCTGCGCGACTCCATCAAGCTCAACGAGATGTGGGACGCGGGCAAGGCCTTCTGGATATAGACGGCGCTCCGCAACACGTACGTACAGCTTCGGCTGCGGCCTGCCCGTAGCCGAAGCCTGCTTCACTGGCTGCACATCCCCTTTCCGCGTCAGCCAACGCGCGAAAACCCAACGAGGAACCAACATGTTTGCCAACGCATATAAAGGACGCCGGGTCTTTGTAACCGGGCACACGGGATTCAAAGGTTCATGGCTTGCGGCATGGCTGACCCAGATGGGCGCAGTGGTCGGCGGTTTTTCCGACTGCGTGCCCACCACCCCCTCGCACTATGCCGCCATGGATCTTTGCGCGCACCTCGAAGCTGACGTGCGCGGCGACATCCGCGACCGCGAAAGCATGATCAAGGCCATGCGCCAATTCCGCCCCGATGTGGTCTTCCACCTTGCGGCTCAGGCACTGGTGCGCAAGTCGTATGACGACCCGGCCCTGACTTTTGAAGCCAACATGATGGGCACTCTCAACGTGCTTGAGGCTGTGCGCGCCTGCCCCGATGTGCAGGCCGTCATCATGATCACTTCCGATAAATGCTACCGCAACGATGAATGGGTCTGGGGCTACCGCGAAACCGACCACCTCGGCGGGCACGACCCCTACTCCGCCTCCAAGGGCTGCGCGGAGATCATCGCCCACTCCTATTTTGAAAGCTTTTTCAAGGATGGCCCCGCCTGCGCCACCGTGCGCGCCGGCAACGTGATCGGCGGCGGCGACTGGGCGCTGGATCGCATTGTGCCCGACTGCGCCCGCGCATGGGCCGCCGGGCAGCCGGTGCAGATCCGCAGCCCGTGGGCCACGCGCCCCTGGCAGCTCGTGCTGGAGCCTCTTTCCGGCTACCTGTGGCTTGGCGCGCGCCTGCTGCTGGGCCTCAACGAGCCTTTCAACCTGCGCGGTCAGGCCTACAACTTCGGCCCTGCGGCAGACGTCAACAATACCGTGGCTGAAGTGGTGGATGCCCTTGCCCTGCACTGGCCCGGCTTTGCCAGCGAGATGGACAAGAACGGTCAGGCTGGCATGAAGGAATGCACCCTGCTCAAGCTCTGCTGCGATAAAGCACTGGCGCATCTGGGCTGGAAGGCCACCCTCACCTTTGAGGAAACCATCCGCTACACTGCCGAATGGTACCACTGCTTCTATCAGGGCCAGAACGGCAAACAGCCACAGAACATGCTCGACTTCACCCTTGGGCAGATCGCGGCCTACGTCAACGCCGCCGAACAGCGCAATCAGGTGTGGGTAAAGTAATGAATACGGAAGAAATGACTGCGCAGGATGTAGGCATTGCAGGCGCACTGCTGCAACCCCTGAAGGTCATTCCGACAGAAGGCGGGCCGGTGCTGCACATGCTGCGCCCCGGTTCGCCCCTGTTGCCAGACTTCAGCAAGGGCTTTGGCGAAATCTATTTTTCAGAGGTGCTGCCCGGCCACGTCAAGGCCTGGAAGCGCCACACCCGCCAGACGCAGCATTTTGCCGTGCCTTCAGGCCTGCTGAAAATCGTGATGTATGACGACAGGCCGGATTCCGAAACGCGCGGCGTTTTGTGCGAACTGGCCCTTGGCAGGCCGGAACACTACGGCCTGCTGCGCATCCCCGTGAACGTGTGGTACGGCTTTACGGCCATGGGTGACGCCCCGGCGCTCATCTGCAACTGCGCCGACATCCCCCATGATCCCACCGAGGGGCAGCGTCTGCCCGCCGATGACCCTTCCATCCCCTACACATGGAGTGAAGGAGGCGTATAACATGCGCTGCGGCGATCTTTTGCGCGAGGCATGGGTTCCCCGCCCTGCCCTCGCGCCAAAGCTTACTTTCCGCCAACAGGCAAGGGCGTGGTGGCAGGCCTGCCGCCCGCCTTTTTTCATTACGGCGGC
>NZ_DASQOG010000197.1:0-6760 GCF_035644575.1 Desulfovibrio sp. | reverse complement strand
ATTCACCAGTTACAAGCACAGTGCTGTCCGTGGGCGCAACCTTGCCGAGAACCTTGAAGACTTCGGCGAGGCTGGTGCTCTGGCCGATAATGCCGCTGGTATTCAACTCCATGTGTGCATTCTCCGCGTGCATATCCTTTCCTGTGTCAATACACTGACACGCACTGGATTACCAGTAAAAATGCGCCTATTTTACCGCATTTACCTTCAGCCATGCTGCATTTAGCCATGACCGATTCGCCGATACGCATTGCCGCCCCCTCAAGTACCCCTGCCCGCTGCCCGACCCTGCCACCGTGTCCACTCGACGCTTCGCGCGCAGAAGTTCTGGAATCTCTGGCCCAGGGCCGCAATCTGGTGCTCAGCGCCCTGCCGGGAGCGGGCAAGAGCAGTCGTGTTCCCCTCTGGCTCATGGGGCAGCCCTGGCTTGAGGGCCGCCGTATTCTGCTGCTTGAACCACGGCGCGTGGCGGCCCGCACGCTGGCACGCTACATGGCGGCCCTGCTGGGTGAGGAACCGGGCGGCACGGTGGGCTACCGCATGCGTGACGAAAGCCGCGTCAGCAGCCGCACCTGCGTGGAGGTTGTCACCGAGGGCGTGCTCACGCGCATGTTGCAGGATGATCCCGAGCTGCCGGGCATAGCCTCTGTGATTTTTGACGAATTTCATGAACGCTCGCTCACTGCCGATACCGGGCTTGCCCTCTGCCTTGAGAGTCAGGCTGCGTTGCGCCCCGACCTGCGGCTGATCGTCATGTCCGCCACGCTGGATGTGCAGGCAGTGGCAGGCCTTATGGGAAGTTGCCCTTCCGTTGTGTGCGACGGCAAGACTTTTCCCGTGCAGATGCGGCACCTGCCGCCCAAAATTCGCGCAGGGCAGATTGTGGGCGGCGGCCCTCTGTCTGCTGCCGGGGCAGGGCCGCTGCTGTGGCGGCACATGGCTGATGTAATCCTGCACCTGCTGCGTACGGAACAGGGCAGTCTGCTCGCTTTTTTGCCCGGCGCTGGCGAAATCCGCCATCTTGCAGCCCTGCTTGAGGGCACTTTGCCTGCTGATGTGGCCCTGTGCCCGCTCTATGGCAATCTTAGCGCCAGAGAGCAGGACGCGGCCATTGCGCCCGCCCCACAGGGGCAACGCAAGGTGGTGCTTGCCACCTCCATTGCCGAAACATCGCTGACCATTGAGGGCGTGAGGCTTGTGGTGGACAGCGGCCTTGCGCGCCTGACGCGCTTTGACCCGGCCAGCGGCCTCACCCGCCTTGTGACAGAGCGCGTGTCGCTGGCTGGTGCAACCCAGCGGGCCGGACGCGCCGGACGCATTGAACCTGGCATCTGTTGCCGCCTTTGGGCAAAAGAGCAGGAAAACGGCATGCGCCCGCACATCCGCGCTGAAATTCTGGATGCCGACCTCACCGGGCTCGCCTTGCAACTGGCGGTCTGGGGCGTGACCGATCCGGGCTCGCTCGCATGGCTCGACACGCCGCCCCCGGCCCATCTGGCTGTTGCCAAACAGAGCCTTCTGGCATTGGACGCGGTGGATGCCCAGTTGCGGCCAACGGCTTTGGGCCGCAGCATGGCCGCATTGCCCCTTGCGCCGCGCACGGCGCGCCTGCTGCTGTGGGGACGCGACAATTCCCTTGCCGCATTGGCAGCCTGTATCGCCGCTCTGCTGGAAGAACGCGACCCGCTGGCCTTTGCCGCTGGCAAAAGCAAGGGCGGCATGCCCGCAGCTGGCGCGGGATGCGATGTGCTGCGCCGCCTCGACTGGCTGTGCCGCGATAACGCTTCGGGCAAGAATGCGGATGCCGCCCGTGAGCGTGTGCGCCGTCTGGCGCAACGGCTCACGCGTCAGATTGATCGGCATGAGGAGAAAGGTTCCCGGCCTGCGGCGCAGGGACAATCCAACAAAACGGGCAACATTTTTTCCGCAGCTCTCGCTCAGGCCGCAAGCCTCGGGCAACTACTGGCTGTGGCGTGGCCGGAACAGGTCGCCATGCGTCAGACAGACGGTCAGCCGCAGAGCAGCGGCAAGGGAAATTTTACAGGAGGTGTGGCCCCCATGACGCCCTATCTCCTGCGCAGCGGACGGGCCGCCCAGATAGCCAGCGATGATCCCTTGGCGCGGCTGCCCTTTCTGGCCATTGCAGAAGTTGACGGCGCAGCGCCACGCGGGCGCATCCGCCTTGCCGCCGCCCTTTCGCTCGATGATCTTGCAGCGCTTTTCAGCATAGATATTTGCAACGAAGACAAGCTGACGGTTTCAGATGCCGGGCTGGTCAGCGCCAGGCGGCAGCGTGTTCTGGGATCTCTGGTTCTGGAAGATGCCCCACTGCCCCGGCCCCTGCCCGACCAGTGCGCGGCGGCCCTGTGCGCCCATGTGCAGAACAGGGGGCTGGAATGCCTGCCGTGGGATGATGACGCAAAACAATGGTGCGCGCGGGTAAGCCTGCTGCGCGAGCTGGATGGCGAGGCATGGCCCGATGTTTCCGATGCCGCCCTGCTGGCGACTCTCAATGACTGGCTCGCGCCAGCCTTGCAGCAGGCGCTCGAAAGGTCAGCCGGGCAAGGCAAACAGGGGCGCGCCAATTCGCAGGCGGCGCTCGGGCCGGAGCAATTGCTGGATGCCCTGCGCCGCCTGCTGCCGGGGAACCTTCACCGGATACTTGAACGCCAGGCCCCCACGGAATGGCAGGTGCCGTCAGGGGCCATGCGCCCCATTGTGTATGGTGAAGACGGAGGCCCCTGGCTGGCCGCCAAGTTGCAGGAACTATTCGGCTGTGTGGACACGCCGCGTATAGCTGATGGGCGCGTGGCTCTGGTGCTGCGCCTCAATTCGCCCGCAGGCCGCCCCTTGCAGGTCACGCGCGATCTGGCCCACTTTTGGCGCAATGGCTACCCCGCAGTGCGCGCAGAAATGCGGGGCCGCTATCCCAAGCATCCCTGGCCGGAAGATCCGGTTAACGCCGTGGCCACGGTTCTGACCAAGAAACGGCTGGCCGAGCGGCAAAAAAGTTGACGCGCCCGCAAAACTTCCATCGCAACAAGCCCTCTGTTGGTGCGCCCGGTCGCGCTACCAAGCGCCTAAAAAACACCGCGCCCCGTTAACTGCCGCACGAATTCGCGCGCGCGTTGCTCGCTGTAGTATTCCTGCTTCTGTTGCACAAAACCCACATGCCCGCCGTGCGGGGCAACCTCCAGATGCAGATGCGCGCTCTGCCCCGCCGTCTGCCACGGATAACACGAAGGCGCGCAAAAAGGGTCGTCCGCTGCCATGAGCAGCAGGGCAGGTACGCTTATGCAGGGCAGGTCGGGCAAAACCGTATTCTTTTCCCAATAATCTTTGGCTGATGCAAAACCAAAGGCGGGTGCGGTAAAACGCTCGTCAAACTCCGCAAAAGTATGGATTTTTTCCACGCCTTCAACTGAAGGATAGGAAGGAAAACGCTCGGCCTTTTCGCGCACTTTTTTACGCAGTGTGCGCAAAAAATAGCTCATGTAGATGCGGCAGGCAGGGCCGTCCATGACCGGTGCCGCAGCGGAAAGATCGCACGGCACAGACACAACCACAGCCGCCCGCACCTGCGGCGAAACCGGCCCACGTCCCAGATAACGGCAAATCTGGTTGCCCCCCATGCTGAAACCAGCCAACAGCAAGGGGCGGTCAAACTGCTCGGCAAAGCGCACCACCGTTTCCAAATCTTCAATCTCGCCCATATGATACAGGCGTGCTGTGCGGTTGCTCTCGCCCGAGCAGGAGCGCATGTTCCAGGCCAGCACGTCAAAGCCTTCGGCCCGCAGGGCATTGGTCATGCCCAGTACATACTTGCGGCGGCTGTTGCCCTCCAGCCCGTGCGAAATAACAGCCATGCCCCTGCCCTGCCCAAAAGGCAGCTCCACCCTGTCTTTTCCGAGCGAGGGATGCTGATCCACATCAAGAAAGTCGCCATCAGGCGTTTCCAGGCGCACCCGGCGCACAGAAGACGACATTTGCGGCTTTTCACGAAAGAGCACGGGCCACATGGTGTTGGCGTGGCCGTTGCGCACAAACCACGGCGCAATGTATGTTGAAGCAAGAACTGGCATGACAATCCCGGTAAAAGATAGCGGCGAAGCCGCGCTGGCAGATTCAGACAATGGCGGTTTGACGGCACACAAGGGCTTGGCAGCCGCCAAAGCCTCGTATACCTTCGCCGCATGCACAACAAAGCTCCCCAAAATAGCGCCACGCGCAAAATTCTGTCAAATCCGGCACGTCAGGCCTTTACCCAGCAAACACCCGACCCCAAGGCTGCACCCGCTGCGCCTGCGGCACCTTCTGAAAATACGTTGCCAGCCAACCCCACGGCCAGGGATTCTACGCAACCCTCGCCACCAAAAAGAAAGAACACACAGCCAGTGCAAGGCGGCGGAACACGCTGCCCGGATGTAGCCGATGTGCTGATTCTGGGCGCGGGCGCTGCGGGGCTTATGTGCGCCCGCGAGGCGGCATCAAAAGGCTTGAGTGTTGTACTGCTGGAGCGTGGGTCTGTGCCCGGGCGCAAACTGGCCGTGAGCGGCGGCGGCAAGGCAAACTTTACCAACCGCACAGTCAGCCCCAAGGACTACCGGTGCGACGGAAGCAGGGGCAATGCATTTTGCGCCCCAGCCCTCAAGGGCTTTACGCCGGAACGCATGCTGCGCCTTGTGCAGGAATGGAACCTGCCCTTTGAGGAACGCACCCACGGCCAGCTTTTTCTGACTGTTTCCGCGCAACGGCTGGTCAGGGCGCTGACGGACGACTGCCGCAAGCACGGCTGCGTTATTGCCTGCGGCACCACAGTATCAGCAGTAGAGGCGCGGGCAGATGGTTTTTCTGTGCAGACGGAGGGCGGCTCGTGGCGCGGCAAGGCTCTGGTGCTGGCGCTGGGCAGCCCGGCATGGCCGCAGGCTGGTGGCAGCGGTGCCGGCTATCGGCTGGCGGAAGAACTGGGGCACAGCATTGTTGTGCCACGCGCTGTGCTCACGCCCCTGCGCCTTAATTCGGATTCGCCCCTGCTCGGCCTTACGGGCATCAGCCTGCCTGTGGGCGTTACCTTTGGGCAACACCACTGGGAGGATGATCTGCTGTTCACCCATGAGGGGCTCAGCGGGCCAGCAGCCCTCAAAGCATCCCTCTATTGGACCGAAGGTGCTGCAATCACGCTGAATTTTTTGCCGGAGCAGGATGTTGCCGCGCTTATGAATGCGCCGCAGGCTGGCAAACAGACCCCACGCGCGCTGCTGGCAAGGCTTCTGCCCCAAAGGCTTGTGGACGCCCTGCTGCCTGAGGAAAGCGCGAGGCGCAAGGTGGCGGAACTTCCGCGCGCGGCCCGCGTGGCAATTGTGGAAGCCGTGCAGCGGCACACGGTAAGTCCGCAAGCTACAGCGGGGCTCAAAAAGGCAGAGGCCTGCTCCGGCGGCGTAAATACCGACGAAGTAGACCCCAAGACCATGCGCAGCCTGCTGCAAAAAAACCTGTTTGTGGTGGGCGAACTGCTGGACGTTACAGGCCTGCTGGGCGGCTACAACCTGCACTGGGCCTGGGCCAGCGGCATGGCAGCCGCCAGAGAACTGGCCCGCAGCACTACCGCTAGGGCAGATGCGCCAGCCAAGGATTAAACGGCAGGCAGCTCACTGCATACCCCCAGCGTGGCAACGCTAGATGCGGTTGCAGTAGACGTTTTCCAGAAAATGCTCCATGGCTTCGTCCGCCTGACGGATGTAGTCCTGAAGCGGAAACTGGGCATTGCAAGCTGGGCAGTACATATAGACTTCGTGGCAGGTGCGGGCGATATGCAGGGGCGCGCCGCAGGTCGGGCATACAAGAGTAGTCTTGACATCACGGGGTGCAAAAAAAGCCATGGCGATTCTTTGTGTTAGAAGTATTGTTTGAAGTGCTGGCCGGGCTGAGGCTGACGCTGCAAGCTGCTTCCATCACCCATCAGGGCCATTGGTCATGAAACTGGGGCAAGCCGCCGTGGCCCGCCAAATTCGGTGGCGCAGCGTAGCTTATCCTTAGAGCATTTGCCCCATATTTTTGTCAACATGGGCCAGATGCAGCAAACCCCATGCCGTCATAATGGACTGGCCATAAAAAATGCCCGCAAATGCCCGGTTCCCTAGGCTCAAATTTGTTATTGCGTCCGCCGTCCGCTCATGCCATAGACGTACAGCCATATTGTTGTAGATGTGGCATAACCAGAAGAAACGGATACGAACATGAAAAAGCTCCTTATGGCTGCCGTGGCCCTTTCGCTGATGACTGCTCCCTGCCTCTTCAGCACTGAAGCCAACGCCGCTAACACCGCTCCGGCAACTGTTGCAAGTGGAACCAAGGCACCCAAAGCCAGCAAGGCCAGCAAGGCGAAGGCTCCCGCCAAAGCAAAAAAAGTTTCTGCCAAGGCTCCCGCCAAGGCAAAGAAAGCTCCTACAAAGAAAAAGACGCAGGCAATCTAATTCTTGCTGTCAAAAAGGCCGGTTTAACCGGCCTTTTACAGTTTAGATTAATGCGTTATTGAGTGCATAATCAACTAACAGCAGAATAATGCACGCTCGGGAATGTAAAAATACCACCTAATGCGGAGCAATTCAGTCAGTTTTTATCGTTTGGCAATCATTTTTGAAGCCAATGCAGATAATACTTGACGATTTTTTTGCTTAACAGTACTGTTCGCCCTTATTCATAGGGTGCAGTATTTCTTTTTGCCAGAGACTTTGCGTGGGTAAGGCTTCAAGCGGAAAGT
>NZ_DASQOG010000196.1:0-5859 GCF_035644575.1 Desulfovibrio sp. | reverse complement strand
TGGGCATCAAAATATACAACCATTCCATAACTTGCCTCCTTCCGACTACTTTTCGGACAATTCGCGGTGCTTGAGGTCAATGCCGATGTGCGTCATGACGACATCCGCCAGCCAACCCAGTATGCAACCTGTAACCGGGATAATGGCCATAGTCAGAATGGCAAAAAAGAAGTGGCTTTCATTATACATTTCAGCCCACCAATACAGTATGCCGTCAAGCTTGCGCGTATCGGCGACCACCACAACGTTGGCAACCTTGCCGCCGCCAGCAGCCAGGGCCGCGCCGGGCAATGCCGCAACCAGCAGCGCGCAACCTGTAAGCCATGTCCAGAGCCTCTGCATCCTTTTCATAACTTCCTCCACATCAAAATGTGACATCTCCACTTCAACCACATCTTACCCATTTTGCGATGACTCCCGTCGGGGGCAGGCACCGCCTCGTTGCCTCGAATGTGAAAGTATTAGCAAAGGCTGTGCCATTGCATAATTATTGCCTGAAATTGCGCCTTTTTTTCTATTTTTGCGCGAAAAATCTTGTCACGTGGGGGAATGTTTTTTATACTCAGCTCCAAGATTGCGCTTTTTTGCACAAAACAGGGGAGCACCATGCGCTTACACAGAACACTTCCCCAGGGCAGCTCGCTGGAATTCACGGCATTCTTTATGAATCGCAGCCTTGCAAGCCGTATGCTGATGCTGGGCTTGCCCCTGCTGGCGCTCGTACTGCTGATTATTTTTACTGCTACGGGCAGCAGCATTGAGGCCATTCTTGATCGCGCAATTGCGCGCAATGCACAGCTTCAGTCACAGGCAATGAGCCTTGCTCTGGAACAGGCGCTTGAAGAAACGCGCAATCAGCTTCTTATTCTCGCCGCTGGCTCCATGGATCAAAAAGACATGGCCAACCGGCTCAAATTCCGCGCCAAGGCTGGCGGCTTGCGATACAGGGAGCTGGCCTTTGAGGGTCTGGCCCCAGACAACCGCTATCTGCTTGTCAACACAGGCGGGGATATCATCACTGTTCCCATGCGGCAGGCCCTTGCCAGTCCCACCGGCCCCTTCCACTCCATTGCCTCGGAACACCGCACCGGCCACGTCAGCGTTGCCCAGCCCGTGGAAGTGACCTACTCCATGGTGCCGGTTAAGGGCAGCAACCAGAATATCACCCTGTATGTGCTGCGCTTTTCCACTCCGGTTCATGATGCGGAAGGCACGTTTGCCGGCTACCTGATGCTTTCTCTGGATCTGCGGGAGCTGCGGGATATCCTGTCCACCTACTCCGGCCCCAATGCCCCCATTGCCGCATCAGGCGATGAGGGGCGCGTGCGCACACTCTTTTTTGACCGGGATGGCTGGATGCTCTTTCAGTCCGAGGTGCCGGATGCTGGTCTGACCCAGCGCAGCCTGGGCACGGATGCCGTGCGCGCTGGCTTTATAGGCGATTTTGGCAGGCCGGGATTTAATACCGCATTCCGGCCCGGCCCTGAGCACATCAATTACTGGAACATGGTCTCCGATGTGCAGGAGGGCAAGTCAGGCCAGCTTCCCCTTTCTGAAAACAGCTCGCTGTGGAGCAGCAGCCAGATGCGGGTGGAGAGGGTAAGTTACGTGCCGGTGACCTTCAGTCCTGTTTCGCAGGCAACAATCGTACTGGGCGGTCTGGCGGTATTGGACACCAGTTTTACCACCACACGCACGGGCGTACAGCTCATGGGCATCTATGTGGGGGCCTTTGGTGGCGGCATGCTGCTTTTGGGTCTGAGCCTTTGGTGGCTTGCGCGGCAGACGGGCAGATCGCTCAACGCCGTAACGGCGGAGCTTGAACGCTGCAACGCCGAAGGGGATGACACTAATATAGATACGCCCCAACTGCCGCGAGAACTGGAACGGCTCAAAGCTGGCATAAACACCCTGCTTGAACGCTTGCGCTTTGCCGCTGAGGCGCGCCGCTTGCAAGCCGCGGAGGATGATGCCCAGCAGCAGCGCGAGCCGGTGGAAGATCTGCCGCATCCCGAAGACCTGCCCGTCAACAGCCTTATTGGCACATCACCCACCATGCTTGCCCTGTGCGACAATGTCCGCAAAGCTTCGCAGGTAATGGCCGATGTGCTGGTTGTGGGCGAAACCGGCACAGGCAAGGAACTGGTTTCCGAGGCCATCCACAGGCTCAGCGCGCGGGCTGCAGGGCCTTTCATTACCATCAACTGCGGCGCGCTGGACGAAAACCTGCTCATGGATACCCTTTTCGGGCATGTGAAGGGCGCATTCACCGAGGCGCGCGCACCGCGCAAGGGGGCTTTTCTGACGGCGCAGGGCGGCACCCTCATGCTGGATGAAGTGGGCAACGCGGCCCCCAAGGTACAGCAGGCCCTGCTGCGGGCGCTCTCCACCAGGCGAATCAGGCCGCTGGGCAGCGATGAAGACGTGCCTTTTGACACGCGCATCATTGCAGCTACCAATGCCTCCCTTTTAGATGATTCGCAGAAGGGTTCTTTCCGCGAAGATTTGTACTACCGGCTGGCCGTCATCACCATCAACACGCCGCCGCTGCGGGAGCGCAAGACGGATATTCCCTCGCTGGCGGTCTATTTTCTCTCGGAAGCTCTCAAGGCCAAGGCCAGGTTAAAAGCCGAAGGCGGGGCACAGCCCGCTGGCGGGCTGACTGCCATGACCGCCGCCATGCCGCAGGTCAGCAAGGGGGCCATGGCCAAATTGATGGACTACGACTGGCCCGGCAATGTGCGCGAATTGAAAAACACCCTCACTCGGGCCCTGACATTCTGCGAAGGTGGCATTCTACTTGCAGAAGATATTCAGCTTGGCGCGACCACCCAGCCGCAAAACGACGCAATTCCGGCAGGGCAGAACGAAACTACGGCAGCTCCTGCGCAGGAATCGCGCAAGCCGCAGGATGATCCTTGCGATCAGGGATTCTGCGCAACGCCCCCTGCCGAAGACCCAGCATCGGCAGAAGGTCTGCCCGGCAGGCTGGTCAGCCCTGCGGCCGCAGATATTCCCGTGCAGGCCCCTGTAAGCGCCCCTGCCCCACAGCCGCAAAACGAGGCCCCCGCGCAACTGGAGGCCCTGCTGCGCGGCAAGGACTCTGCGGACAAGCTCAACCGGCGCGTCATGGAGGTCTGGCCGACCATCGCGGCCTCGGGCAGCATCAGCAGGCAGGAATATCAAGAACTTGCCGGGAAAAATATTTCCATGCGCACGGCCCAGTACGACCTGCAATTGCTTGTGCAGCTGGGGCTTGTGCGCAAGGACGGACGCGGCCCTGCGCAGAGATATATTGTGATCGGGCAGGGACGCTGACAAGCAACGTTTACGCATCAGGCATTCAGCATCATCAGTTTCAGGGCATGACGAAAATCTGCGATCAAGGATATCCGTATGGCCTCTCTGCTGAAAAAACTCTTTGGCATTGCCCCCCGTGTTGGCCGCGAGGCGGCCATGGACGCTTTCAACAAGCGCTATGTCTCGTTCAAGGAACTGCTCCAGGCCAATGCGGATCTGGCCGGGGTAATGGCCGGGCTGGACGCCACCCTGCGCGGCGACAAGCACATGGAAACCAGCGAAGTGCGCAAGCAGGCCCGGCGGGCCATCTTCCACTGCGAGCGCATGGCCTCGACCCTGAGCGAGATGTCGGGCCAGTGCGACATTTCCCTGGGCAGCGCCGTGCATTCCATTGCCGCGCGCATCGAGCACGAGCTGGATCAGCACACGCGCGGCGATGTGCCGCAGTTTACCCTGCCCCTTTCAGAGGTTGACGCCAGCATGGCCTACAGTGTCGGCGGCAAAAACGCCAACCTCGGCGAACTGCGCAACATGCTCGACATGCCAGTGCCGCGCGGATTTTCCATCACTATCAGGGCTTGCAGCTACTTTTTGCTGCGCACGCCGGGCCTGTTCAAAAATCTCTTCCGGCTGCTGAAATCCATTGACCCGGAAAAACCCGCGCGGATTGCAGAAATTTCCCAGAGTATTGAGCAGCTTGTGCAGGAGGCCTCCATCCCGACAGAGGTTGAGCAGGCCCTGTTTGCAGAATGGGACGCGGCCTTCGGCAAGAACGCGGATGTGGTTGTGGCTCTGCGCTCAAGCGCCATTGCAGAGGACGGCGTGCAGTCCTTTGCCGGTCAGTACCGCAGTATCCTCGGCGTTACCCGCCAGGATCTGCTGTCCGCCTTCAAGAAGGTGGTTGCCAGCCTGTTTTCGCCCCGCGCCCTGACCTACCGCGCCGAGCACGGCTATGATCTGGACGCCACGGGCATGGGTCTTTGCTGTGTTGAAATGGTGCGGGCCAAGGCCGCTGGCGTGGCTTTTTCGCGCCACCCGGTAGACCTGCGCTCCAACGCCACTGTCATCAACGGTCTGTGGGGTCTGGGCGAAATGGTCGTGGACGGATCGGGAACCCCCGACCAGTGGCTTGTCTCCCGAGCCACAAAAAAAATCACCATGGCCACCATTGCCCACAAAACAGTGCGGCTTCGCCTTGTGCGCTCCAAGACCGGCCTTGTGGAAAGCACGCTCGAATCCGTTCCCGATCCTCTGCGGGATGTTCCCTGCCTCAGCGATGATCAGGTGCGCAAACTGGCAGAAATGGTCATGGAACTGGAACGGCACTACCAGTATCCACAGGATATGGAATGGGCCGTGGACGAAGACGACCAGATTATTTTGCTGCAAACCCGCCCCATGGGGCTGGACAGCGCCTCCGAGGAGCATTCGGCCCCGGCCCTGCGGCACCTGCGCCCCCTGCTTTCCGGCGGTGATATTGCAGCGCGGGGCGTGGGTTGCGGCCCTGTTGTCCATGTGGGCGAAGGGGAAGACATGACCCACTTTCCCGAAGGAGCGGTCATGCTGCTTGCCCACTCCTCGCCCAACGCCATGGCGGCCATGCGCCGCGCCTCGGCCATCATTGCCGAAACAGGCAGCCTCACCGGTCACATGGCTTCCATCTGCCGCGAATTTGGCGTGCCGACCATAATGAACCTGCCGGGCGCCAACAGTATTCTGGCCGAGGAGCAGATCGTCACAGTGGATGCGCTCACCGGCAGAATTTTTGACGGCGAAGTGCAGGAACTGCTGGCTCTGCGGCTGGTGAAGCCCCAGGCCAGACCCAGCAGCCCGGCCCTGGTGCTTTTGCGGCGCATCGCACCCTATATTCTGCCGCTGCATCTGGTGGATCCCCGCGCGGATACCTTCACTCCCCGCCACTGCACATCATTGCACGACATCATGCGCTATGTGCACGAATTGAGCTATTCCCAGATGTTCCAGATATCCGACAGAGTTACAGACCACTGCGCGGGCGTTGCCAGCAAGCTGGCCTGCACGGTGCCGCTTGATCTGCACGTGATTGATCTGGGCGGCGGGCTGCGCAATCCGGAATCTCGCCAGGTAACGCCCAATGATGTGCTGAGCGTGCCTTTCAAGTGCGTGCTTGACGGCATGCTCAATCCGGCGGTGCAGGCTCGTGGCCCACGGCCTGTAAATATGCGCGGTTTTCTTTCGGTCATGGGGCAGACCGCCATTGGCTGCAATGAGGAGGGCTGCTCTCGCTTTGGTCAGCGCAGCTATGCCATAGTTTCTGACCGCTACCTCAATTTTTCATCCCGCGTGGGCTACCACTACGCCATTCTTGACTGCTGGTGCGGCGAAACCCTGAGCAAGAACTACATCCGTTTTGAATTTGCCGGGGGTGCGGCTGCCAATGCCCAGCGCGTAAGGCGTGTGCAGTGCATAGGCCTGATCCTCAAAGAGCTGGGCTTTACCGTTGAGATAACGGGTGATAGACTGCGGGCACGTTACCAGAAATACCCCAGGCATGAGCTGTGCGCGCGCCTGGATCAACTG
>NZ_DASQOG010000195.1:0-5768 GCF_035644575.1 Desulfovibrio sp. | reverse complement strand
GGTTTTGCTTCAAGGTTCCTAGGGGAGTAATCAACACGTTTTGTTTGTGATGATGCCCGCAGCGAAGCAAAATCTTTTGAGAGGCAACAATTATTGTGGCGAAGGCAGTTTGAGCCAACGAGCAGCTTTCAAAGCAGAATTGTTATCTGGGGTGTTGGCTGAAACGGCCTTTATCCAACGCAAAAGCGCTATCTGGCATTTACGCGGCGCGGAGGGAGATCACCTGAGCGAGCCCAGCGAGGGAAGGAAGCTCCCGCAGCTACAGCCGCGTTGCCCTCGCCACACTGGGGGTATTGATAGTCTCTCTTTGGGGGTGCTTCGGGGGGGATGCAAGGGGGGCCGCGAAGGGGGCGTAGCCCCATAACCGGCCCCGCCTTGCTGCGCGCCGCTCAGGCGTCCCAAACTCCGCCGGGGCGAAACCCCATGGCTGAAGGACAGTAAAAGTCAATTCACGGTGAACAGAAATCGCCCGCGGAAAGGCTCACCAAACCTGGCGGGGAGACAGAATCCCGAACCCAAAAGCCAACAAATTACAGCTAATTCTCAAAAGCTAATTTTCGAACACTTGAACGCAATATTTATAAATTCTTTCCAGCTCTCCGTTCAGGCCGTTCTGTGCGCCATACAGAGCATAAAAAAAATTAGTTCCGCATCCTTCTCAACCTCCAATGCACAGCGAAATCTTTGACGAATTTGTGCATGGACTATATGTTTAAATCAGCAGCGCCGGGTTACAGTGGAATGACCGAACAAATTTCGTCATGCCGTGTATTCCCTGCGAATCTATAAGCATGCTGGACGCAGGAGAATCTCATGAAGTTTACCTCAGTCAATTTGCTGGATGAACTGGCCAAGCCGGAATTCTCCTCGCTGCTTTCCGCTTTTCATGAGCGCAGTTTTCCCAAAAACAGCATGATTTTCGCGCCCAGCTACGAGGAAGAGCTGGACAGCACCCCCACAGCAGTTTCTCCTGCAGTGAATCGGCTGATAGCTGGCAATTACGTGTTTATTGTGAGCAAGGGGCTTGTGCGTGTGTATCTGGCCTATGGCGAAAAAGAATTTACCATCGCCTTTCTTAAACCGGGCGATGTGTACGTCAGCCATTCCAGCGCGCAGGTTCAAGCTGTTGAAGATACTACAATTCTCCTGGTGGACACGCCAACGTTTAACCAACGCATGATGTCCGTGCCGCAGTTTACAGTGTCTGTGGTGCGTGTGCTTGGCGGTATTCTCAAAAATACGTTCAGTATTGTTGATGGCCTCGCTCTACGCGATGTTTCTGCCCGCCTGGCCCGATATCTTGTATCTGCCGCACAAGAAAACGCCCCCGGCCCGGATGGCCGCCGCCGCGCCCGCTTGCAGCTTTCGGGCGAGATGTTGGCCCAGACCCTCGGGGCGTCCCGCCAGACCATTTCCACCTTGCTGACCGACCTGACCCGCTCGGGTATCCTGCTTAAAGAGCAGCGCGGCGTATATTGCATTCTCGACGAAGGTCGACTTCGCGAACTTCTGGACTAATCCGCCAGGATATTCCTCTACTCAGGCCTTTCAAATTCTCAATTTCAGAGTTTTTTACTACTATTTTTACGAGATAATTTTAAATAATATAATTATTTCATTTTGTTAACTTGTTATAAAAATCATCACCGTTCCTTTGTCGCGCATCTGACAGACGCTCCTGCCTGACTGTGATACCACTATGACAAAGATAGCGGCGCAGACTTGGCGCGCCGTGTAACCTCAAGGTTTGTGGGGCTGTTATGGAAAGTAAAAAGCGCGACATCAATGACATGTCTATATGGGATGATGCCAAAAGCATGCTTGCAAAGGCCAGAGCAGATGGTGTGGAAACTGCCTGGGACAGGCTGGATCAGCAAACGCCGCATTGCCGATTTTGCGAGCTTGGCACTACCTGTCGCAACTGCGTCATGGGGCCGTGCCGCATCAGTGCAAAGGCCGAACCCGGTGGAAAACTTTCGCGCGGCGTGTGTGGCGCAGACGCCGATGTGATTGTGGCCCGCAACTTTGGGCGCTTTATAGCAGGCGGTTCAGCCGGGCATTCGGATCACGGGCGTGATGTGATCGAAGCCCTGGAGGCAGTGGTGGAAGGCCGCGCCCCAGGCTATCAGATTCGGGACGAGGCCAAACTGCGGCGCATTGCCGCTGAACTGGGCGTTGCAACAGAAGGGCGCGAGGCTCTTGATGTTGCTGCCGATGTGGTGGATGCCTGCTACAGCGATTTTGGCAGCAGGCGCAAGGCGGTCAATTTTGTCTCCCGAGTTCCGGCCAAGCGCCGCGAGCTGTGGGAAAAACTCGACATCACTCCGCGCGGCGTTGACCGTGAAATTGCCGAAATGATGCACCGCACCCACATGGGTTGCGATAACGATGCGCCCAATACCATGCTGCATGCGGCGCGCTGCGCCCTGGCCGATGGCTGGGCAGGCTCCATGATCGCCACGGAACTGTGTGACGTGCTTTTCGGTACTCCCAAGCCCAAGATGTCCACCGCCAATCTTGGCGTTATCAAAAAGGGCACGGTCAATATATTGGTGCACGGTCACAATCCGGTGGTGTCCGAGATGATTCTGGACGCAGCTCGCGACCCTGAAATGATCGAGCTTGCCAAAAAGAACGGAGCCACCGGCATCACTGTGGCAGGTTTGTGCTGCACCGGTAACGAACTGCTCATGCGCCAGGGCATCCCCATGGCGGGCAACCACCTGATGACGGAGCTTGCAATCGTGACCGGCGCTGTGGAAGTTGTGGTGGTGGACTATCAGTGCATCATGCCGAGCCTGGTACAGGTGGCTGGCTGCTACCACACCCGCTTTATCGACACTGCCGCCAAGGCGCGCTTTACCGGGGCCATCCATTTTAATTTCCACCCCGAAAATGCGCGGGAAGAAGCCCGCAAGATCGTGCGCATGGCGGTGGACGCATTCTTGGAGCGCGACCCCAAGCGTGTGGAAATCCCCGGCGAACCTGTCAGCATCATGACCGGTTTTTCCAACGAGGCCATTCTTGAGGCTCTGGGCGGCTCGCTTGATCCCTTGCTGGATGCCGTCAAGGCTGGCACTGTGCGTGGATTTGTGGGCGTGGTCGGCTGCAACAACCCCAAGATCAAGCACGACTCGGCCAACGTGGGCCTCATGAAGGCGCTTATCAAAAAAGATATTATGGTTCTTGCCACAGGCTGCGTCACCACTGCGGCGGGCAAGGCCGGGCTGCTGGTGCCTGAGGGCGCTTCCATGGCCGGGCCCGGGCTGCAAAGCCTGTGCGGCGCGCTGGGCATTCCGCCAGTGCTGCACCTCGGCAGCTGCGTGGATAACGCCCGTATTTTGCAGCTGTGCGCGCTGATCGCCAATGCCCTGGGCGTGGATATTTCCGATCTGCCCGTGGGCGCGTCCTCGCCGGAATGGTACTCTGAAAAAGCGGCGGCCATCGGCCTGTATGCTGTTGCCAGCGGCATCTACACGCATCTGGGCCTGCCGCCTAATATTCTCGGCTCGGAAAAAGTGACGGATATAGCCCTGAACGGTCTGGAAGAGATTGTGGGTGCATCCTTTGTGGTGAATGACGATCCCGAAAAGGCGGCTGACCTGCTGGATGCGCGTATCCGGCAGAAGCGTCAGGGCCTTGGCCTGCAGCCTTAGGCCAGTGTGTTTTGCAGGGCGGGTGGGCAGGGCCTGCCCGCTCTGTGCAACGCTCAAGGACTAATACATAAACCACAGGGGGATTGCATGAAGATTGCCGTTTCTGGCAAGGGCGGCGTGGGCAAAACCTCCATCACCGCCTGGCTTGGTGATTATCTGGCGCGGCGTGGAGAAAAAGTCTGGCTTGTGGATGCCGACACGGCGCTTTCGCTTGGGCAGGCCTCAGGCCTCGCGCGAGCTGACCTGCCGGAAGCCCTCACCCTGCGCGCCGCATTGATCGAAGAGCGTATTCGCCCAGCTGGCAAGGGCGGCATGATGGATCTTGATCCGCATGTCAGCGATCTGCCCGAGGCTCTGTCAGCTCCCCTGCCTGTTGCTGGGGAGGGGGAGAAAACCGCTGGAGACAAACGTCTGCTGGTCATGGGCCCCTTGACCAGCGCCGGGGGCGGCTGCGCTTGTGAAAGCAACGCCCTGCTCAAGGCCCTGCTGGCGCATCTGGTGCTCGACAGGCGCGAATGGGTGCTGGTGGATATGGAGGCCGGTGTGGAGCACCTGGGCCGGGGAACTGTGGCACATGTGGACGCCTTGCTGGTGGTATCCGAGCCGAGCATGCGCTCGCTGGAAACAGCGGCGGAGGTTGCCCGCATGGCTGGCGACCTGGGACTGCACCGTCAGGTGCTGGTGCTGAACAAGGCCACACCTGACCAGGTCGCAAACCTGCCGCCTATAGCCGATCTACCGCAACAACGCGTCAGTATGCCTGATCTTGAGGCGCTACGGGCGCGCCAGTTGCGTTCTGGTTCTGTTCTGGGGTTGGGCGACGAAACAGAGGGGTTGGGCGACGAAACAGAACAGATGCTGGATAGCTTTTGCGCCAGCCTGTTGAAAAAAATCGAAGGCAAATCCGTCTAAAGAAGGTAGCGCAGGCTTTGTCCGTCACACGGTCTTGGCCCTGTCTGACAGGGGATGATTGAGGCAGATTGGTGAGAGTTCAAGCGATAAAGTTCAGGCCCCGGTTATGCCGGGGCTTTTTGCGTGATGGGGCATGAGGAAAAAACGTCTGCTGCTGCCTTATCTTCCTGATCCTTCTGCCCGTTGTAGCGCAGCACAAAGTCCAGGCAGTCCGCACCAGAAAGCGGGCGGCTGAAATAATAGCCCTGAAACGTGTGGTAGCCGATGCCGGTAAAAACGCGCAGCTGCTGCTCGTCCTCCACGCCTTCCACCACGGTGGTTATGCGCAGGCTGCGGCTCAAATCCAGAATGCTGCGCACGATCTGTTCCTGCACGTTGCTGTTGAGGCTTTCCGTGAGGGATCGGTCAACCTTGACCGTTGTCACGGGGAAGGCGCGGATGTAGCGCAGCGATGTGTGCCCCATGCCGAAATCATCAATGGCAAGGCGTACTCCAAGCACACGCAGGCGGGTAAGCAGGTCGAGTGTGCGTGCGTCTGGTTCCAGAATGGAAGATTCCGTGATCTCCAGTTCAAGCTGTGTGGGTGTAAGGCCCAGACCGTGCAGCGTACCAAGCACCATCTGGGCAAAGTTGGCATTGCGCAGCTGGCTGGGAGTGATATTGACGGCGATCACAAGGTCATGCGGAACAGCGGGATGCCATGCAGCGCGCTGTTTACAGGCCTCAAGCAGTACAAACTTGCCCAGTCGGTCAATGAGGTTTGTGTCTTCGGCAAGCGCAACAATAATGGGCGGGGCCACAGGGCCATATATGGGGTGATCCCACCGCAGCAGGGCTTCCACGCCTGCCACGCGCTTTGCCGTGTGGTCGCACTGCGGCTGAAACACAAGATAGAGCTGACCGTCATTGGCGTTTAGCGACCGCTCAAGGTCTGTGGCAAGCGTGTGGGCAAGGCGGCCCACTTCACCGGGAATATTCAGGCACTTGCGAGTGTCGGGAGACCCAAAATCACAGCGGCTGGCAATTTGCAGCAGGTTGTGCATAACCTGCTTGCCGTGCTTTTCGCGCACTGCGTCAGAGAGAGCCACAAAGGGCAGATATATGAAAAATCCCAGCCCAAGGTTTATCATCTGCAAAATTGAGCCGTTGATGCTGCCAGTCGCGACATAGCCGCTGATCAGCGGGGGGGTGGTCCAGGCA
>NZ_DASQOG010000194.1:0-6732 GCF_035644575.1 Desulfovibrio sp. | reverse complement strand
GAGCCTGCGGAGGGAATGAATGGACGTGCAGAAAACCATGGAAGACATTTGCCTGAAACAGGACAACGGCTGCGACTTTGCTTTTTGCGGTCGTCTTTTTTCGGAATGTTCCTGGTATGACGAATCGCTTGGCACACTTACCCGCCAAAAGCTGTATGTGACTGAAAACAATGAACAGATCTATTACATTGTCCGTTCCAGCGGGCAGGAGCGCAGCCGTCACGCCTACAAGCTGTTCATGCGCGGCGATGTGTGCGTGATCCATAACGGCGTGACCGAAATGGCCCTCCAGTTTGACATGCTCATGCTGGCAGTGCGCGGCCTGTGCGGCCTTGATTCTGGCGCGACGCCTTCTCTTTCCATGGTTGAAGAGATGCTTAAGGCAGCCAATGCCTGATTTTTCCATATAGCCGCAGTCACCGCGTATGCGTTGGCGGCGCAACCTCCACATGAAACGGCCCTCTTTGCGAGGGCTTTTTCATTTTTTGCAGCCTTCAACTTTTTTGCAACCCGCTACACCATTCGCTGCATGCCGCCTCTCAAGGCAGACAACCGTTGAAAGAGCTGGGCAAGTCCTTTACTCTGGCAAACAATACGCAAGTATCTGAGTGACGCACGGCATGCTTTTCTGCGTGCTACCAATCCAAAAAGCCAGCGAGGCAGACATGAGCAATACTATTGCACCCGGCATGAACGGCACGGCAGAAACCACTGTTACCGAGGGCATGCTGGCAAGCACTGTGGGCAGCGGCAAAGTAAGTGTTTTTTCCACAGCCATGATGGTGGCCTGGATGGAAGGCACAGCCGTGGACGTGGTGCAGCCGCTCCTCGAGGAAGGGCAAACGACCGTAGGAACCGGCATCAGCGTCAGCCATGTGGCCGCTACGCCCCTGGGCATGAAGGTGCGCTTTACCGCAGAAGTGACCGCAGTTTCCCCCAATGGCAAAGGCCTGAGTTTCAAGGTGGCGGCCTATGACGAAACCGGGCTGATCGGCGAGGGCACCCACGATCGCGTGGTTGTGAACAAAGATAAATTTGAGAGCAGAACCAGAGATAAGGCAAAGGCCTGATAAAGAACCTTCCGTGCGGAATTTCAGCGGCTAGGCATATGGGCTTTTGCGTAAAAACACAGTAAACTACTCGAGTCTATGCAACCCTTAAGGAGTAGTTATGGGCAACCTTACCTTTGTCGGCATATCGGGCAGTCTGCGCAAGGCTTCGCGCAATACCGGGCTTTTGCGGTGCTGCGCAGCGCATCTTCCTCAGGGTGTAAGCCTTGAAATTGCAGATATTTCCGCTCTGCCGTTCTACAATGCGGATATTGAAAAACCCGCTGTGGTGCAGCGCCTCATTGATCAGGTGAGCGCAGCGGACGGGCTGGTTCTGGCCTGCCCCGAATACAACTATTCTCTTGCTCCCGCGCTGAAAAACGCGCTGGACTGGCTCTCGCGCGAACCCGACCTTGCGCCCCTTACGGGCAAAACCGCCTGCATCGTGGGTGCTGGCGGCGGCATGGGCACATCGCGGGCGCAGTACCATCTGCGTCAGGTCTGCGTGTATCTGAACCTGCACGTGCTGAACAAGCCTGAGCTTTTTTCCAATGCTTTCACGCCTGCCTTTGCCGATAACGGCGATGTGCAGGACGAAGCCCTCGCGGGTCAGGCCACGGCCCTCATGCAGGCCATGACCGACTGGACGTTACGGCTGAAGTAGCCCCCGATCTATCAGCCCCGTGGAAAGGCCACTGTTTTGGCAGTGGTTTTCTGCGGGGCTGCGTGTTGATGCGGAGTGGGAAATGGCTGCCTGTCAGGTAAAAAATGCACAGCGTTTGAGGTACCAGAATCACCGGTTTGAGCGCATGCCGGGCATGAGTCTGCTGCTGGACGCCTTTGCTCTGGTGGACTGCGACGTAGAGGCCTCCATCGCGCTCCAGAAGGAGCCGCCAGCCTGCGGGCCGGGGTGCTGCCAATGCTGTATCCAGCCCATCCCTGCAACCCCACTGGAAATTTTGGCCTTGCGCCTTTTTGCGGAGCTGGAGCTTCCCCCCTCCAGGCGGGATGCTCTCAAAGCAACCTTTGCGCGGTTCCGTGGAGAGCGGGCAACCGTGTGGGATGCTTGCCCTTTCCTGTTGGAGAAGAGCTGCTGCGTTTATTCTGTGCGTCCCATTGCGTGCAGACGCTATGTTGTTTTCGGCCAGCCATGTAAAATGGGCGAGGATGCCACCCAGACCCGGCCTGCTGATGTGCTGCATCCGCGTCAGGATGCCATGCAGGCTGCCTTGCGGCTCACATTGCCCTGGTACAGGGAACGGTACACCCTGCCGGAACACATTACCGAGGAAGAAACACAGGCTTTCTTTCGCGGTGTCACCACGGTCTTGCAGGCCGTGCCCTGGGCAAAATACGCCTAGCCCCGCCGATTCAAGCTGACCGCCAAACCACGCCAGCCCAAACCCGCCAACCAGCTCAGGCTAGTCAGTCCAGCCGTGGTTGGCTCCTGCGCCTGCGTGCATTTTTAACGTCCGGATGGTCAGGGTTTTGACAGCTCAAGCTGAAGCATGGGGCCGTTGTTCAGGCTCACAAAAAGGCCCAGCGGCACATTGGCAGCCGGACTCACCGGCACTGCCAGATATTCTCCTGCCTTCCAGCCTTCAGCTTGAAGGTGGATTTGCTCGCCTGCCAGCGCACCCAGTATTTGCAGATATGCAGAGCTTCCGGCGGTGCTGTCTGCAACTATTTGCCGCTCCAGAAGATGTGATGCAGCAAGCCGTTGCAGGAATACGGGCATAAGCCTTCGCCAGTCCGTTTTGTTGAGCCGCAAAACCGCAATGCGTTCAATCCTTGAAATATCCTGTCCGTGCAGCACCAGCCACAGGTTGCTAAACGTGGTGGTAGCCGCAGTCGGTTGTACGTTTGCCGGTGCTCCATTGGCGCGTACCAGCCATGCAGCGTCAATTCCAGCGTCATGCAAGGCTTGCGGCAAGCCCAGCGTTACAGGCTTCTGCGCGGCCATGTCCGAGGGTGCCTCCAGCGCCGCCACGGCTGCGGAGGCCACGGGCGGTGCGCTGTACACGCCGCCAAGGCCCAGCATCCAGGCCGCCCAGAGGTTGGGCCATGTTTTTGGTTGCGCGGGCAAGGCCTCACCCATTTGCACAGGAAAGACCGTCGCCGGAATGCTGCGCTGCACCACTGGCAGCGGCAGATTCGGGTCAATAGCCCGTTTGCGCGCGCCAGGCCGGTAGATTTCCCCAAGCAGGCCGAATCGCGGCGGCGCATCCTTTGGCTGGGCGGCATCGCCCATGGCCTGCAACAGGTCGTAGCGCTCCTGCAATTGCAGTCCGAGGTGGAGCATACCGCCATTGGCGGCATTGGTCATGGTGTTGCGCCAGTTGGAGCTGCCGGCAAGCATAACCAGCAGAGGGATGAGCAGCGCAGCCATGAGCGCCCGTTGAGGCAGCCGCGCCATGGCGCGCTCCACCGATGGAAAGGCGTTCAGCAAACCCCAGAGGGCAAAGCCGCAGGCATAGGCTGAAAAAATGGTCAGCCCTGCGGGTAGTTTGCCAGTGGAGCTGATGGTCACATCGCTGAGGGCATGCAGCACCGTGAGCAGGGCTGAAAGCCCCAGATACGCGGCTATGGCCAAAACTGCCATCAGCAGGCTGGAGCGCGCCGTCCCCTTGGCAACGGCCGGGCATTGCCCGCGCATGCCGCGCAGCACAAGCACCAGCAGCAGAACAGCCCACGGCCACAGCCCGTCAAAAAACCAAAAAGCCACCTGCCGCCATTCGTCAAAAGCTGCGGCAAGCTGGCGCAGCTGTACGTCTGTGCCGATGTGGCGGGCAGCCCTGCGCACCTGATTGCCCGGAGCAAGAAAGGAAAACAGCAAAGCCCCGAAAACCCATAGCCACAGAACGCCCATATGGCGCAGACGGGTGCGGGCGTTTTGCGTGGCATCGGGTTCCGTCTCCCTGCTTGAAAAGCGATCGGCCAGGGCCAGCAGAACAGCAACCGTACATGCCGCCAAAGCCGCCAGGGCCGAATGCTCAAACACACCAACGGTCAGTAGCCCCACTATGATGGCCTGACGCCGCGCCTTGCGGGCCTCGGTTGTCGGAGCGGCCCACAGGCGGCAGAGCATCCACAGAAAGACCAGGGTCATGGCCTGCAAAAGGCCCATGGTGAGCGCATCTGTCAGCAGGTAGAAGTTGGGCAGGCTCTGATGGCTGGCAAGCACCACAAGCACCCACAGCAGCCCGCAAAAAGCGGCAGCGCCGCGCTGTACGCCTACCACCCGCGCAAGGCCGAACAGGCCAAGGCCGAACAGCGCCGCGACGCCCGCGCATACAAGCCCGTACAAGGGGCGGATTTCCCCTGCCTTGCCCAGAAAAACCGCGAGGAAGTGGTAGGTATAGCGCCCGCTCCAGGTCAGCCATTCGCGGGCAACTTCGTACAGCCCGCCGGGAAGATCAAAGGGGAACATGGCCCTGGTGACTTCATCAAAGTCATCCCCGCGCGGGAACAGAAAGCAAAAGGCATAGGCAAAAGGCAGCAGCAAAGCCACAACCGCCCCCCACCAGCCCCAGCCGGGGGCAGGCAAGGTAAAGGTATCCGCCTTGAATTCAGGGGCCGGGGATTTACCGTTGTGCGCGGGGCAGGAATCGGCAGTGTGCGCCATATGCTGACAGACCTTGTGTTTGCGCGGGAGGCCCCGTAACCGGAACCCCCCGCGCTGTATTTTGGGAATGTATGCTGGCCTTGCCAGGGAAACAGGAGGTCGAGCCTGCATGTGCAGGTCGCCTGATGATAAGGTTGTTATTTTACGTCAATAACGCGCACTTCGCCGCGCATTTCGTTGACCTTTTTGCGGAAGGTCTGGCGGCGGTCCTCACCATCCACCTGACCGGCCAGCCATTCAACCACGTGCATGACAGGGCGTTTGTCGCGCATGTTGATGAGGCAGCGTCCAATACCGATCTTGCACGAGGGGCAGCCCACAATCACGGGGCCGTCATTGCCCTGCTCAAAGGCTTCGCCAAGGCGCGTCTGCTTGCGTGAACGTAGCAGGTTGTAGATGTCGGGCGAGGTCATGGCGCCCATGCCCGATTCGCCGCAGCAGCCGGGGTTGAGCGTGATCTTGGCGCCGCTGAAGTCGCCCAGCGCCTTGATGATCTGCTTTTGCCCCTTGATCTTGTGCACATCGGCCCATTCGCAGTGGCACGCGCCGTGGTACAGCACCTTTGAGCCTTCCGGCAGGGGAGCCTTGAGCTTGTCCTTGTCCAGCAGGGGCAGGGTAAGCTGCCCCACATCGCGCAGGGTCAACTGCGGGAACTGCGTTTCCATGTGCAGGCGTTCAAGGCCGTCACGGCACGAGCCGCAGGCTGTGACCAAATGCTTGCAGTCAAAGCCCAGCTTGGCAAGATTGCGCAGCATGGAGGCCAGATATTGCCGGTTCTGGGCCATGTTGTCTTCAAAGGCCGTATCCATGCCCGCAGCCAGCAGGGGGAAGCCGCAGCACATGTGCCGGGGCGGTACGGCTACGGCAAATCCGGCCTTGAGCAGCAGCATGACGGACGAAACGCCGATGCGGTCATAGAACAGCGCACCGCCGCAACCGGGGAAGTACAGGACGCAGGGCATGCCCGGCGTTGGCTCGGCAGGCGCAAAAATGGAACCCCTGTGCAGCTTGAGGGTTTCATACAGATTCGTATAGCCCATCTTGGGGCCGCGACCGGAAAAGAGCGGGCTTTTCAGGCGGCGTTTCCACATTTCGGGCACGAAACCGAGAAACTTGTTCTGCATCTTTTGCCCGAGCGAAGCCATTTTGGCCGCCTTGGGCACACGGTTCTGGATGTCGCGCGCGAGCCACTCAAGGGCATGCCCCTTGATGGGGTGCCCGCCAGCGCCTTCGTGTTCCAGCAGGGCGCGCAGGGTAAGGGCCACTTCGCCCGAGGGAATCTTGACCGGGCAGTTGGCCATGCAGCGGCCACAGGCGGTGCAGTGCTCCACAATATCGCGCAGGGCCTTGTGCAGGCTTTCCTCGATGCGGCCCTTGTTGACCTGGCTGTAGTACACGGCCTCCAGAAGCATGCCCAGCACCATGTTCTTGTTGCGGGGATGGTACTGCATGGAGCGCTCGGGATAGCACATGGAGCAGACCTGCTTGCACTTGCCGCAGCGTGTGCAGACCTGAATGGAGGTAAGCAGGCTGATGAGCTTTTCCTTGTCGGGCAGGCCGCTTTCGCGAATATCGCGGATCAGGCGGTTGAACGAGAAGGTAAAGGGGCGCACCGGCAGTTCACGGAACACCAGCTTGGCCGGGTTCATCACATCGCGTGGATCCACGCGCTCCTTGAAGGCGCGCAGGGCGTCCATCTTGTCTTTGCCGAAAAAGGCGATCTTTGTGATGCCGATGCCGTGCTCGCCCGAAACCTCGCCGCCCATTTCCTGGCACTCGGCCATGATGCGGGCTGCGGTTTCTTCCGCTTCTTCAAGCATGTGGGCATCGTTGGAGTTCACAGGGATGTTCACATGGCAGTTGCCGTCGCCCGCGTGCATGTGGCTGGCAACCACAATGCGGCTGGCATCCATGTACTCCCTGATCTTGTCGATCTTTTTGGCAAGATGGGGGTATTTTTCCTTGAGCTTGGCAAGAAAGTCTTCTGCGCGGGCGGCCAGTTCCATATCCGAAATTTCGGTGGCGGCAACATCGCCCGAGGCAGCCTTGGAGGCCTGC
>NZ_DASQOG010000193.1:0-1913 GCF_035644575.1 Desulfovibrio sp. | reverse complement strand
TTTGTGCCTCGTCGTTATTGTGGGCTGGAGTTACGTGTCCGAGTACATGGGCTGGGTCCGCAAGCCTGATCCGGCCATTGTTGCCCAGCAACAGCAGGCGCAGCAGCAGGCTGCCCAGCAGCAACAGGCCCAGCAGGCCGCTGCAACCGCGCAGCAGGCCATGCCCGTTTTTACGCCCGCCGCGGGCCGCGACCTCACGGTCAACTCCCCCCTTTATGAAGCCGTTTTTTACACTGGCGGCGGCTCGCTGCGTTCCTTCAAGCTCAAGCAGTATCAGACCGGTCTTGCGGTAGATTCCCCGCTGGTCAATCTTATTGACCCCACGACCGCCGCAGTTGCCCCCCTGGGCCTTGTGGTAAACAGCCAGCCCTCGTGGAGCACTGGTCAGTGGTCTGTGGAAGGCAACGAAAATGGTCTGAACATCGGCGCCGGACAGCAGGGCGTGCTGCGCTTTGACGGCGAAGTGGACAGCCTGCGCGTTATCCGCGAAATGACCTTTAGCTCCGATACCTATCTTATCCGCGAAAAAATCCGCGTGGTGAACACCACGGATCAGGCCCGGAGCGTTCGCGTCAGCTACACTGTTGCCGCCGACGCCAGCAACGCCGCAGGCGGCCGTTACGACGCCATGCGCCTTGCCTGGGACAACGATGGAAGCCTTGGCGAAGAATCTTCGCCCAAAACGCTCGAAACCACTGGTGCGCTGGTTTCTGGCAAGATTTATTGGGCTGGCACCATGAGCACCTATTTTCTTGCTGCGGTGCTGCCCGGCGACACGAGCAACGTGACCGTCAAGGGCCGCATGCAGCAGAACGTGTTCCGCGCTGCCGTTGAAGAACCTGAAGTGATGCTCGGCCCCGGTCAGGAGCGCGAACTTACGGTTTCCTACTGGGTCGGCCCCAAGGAACGTGCCAAGCTTGCCGCAGTTTCTGACCAGCTTGCCAAGAGTATTGACCTCGGCATGTTCCATGTGATCGCCAAGGGCCTGCTGTGGCTGCTTGAATTTTTCCAGAAGTACGTGAACAACTGGGGCGTAGCCATTATTTTGCTGACGGTTCTCATCAAGGCCCTGTTCTGGCCCCTTACGGCCAAGAGCTACGCCTCCATGGAAAAGATGAAAAAGCTTCAGCCGCATATGGTGGCTATCCGCGAGAAGCACAAGGACAACAAGGAGCTCATGAACAAGGAAGTCATGGCGCTCTACAAGACCTACGGGGTCAACCCGGCCAGCGGCTGTGTGCCCATTCTCATCCAGATGCCTGTGTTTTTTGGCCTCTATCAGGCTCTGCTCACATCCATCGAGTTGCGTCACGCACCCTTTATCACCTATCTGCCCGGCACGGACATCATCTGGCTGGCTGACCTTTCGGCCAAAGACCCGTTCTACATCACGCCCATCGTCATGGGCCTGACCATGTTCATTCAGCAGAAAATGAGCCCCCCGGCCACTGACCCCACCCAGCAGAAGATCATGATGTTCCTGCCGCTGATCTTCACCGCCATGTTCCTGAGCTTCCCCTCGGGCCTCGTGGTGTACTGGCTGGTCAACAACATCCTGTCCATTGCGCAGCAAAGGATGATGGCGAAGAAGTTCTCTACATCCGTAGCGAAGTAGGCCGCCCCGGCGGGTTCGCGAGACACAGCAGGGGGTTCGTATGGAAGGGTTTAAGGAATTCCAGGGAAAAGATCTCGACAGCGCCATAGAGGAAGCCTGCGGCTACTTCAATACAGCGCGTGAAAAGCTCGAGATTGAAATAGTGCAGGACGCCAAGTCCGGCATATTCGGCATCGTGGGGGCGCGCAAGGCCAAGGTTCGGGCAAGGCGCGTGCAGCTGCGCGAAACTATGGAAAGCATTCTGGGCAGAAAGAACGGCGAAGGGGCTTCGGCCCCTGCGCCGTCTGCCGGGCAGCCC
>NZ_DASQOG010000192.1:0-13655 GCF_035644575.1 Desulfovibrio sp. | reverse complement strand
CACATGCGCATGATGCCTATAAGCACAAGGACGGTAGCCAATGACTAAGAGCAACATACACAAGGCCCTGGGAGTGGCGGCCCTGCTTGGCATAGCTTTGCTTGCGGGCTGTCAGGATGTTTCCACTGACCTTAAGCCCCCCAAGTACAAAACTTCCATTCCTGAAAGCGAAACCCGTATTTCTGCTTTTCAGAAAGAATTCCCGCAGCAGTACGCCTCGTACATGAAAAACAACGAATCCTCGGTCATGACCGAATACAAGGGTTCCATCCCCTACCACAAGAACGACAACGTCAATCCCCTGCCCAAGGGCTTCAAGCATGCCCAGCCTTATCTCAAGAATCTGTGGCTGGGCTATCCCTTCATGTACGAATACAATGAAGCGCGTGGGCACACCTACGCCATTGAAGATTTTCTCAACATTGACCGCATCAACCGCTTTGCCGCCGACGGCAAGGGCGGCCTGCCCGCCACCTGCTGGAACTGCAAAACCCCCAAGATGATGGAATGGGTCAAGCAGTACGGCGATGCTTTCTGGTCAAAAGACGTCAACGAATTCCGCAGCAAAGACAAGATCAACGAGATGGACGAAACCATTGGTTGCGCCAACTGCCACGATCCTGTGACCATGGAACTGCGCCCCTACTCCGAGCCGCTCAAAGACTGGTTGAAGCGCAGCGGCCAAGACTGGGCCAAGCTTTCGCGCAACCAGAAGCGCAGCCTCGTGTGCGCTCAGTGCCACGTGGAATACTACTTCACCCACAAGGACAACGGCCCCGCCGCCAAGCCTGTGTTCCCCTGGGATAATGGCTTTAACCCGGAAGACATGTATCAGTACTACAAGGGGCACGGTCCCAAGGGCGCCGATGGCAAGCCTGGGCCTTTTGTGGACTGGACGCACGCGGCCTCCAAGGTCGGCATGATCAAGATGCAGCATCCTGACTATGAAATGTTCCAGGACGGCCCCCACGGTGCAGCGGGCGTTGCCTGCGCCGACTGCCACATGCCCTACATGCGTGAAGGCGGCAAAAAGGTTTCCAGCCACTGGATGACCTCGCCCCTCAAGGATCCGGAACTGCGCGCCTGCCGCCAGTGCCACGCTGACAAGACCGCCGACTACCTGCGCGGCCGCGTGGAATACACCCAGAAAAAGGCCTTTGACCAACTGCTGAAAGCGCAGGAAATTTCGGTCAAGGCACATGAAGCCGTTCGTCTTGCCAATGCCTACGAAGGCAAGCGCGCCGCCGATTACGACGCCCTGATGACCGAAGCGCGCGAAATGGTGCGCAAGGGCCAGTTGTTCTGGGATTACGTTTCTGCGGAAAACAGCGTTGGCTTCCACAACCCTGCCAAGACGCTTGATACGCTCATGACCTCTATGGAATGCAGCCAGAAGGCTGTGGACCTTGCCACCAAGGCCACGGATTTTGGCATTGCCGAAGCGCTTTCCAAGGATATCAAGGAAACCGTGCCGCCTATTCTGGAAATGAGCCGCAAGCTCCAGCAGGACCCCGAATTCCTCAAGAAGAACCCCTGGACCAAGCTGCTGCCGACCTTGCCCAAGGCTGATCAGGTTTGGGACAATCAGACAAAGGTTACCTCTGAGGCAAAACCTGCCCAGTAACCCGCATTGAATGTCGAGGCCCGCATAAGCGGGCCTCGACTCCCCTTAAGCAAGGCTCCATCCCGGAGCCTTGCTTTTTTATTGCGCTCTGTCAGTGCGTGCGGCTCTTTAAAATCATTACGGTATGTTCAAGTTTATTCTTGAAAATCAAAAAATCAGAAGAGTCCGCTAAAAAAGGCACACAAATTGCTTAATCCTATGCAGCACATAGCGTGTTATATTTTTGACTATTGCAAATTTATTTGCAAATACAGTAGGTTGCAGCATGGAAGCAGCAATACACTCACACACTTGGCGACGATGGCGCAATTTTGCGCTGCTCTTGGCATGCGCCGTACTTCTGACAGGTTGCGGAGCTTTCAGGTCAGCGCCTGATGCCGGCCCTGCCCCGGAATCTGCGCGCAAAGTGGTTAAAACGGCCTACACGCAGATGGGTACAAAATACAGGCCTGGCGGAGCGTCACCTCAAAAGGGCTTTGACTGCTCCGGTTTGATCTGGTGGGCATACAAGCAAAACGGCGTAAAAGTACCGCGCATAACATCCGATCAGGCGCACACAGGGCAACAGATTCCGCTCACTGCGGCTCGACAGGGCGACATTTTGGTGTTCCGCACAGGCTCCGGCCCCAGAGGCCTGCACACGGGTATCTATGCAGGCGGCAATTCCTTTATCCATAGCCCCAGGCGCGGGGAAAATGTGAGGGTTGAGAGCCTTGATGTACCGTACTGGCGCAACAAACTAATCGCGGTAAGGCGGGTGGTGTACTGATCAGCAGCAGCGCCACCGTGTAACCACGCAATTGTTTATTTTATTGGCGGTAACGGCATAGTCTGTACCGCCTTTTCTGTTTGCTGACTTGCTATTAAATTTTGTTTGGAGTATTTCAAAAAGAATTACTTCGGAATCACTTTGTTGCTGATTTCCGTTTCTGACCACTCCTTTTATCCGATTCAAATTACCGGGTGACGCGCCTCGCAGCGTGTTTCAGGCGTCCTTTGCCCGGCGCGGGAGGAGACATGGCTCGCAAGGCTGTAGTTGCTGAAAGCCTGTTGAGTATTGCGGATATTTCGCGCCATTTTTCCTTGCCAGAATCCACCACCCGCTATTACTGCAAACGGTTTGCCCATTTTATTCCCAGTGTTGGCGATGGCCGCAGGCGCCGCTATCGGCGCGAAACACTGGATGTCATTGCGGCTGTGCTTGAGCAGATGCAAAAATCCCGCACGGCTGCAGCTGTTGAAGATGCACTGAACGCGCGCTTTCCGCGAAATGCCGTTGCTGTTGCGGATGCTGATTCTTCCACAGCTATTGCTGAAGTTCCCTCAAGCAATGACTATTTCCCATCTGCTGCGCTCCAGATCTTGGAGCGCCAGACAAGCGCCATTGAGGGGATTGCCCATCTGCTGCAACTTGTTGTGCAGCGGCTCCCAGCCCCAAGCGGCAACACTGCGCCAGAGGTTGGGCAGTTGCGCCAGGAAGTTGCAAACTTGCGCGTTCTGCTTGATTCGTCCGAAAAAACGCAACAAGCCGACCTTGACCAGTTGCGCTCATGGATGACCAAGGTTATCCGCAATCGCGGTGGATCAGGACAATCAGAATAATTTTTGCCAATGAACATGAGAAAGGCCGCGCAATTGCGCGGCCTTTCGTGCTTGCGGAATACTCCGCCAGAATACCACTTTGAGGCGTATCACTCACTACCGAGCTTGCTGATTTTCTCCAGCCAGACCAGTTCAACCCCATTTGCGGTTAGTGCTTTTTTATACGGAACAAAGCCGAACTTTTCGTATAACCGCAAATTGCGTTCGCTCTTTGCGCTGGTGAAGAGTTCATACCGGGCGGCCTTTGTTGCGGACAAAATTGCCGTCATCAGTGCAGAACCGTATCCCCTGCCCTGCCATTGCGGCAGCACGGCAAGGCGGCCAATGTGGGCGGTGTTTTCTGCAAGGTGCGCCCTGACCGTTCCTGCCAGCGTTTGCCCATCCAAGGCCTTGAGTATGACGCCAGTGCGCCATTCCTCCACCAGATTCTCAAGCGTTTGCGTGAGCGGCGGGATATCCCAATTTTCTACCAACCTCGCTTCGCTTTCAAACGCAGCCTTTTGCAGGGCCAAAATCTGTGGCAAATCGGATTCACAGGCTGGCAGGATTATCATGTGCTATTTGCTGTTTTTCAGCGCCATATCAACGGCACTCTTAAAGAGGTCAAGCGGCAGGGCTCCGCGAACCACCAGGTTGTTCACGAGGAAGTACGGAGTTCCCTCAATGCCGAGCTTCTGGGCATCCATCTGATCTTCAGCGATGATGTCCGTAACCTTTTTGCTGTGCACATCCTTGGCAAGGCGCTTCATGTCCACATTGAGGCCTTCAGCAGTCTTTTTCAGGAAGGCTTCACCCTCGGCAATGAGTTTATCTCTGTCGGCAAAGAGTGCTTTGTAGAACTGCCAGGCCTTTTCTTCGCTCTGCTGCGATATAGCTACAAAATATGCCGAAGCAATGTTGGCCGGGCCTTTGTCGTCCAGAGGCATATTTTTGAAAACAAGGCTCACGTCCTTGCCGTATTCCTGCAAAATGGCATCCACCGTTTTGGATGCTTGCTGGCAGAAGTGGCAGGTAAAATCAGAAAAGGCCACAATGCGCACCTTGGCCTTAGGCGCGCCCATAACCGGACGCCCGTCGGTTTTAACCGTTTTGGTCACCTTCATGTCTTGCGCCCACTGGGCCTCAAGGCTGTGCTGGCGGCGCAAGTTTGACCCCTGCTGAGCTATATCAAGCACAGACTCGCTTTGCCTGCGCAACACATCCATGACCAGTTCTGGCCGCTCACGGAACAGTTTTTCAAGAAGCTTGGGCAGGTTTTCTTCCGTAACTTCCACTGCATTTGCAACGGCGCTCATGCCGGGCACAATCCCGGCAGCCATGGTTGAAGCCAAGATAAAGGACGCCACCATTTTCTTATTGAACATAACTTTCCTCATTTTCTGCGCGCTCGCTTAGCCCTGCTCCGCCTCAAGGCGAATCTGGGTTGCGGCATCCTCAATTTTAAAGAGCAGTTCATCAATGTCAACAGGCTTCATCAGGTAGCCAAACGCACCCTCGCTCATGGCCTGAACTGCAAGCTGCATGTCAGCATGACCAGAAAGCAAGATCACCTGAGTTTTTGGCCACCGGGAATGGATAATCTGCAAGGCGGACATGCCATCCATGACCGGCATTTTTACATCCATTATTATAATGCCAAAGGGGAACTGCTCCATGGCATCCACGGCCTCTTGCCCGTTGGCAGCGGATTGGCACTCATACCCTCGGCGCCCAAGACGCTTGGAGAGTATCCGCGTTACATCTGATTCGTCATCAACCAACAGCACTTTTGCTAGTTCCATACTTTCTCCAGCCAAGAGATTGTGCCATTTTTTTACGCGCTTTAGCCTTACGGAGCAAGTTTTGTTGCTCAATCTGCTTTAAGCCTTGACGCTCTCAATACTCTCTTTTACAACCAACCCATTGCAGCTTTCAGCGCCGCCTCCATGTTTCATGTGAAACACGAAGTTTTTTCCTTCAAGTGAACCATGAAAAGAAGCGGCAAAGCCAGAAATTTCATGCTCGTTGACGTATCTGCTCCTGACAGGCTCGCCTGACGGTTGAAGCAGCAGTTCCTCTAAAATCAGTCAAAATGACTGGGAGGCCTCAATGGCGCGCATCATTTCCATCGCAAATCAAAAAGGCGGGGTGGGCAAAACCACCACTGCCATCAACCTTTCCGCTGCTCTTGCAGTTATGGAAAAAAAAGTTCTGCTCGTTGATTGCGATCCGCAGGCTAACAGCACCAGCGGAATAGGCCTGCACCAGGAAGACCTGCACGGCGACCTGTACAACACCTTTTATGAACCAGAAAAGCTGAAAGAAAATATAGCCAAAAGCCGCTCTCCATTTCTGGATATTTTGCCCGCGAGCACCAACCTGGTGGCAGTTGAACTGGAACTTGTGGACAAAATGGCGCGCGAATTTTTTTTGGACGAATGCCTCAAAAGCGTGCGCAACGACTATGAGTATATTATCCTCGACTGTCCTCCTTCTCTGGGTCTTTTGACTCTCAACGCCCTCTGTGCGTCACGCGAACTGCTCATTCCGCTGCAATGCGAATTTTTTGCGCTTGAAGGCATCGTCAAGCTATTGCAAACCTACGAGCAGGTAAAAAAACGGCTCAATCCTGATCTCTCTCTCCTGGGCGTTGTGCTGACCATGTATGACACGCGTAATCGCCTGACGAGAGAAGTTAAAAATGAAGTGCGCCGCTGCTTTCCCGAGCATCTGTTTGAAACAGTCATTCCCCGCAATGTGCGCCTTTCTGAAGCGCCCAGCCACGGTAAGTCCATCATCCATTACGATATAAAATCCAAAGGAGCGGATGCCTATCTTGGATTGGCCAAAGAAATCGTACTACGCAGACCAAGCAAAAAAAATACGGTTCTGCAATAGCGCAGGCTTATTCTTTAGGGGTGCTATGCTCTACCGCAACATGCTTGTGAAAATGCTTCTGCCGGATGGTGGTTCCGCATGCGCGGCAATGAAAAACGAGCAAGCCACCAATATTCGCATTGGTCAGAATAAACGGACGTTGGGGGTCATTGCGCCAATCCTCGGTGGTGGCGGCACAGTGGGGGCAGGTAACTGAAGGACTGTAGGGATATTTGAAATCCCAAAATTTCATAAGCTCTTCAAAACTTTCCAGCGGGCCGGCTGCCTGTTCAAGCTCTTGCGGCTTTGCGTCAGCTGCCAAAATATTGCGAACCTTGGGCTCGATTTTTTCCCAAAGGGGCCAGGGAATGATCACAGAAGAAATATTGCCCTTGATATCGGTGATGTACTGAAGCTGCGGGTTATCCAGCATAATAAATCCTTGAAGTAAAAAGCGGGGCCAAGCCAAAGACGGGCTTTGGAACAAAAAGATACGCCTCGCACAAGGGCAAAACCGCCCATTGCGCAACTAAACCAGCCGTGCAGGTTTCTGCCAGGAAACAATAGCGCATAAGGTGCCGCGCCCCAAGGGCAAATGTCAAGGAGACTGCAACGAAGTTCAGGTGTTTTACGCAACGAGCTTGCGACCAAAAAATCGACCCTGCATCGTGCAGCAAAAGTTCGGCATATACAAATTTTGAATGAAGGCAATCACGCAAGCGGTTTGCTTAAACGTCAATCCGCAATGGCAACGGGCCTGCACCACTGCGCCCGGACACTGGTAGTATTGCCGCAACCACAGCTTATGCTGGAGGAAGAGAAATGAGCAGCAGCAAGGGATTGGGCAGAGGGCTTGACGCACTGTTTGGTGGAACCGCGCCAAAGCAGGAACCGCAAGGGCAGGAAAGCGCAGTGAACCTGATGCCGATTACTGCCTTGCACCCCAACCCCAATCAGCCGCGCAGGCACTTTGACGATGCCGCATTGCGGGAACTGGCCGATTCCATCAAATCGCAAGGGATTATCCAGCCGCTGCTGGTGCGCCCGCTGGGCGGAGAAAATACCTATCAGATTGTTGCAGGTGAGCGCCGTTGGCGTGCAGCGCAACTGGCTGGGCTCAAAGAAGTACCCGTTTATGTACGCCAGTTGAGCGACAAAGAGGTTATGGCCGCTGCTCTTATTGAAAACTTGCAGCGCGAAGACCTCAACCCCATTGAAGAAGCCGAAGCCCTCCAGGCCTTGCGGGATGCCCTTGAGCTAACGCAGGAAGAACTGGCAAGCCGACTTGGCAAAAGCCGCCCCGCCATCGCCAACGCATTGCGTTTGCTGCAACTGAGCGCAACTGCGCGGGCAGACATCCAGGCCGGCCTGCTCAGCGCGGGGCACGCGCGCTGCCTGCTGGGCATTGATGCGCCCAATGCTTCCGAAGCGTTGCGGCAGCGCATTCTGAGCCACAAACTGACCGTACGCGAAGCAGAAGACGCAGCCGCCTTCTGGCGTGGGCACAACGCCCTGCCCTGGGAACAGGAGGACAGAAGTCCGCAACCTCGCGCCAAAGCTCCCAGAAAGAAAAGCCCGCAATTCAAGACCCTGCAAATGAATCTTTGCTCCAGCATTGGCTGCAAAACGCAGGTAAGCGGCGATGAAAACAGCGGCCGCATTGCGTTTGCATACGGCAGCCGCGAAGAACTTGAACAGCTTTTGCAGAAACTGGGAGTGGCCCTGCCGGAAGCAGAAGAAGAATCCACAGAAAATCCAGCCGAATAAGCAGCGGGAAAATACGCGGACAGAACAGAATACCCTGCCCTGCCAATCAGAAGATAAGCGCAATGCGGAATTATCCGGTTGCGTTTATCTTTTTTTGGAAAGATCAAACCTTGCGCAACAGCGCACCAAACATGCCCTCAAGCCAGGGGTGGTCATGCGGCGTCTGCCACTGCCTGAGCACCTGCAAGCCGTCTGATTCACGCACAAGGCGTTCAATCTGCTTTTCATTCTCATTGGGTCGAAGGGTGCAGGTAATATAGGCTATCTGGCTGCCCGAACGCATTCTTGCTGCAAGGCTGCGTAAAATGGATTGCTGCAAACTCTCATGCTCAATGGCTTCTTGCGGGGGCCTGCGGCGGATATCAGGCCTGCGGGCAAGAACGCCAAGCCCGGAACAGGGGGCATCCACAAGCAGATGACCTTCCCAATGTTCAAGCGGTGGTTTGACTGCATCGGCAAGGGCAACAGACGGGCAGGCAAAACCCAGCCGTGCGCACTGACCCGGCAAACCCGCAAGGCGCTGCCTGCTGCGGTCTGTAGCCAAAGGTACAGCAACCCCGCGTTCAAGCAGGGCGACAGTCTTGCTGCCAAAACCAGCGCAAACATCCCAAACGGGTTTGTCCCAAACAAAGAGGCCAAGCTCCTCAAGAACAAGCTGCGAACCTGCGGATTGATACGAAAGCGCGCCTTCACTCTGCAAGGCATGCAGCGTCTTACCACAAACAGCAGACGGCTGCGCACCCGGCGCAAAAGCAATTCCCCACTGCCCCACCGCTTCGCCACCACTGGCAAGCAGAGCCTCACGCAATGCCACGGCAACAGAATGTTGCGCGTTGACGCGCACGGCGCTCCAGGGTCGCTCAAACGACCTGCGGGCAAGCTGCAAGGCGGCATCACGCCCATAGTGCTTGTACCAGTGCCCCATGATCCACAGCGGCAAAGAATAGAAAAGCCCCATGTGCTCAGCGCATCCGGCCGCCCCACCCTCGGACAGATAAAAATCTTCATGCATGGGGGCGTCTGCAAGGCGCTGTACTGAACGCAAAGCACCATTGGCTACACGGGCCAGTCCTTGACCATACAAGGCCTGTGCAGTCTCTACAGCGCTGAAAACAGCTGCATGATCAGGTACCTTGTCCTGAAAAAGCAGACCGTATACAGCCAGGCCCAGCACATGCAGCAAAGGGCGCGGCAATGATTGCGGGCGCGGCAACACTCTGGACAAAATAAACGCAATGCGAAGTTCCGTTCGCAGGAATCCGTAGACAAGCTCAGAGCAGAGATTGCGCTCAACTGGGGCAAGGTCTGAAGCTACTGGGCTGGAAGCTGTAGCGGACGCACTGGATAAAGCAGCTGCAAGTGCCTGCTGGGCTGTCATGCCAGAATCTGCCAACAACAATGCCCACAGCGCACAATGCCGCGCCGTGGGGGAAAGTTTGCGAATCTTGCCAGGTAAGGACGCAACAGCAGAGCCGGACTGAGCAAAACGGATTTTGGTCATGTTATGCCCTGCCCTGATGCAAAGGTTGTGAAAGGCCAAGAAAAATACGCACGGCGTCTTCCAGTGCCTTCATGGGCACAAGCGTATCAACGCACGGCCCATGCGGCCTCTGGTTGAGAACCCCAAAGACAGGCAAAGGATAACTGTCCTGAATGCCGGACGTAAGATCACGCTCGCAGGCAACAGCAATAATACAGCGCGGGCGGGTTTGCACCACAATGCGACGGGCAATGGTACCGCCAGTGGCAATGGCAAGCCGCACACCATATTTGTCCCTCAAGGCAAGCAACTCACCAACCGGGCATTTGCCGCAGCGCTGGCAATTGTCAGGATTGTGTACAAGCCTCTGCGGGCACAAGGCCTGCTGAACGCAATGCGGTAAAAGCAGCAAAAGCTCATGCGGCTGTGCCGTGCAGCCACTGCCGAGCACCAGCTCGTTGTTCACTTTAATAAAGCTTCGCCGCACTCTTCCTCTGTCAATACCAACTGCCTTGGCAAGCAATTCCATAAGCGGAAAGAACAGACGTATGGTGACATGCCGCACGCTATCCACACCAGGCAACGATTTACCTGTATAAATATGGAATATAAGGATAATACAAAGCCACAACAGGGCCACAATAACAACAAAACCAAATCCCATGCTGAGCGATGGCAGCCAGTGTTGCGTTGAAAAAAAACCAATCCACGGCAAAATAAGAAAAAATGCGACACCAAGGCACAGCAGAAGGCACGAGGCGAGCATGAGCCCGATAAAAACGCGTTTTCGCGCACCACCGTACTGCTCTGGCGGCAAAGAAAAGGGCGATTTACGAAACATGTGGCCTCGGTTTGAAAAGTCAAAAGCAAAAAACTGCCTTGAGCCTAAAAATCGCACAAAACTGCCCTTATGAAAAGCGCAAGCTCGCAACGCGATGAGTAGGTCAAAAAAAGAAAAAACGAGGCTCAAAAGAGCCTCATTAAAAATACCCATTGCGGAAAAAAACATTACTCCCCTGGTTCAGGAGCTCTGGCCAGACCGCAAACACCCTTTGGCAACCCGCGCAACACTCCGTTGAGCAGATCACGTGCGGACATCTCTTTTTTACCCTGAGGCTTGACTGCGGTAAGGGCATACCAGCAATCAGCGCAGGCAATGCTCAAACCGTCAGCATCAACACGCACTGTGCCGGGGGCATGATCTTGTGCAGACTGCCCCACCTTGCCTGGAGCAAGAATGAGCGAAAGCGCTTCGCGCTGTTTGCCATCACAATCCACTGTTACCAGCACAGTGCGCGCACCTGGCCACGGGGTGACACCCCGCACCCGGGCATGAACCTGAGCGGCAGGAAGCGACCAGTCAATAAAGCCATCTTCCTTGGAAATTTTAGGGGCATGGGTTGCGAGAGCATCGTCCTGCTCCACTGCCTGCGCCTTGCCGTCAAGAATATCGTCAAAAACGCGCACGAGCAGTTCTGCGCCAATACCGGCAAGGGCATCGTGCAGGGAACCTGCAGTATGCTCGCCAATGGGCAGGCCATCTGTTGCAAAAACAGGCCCGGCATCAAGCTTGCGCACAATACGCATGATGGAAATACCAGCCCGCGCTCCTGGCTGCCAGCCTTCCATCACTGCCCGCTGAATGGGCGCAGCACCACGCAGGGCCGGCAAGAGAGAAGCATGCACGTTGATCGTATCCAGAGTCGGCATGGCAAGGACTGCATCCGGCAAAATGAGGCCATAGGCCGCCACAGCCAGCAAATCAGGCTTGAAAGCCGCCAGCTCCGCCTGAGCCTCAGCACCTTTCAGGCTGTCGGGCTGCATAACTGGCAGGCCAAGCTCCAAGGCGAGCTTTTTAACAGGCGATTCCGCCAGTTTGTGGCCGCGCCCTGCTGGTCTGTCCGGCTGAGTGTAGACCGCCACAATTTCGCCACGAGGCCAGGCCGCCAGCCTTTTCAGGCTGGCGGCGGCAAACTCGGGCGTCCCCATAAAGACTATACGGCACTTTTGCGTTTGAGCCATTTTTTCACCTTGCTGTCGTACAGGGTGCGGCGCAGGCGGCTTATCTTGTCGATAAACAGTATGCCATCCAAATGATCATATTCATGTTGAATGATAATGGCCGGGAATTCGTCCAGATCTTCATCAATGATATTGCCGTCCAGATCCATTGCATGCAGATGTACGTTGCTCATGCGCTTGACGTCGGCCCTGTAGTTCATGGGGACAGAAAGGCAGCCTTCCTGTTCGCTCAGAACTTCCTCGCCAGAGAGGGTCAACACAGGGTTAATCAGCACCCTGGGCTGCTTTTCCTCGTCCTTCATGGCCGGGTCCATCACAAGCATGCGGATGTTGCGACCAACTTGCGGTGCAGCAAGACCAACACCAGGCGCAGCGTACATGGTTTCAAGCATGTCGGCTGCGAGCTGGCGAATGTCGTCCGTCACCTCGGCAACAGGTTCGCAAACCTCTTTGAGCCTGGGGTCAGGATAGGTGACAATATCAAGAATCATGCAGACGTCCGCCTCCTACGCTTTGTCGGCTGTAGCGCCGTCCTTTTTCTGCTCTGCGCCGGGCACTTCACGCAAGCGCAGGCCGAGATCCCGCAACTGACGCGAAGACACCGGGGAAGGCGCGTTGGTCATGAGGCAGGTTGCCTTCTGCGTCTTGGGGAAGGCAATGACATCGCGAATGCTTGACGAGCCAGAAAGCAGCATGACCAGACGGTCAAGGCCAAAGGCCAAACCGCCATGCGGCGGCGCACCCAGATCAAGCGCCTGAATAAGGAAGCCGAACTGTTCTTCTGCCTGCTCCGGCGTAAAGCCAAGGGCTTCAAACATCCGGCGCTGCACTTCACCAGAGTGGATACGGATGGAACCGCCACCCACTTCGCAACCGTTAAGCACCATATCATAGGCGCGGGCGCGGGCCTTGGCCGGGTCAGTAACCATCAGTTCCATATGACCGGGCGCAGGTGAGGTGAAGGGATGGTGACAGGCCACATAACGCTTGTCTTCCTCGTCGTATTCGTACAGCGGAAAGTCCGTAACCCAAAGGAAGTTAAAGCTGTTTTCAGGTATCAGCTTCAAATGGTTGGCAAGATGCACACGCAGGTTGCCAAGGGCGGCGTTGACCATTGAGGCCTCGCCAGCCTGGAAAAAGACAATGTCGCCGACCTGAAGATCAAGCGCTTCAGCAATGCCCTGGCGCTCATCGTCCGAAAGAAACTTGGCGATGGGCGACTGCCATTCGTCGGCCTTGATCTTGATCCAGGCCAGACCCTGAGCGCCATAAATCTTGACGAATTCGGTAAAGGCATCAATTTCCTTGCGGGTCATGGATTCGCCGCCGGAAACCTTCATACCCTTGACCAGCTGCGCAGTGGCAAAAAGCTTGAAGCCGGAGCCACGCACAATATCCGTAATATCCACAAGCTCAAGGCCAAAACGTGTGTCGGGCTTGTCCACGCCATAACGGGCCATGGCTTCGTCCCAGGGCATGCGGGGGAAGGGAAGCGCCAGATCCTTGCCCATCACATCCTTGAAAACGCGGGCCATAAGGCCTTCAGCAATGCCCATCACCTGTTCTTCATCGGCAAAGCTCATTTCAAGGTCTACCTGGGTGAATTCAGGCTGACGGTCAGCACGCAGGTCTTCATCGCGGAAGCAGCGCACGATCTGGAAGTAACGCTCCATACCGGCAACCATCAGCAGCTGTTTGAACAGCTGGGGAGACTGCGGCAGGGCGTAAAATTCACCGTTGTTCAAACGGCTGGGCACCAGAAAGTCGCGCGCGCCTTCAGGGGTGGACTTGGTAAGCACCGGGGTTTCCACTTCCGTAAAGCCGTTGTCATCCAGAAAACAGCGGGCGGCCTGCGAAACCTTGTGGCGCAAACGCAGATTGGCCTGCATGCGCGGACGGCGCAGATCAAGATAACGCCAGGTAAGGCGCAGGTTCTCACCAGCGTCGCTGCGGTCTTCAATGGCGAAAGGCGGCGTCTTGGAAGTATTGAGCAGCTTCCACTCATGGGCCACAATTTCAATCTGGCCGGTGACCATATTGGCGTTGACCATGCCTTCAGGGCGCGGACGCACCTTGCCCTTCACCGCAAGCACATATTCCGAACGCAGGATATGCGCGTTCTCGTGCGCGGCAGGAGCTATGTCCGGGCTGAAAACAACCTGAGTGAGGCCGTCACGGTCGCGCAGGTCGACAAAAATCAGGCCGCCGTGGTCGCGGCGGTACTGCACCCAACCCATCAGGCAAACATCTTCACCATCATTGGTAATGGTCAACTGACCGCAGGAATGGCTGCGCTGCCAGTCA
>NZ_DASQOG010000191.1:0-10438 GCF_035644575.1 Desulfovibrio sp. | reverse complement strand
TGCCGCAGCCGCTCACGATGCCCGAGGCTTGTGGGCGGGGTGGATGTTGGCTTTGCTGTCATAAAATAAGCAGTCTTGGAGGTTGCGCAAGGGGGCGGGCGGATAAAGGCGCATGCATCCCGCAAATCCTTTGCCGTTTTTACGTGAGCGAAAATGATAAATGCAAGCCGTAAGGGAATATGGGCCGCAATAGCCGCATTTGCTCCGCACGAGGCTGGCGCGGCAATGTTCTGCCCGGCAGGTTTGCGTCAGGCGCGGGTGCGTCCTGCGGCAAACAGGTCTGTCATGCGGGCCGCAAGATAGTCCAGGCTCTGGCTTGGCGATCGGCGGCCGCTCTTTACCTGCAACTCCGCATCCATAACAGTGGACATGCACTCCGCAAGCACTGCGGGGCCGAGCCGGGTTGCCAACTGCTTTTTAAAGGAGGCCTCGTTGGGATGCACGCGCACCTTTTCGCCCGCCCACAGTTGCCAGAGCAGGCGCAACTCGCGCGCCAGCAGGGCCAGCAATGAAAACAGCAGGCTGTCGCCGTCCTGGCTGCGCGAAAGTTCCTTCCACACGGCGGTGAGGTTGCCCGCCTCCATGTGCCGGATGCAGTCAAAGACGTTGCACTCTGGATTCCACGAAGCCGTGGCGGTCATGGCCAGGGTAATGGTGCCCTGGTCTGGAAGGTGATCCGCCCCGTGAGAATCTGCCTGTGATTTTTCCCTGGCAGCATCCTGCGCGGTATTGCGCAGCAGTTGCAGCTTGATCAGCTCATTTTCAATGGCCAGGGCATCGGGCGGCACCGAGGCGCAGAACTGCTCCAGGGCGTCCTGCTCAAAGCGCAGCCCCATTTCGTGCGAGCGTTGCAGCACGTGCTTTTTGACCGCCCGCTCGTTCAGGCCGTCCTGCCGCCATATCCAGCCCTGCTGATCGGCGAAGGCCATGCAGCGCAGCTTGGCAATGTGCGCGGGAATTTTGGGTTGACCTTTGTCCCAGGCCACTTCCATACAAAAAAAGGGCCAGCACTGTTCCGAGGGCCGGGCCAGCGCATGCGAAACCTTTTTCCACACCGCTGCGGGCCACAGGTTGGCCTGCCGTACCACCAGCACTCGCGGTGCGCCGAACAGGCCTTGCAGGGTGAGCTGCTCCCAGAAGCGCGGCGAGGGTTCCTCGTCGCCCCAGTAGACGTGCCGTTCCCACTGCCCGCTGGCGGGCGGAAAGGAAGAAAGCAGCTGCTCCATGCGCGCGCGCAGCAACTGCCCGTCAGGGCATACAAGAAAACTGAATCCTGGGTGTACCGCGCTCATGACATTCCGTGGTTCTGAAAATTGATAAAAAAAAGACTGCCGTAGCAGCCTCGGAATAAAACCCGTCCGGAATAAATTCCGCCTTGGAATAAATCCCGTAAATCCAGGTTCGTCATCTGGTGAAACTGCCAACGCAGTCAGTATAGGTACAAAAGGGGGAACGGGGAAGGGGTATACAGGCGGAAGGGGCGTTTTTCATCTGCGAAAAACAGCCCCTTCCACCATGATAATCAATTAGTTGGCAACGATGTTGACCAGTTTGCCGGGAACCACCACCACCTTGCGCACTGTCAGCCCGTCAATGTGGCGCTGCACGGAGGAATCAGCCAGTGCGGCCTGTTCCATGGCGGCTTTGTCCGCGGCTGCGGGAATCTGCACTGTGCCGCGCAGCTTGCCGTTGACCTGAAGGGCCACGGTGAGCATGTCCTGCACGGTAGCCGCATCGTCCCACTTGGGCAGAAGTTCGCTGGCAAGCTGGGTGCCGTGCCCCAGGTGCTGCCAGAGTTCTTCGCAGACATGGGGCGTGATGGGCGAAAGCAACGTAAGCACGGAGGCCATGGCCGAAGAGAACACGCGGCGGTCGCCCTCTGTGGCGCCGAGCTTTTCGCGCGAAAGGTACATGGCGTTGACCAGTTCCATAACGGCGGCAATGGCCGTGTTGAACTGGAAGCGGTCGCCCATGTCTTCGCTGCATTTTTTGACCGTGAGGTGCTCACGGCGGCGCAGGTCGCGGGCTTCCTCGCTCTGCGCGTCCTCAGCCGTGGACTGGCAGGCCTTGAGGGGCAGCAGGCGGTCTTTTTCTTCATCAAAAAGACGCCACACGCGGCCAATAAAGCGCGACGCGCCTTCGATGCCAGAGTCCGACCAGTCAAAGTCGCGCTCGGCGGGCGCGGCAAAGAGGCAGAACAGCCGCACCGTATCCGCGCCGTACTTGGCGATCATATCGGAAGGTGCGACCACGTTGCCCTTGGATTTGGACATCTTGCTGCCGTCTTTCAGCACCATGCCCTGAGTGAGCAGGTTGGCGAAAGGCTCGTTGAGCTCGGCAGGGAAAAAGCCCAGATCGCGCAACACCTTGGTGAAAAAGCGCGAGTAGAGCAGATGCAGAATGGCGTGTTCCACGCCGCCGATGTACTGGTCAACGGGCAGCCAGTACTTGAGCGCCTCCGCGTCAAAGGGGCCGTCTTCCTTGCGGGCGCTGGTGTAGCGGGCGAAATACCACGAGGATTCCACAAAGGTATCCATGGTGTCGGTTTCGCGCCGGGCGGTTCCGCCGCACTTGGGGCAGGTGCACGAGGCGAATTCCGGCGTTTCCGGCAGGGGAGAGCGCCCGTCTTCACGGATTTTCACGTCCATGGGCAGCAGCACTGGCAGGTTTTCTTCCTTTTCAGGCACCACGCCGCACTTGTCGCAGTAAATAACGGGGATGGGCGCGCCCCAGTAGCGCTGGCGCGAAATGTTCCAGTCGCGCAGGCGGAACTGCGTGGTGGCCTTGCCCTTGCCTTCCTTTTCCAGCGCCTGCGCCACGGCCTTTTTGCCGTCTTCGTTGGCGGTGCCGTCAAAAGAGCCGGAATTAACCATGAAACCTTCAGCGGTGTACGCTTCGGTCATGGTTTCAGGAGCAATCTGCTCATCCTTGGGGCTGATGACCACGCGCACGGGCAGACCGTATTTGCGGGCAAATTCAAAATCGCGCTGGTCGTGAGCGGGAACGCCCATAACCGCGCCGGTGCCGTAATCGGCCAGAACAAAATTGCCCAGCCACAGCGGCACGCGCTGCCCGGTAAAGGGATGCACGGCGTAGGCCCCGGTGAAGATGCCTTCTTTTTCCAGCGAATCAGACTGGCGGTCGATGCGGTCCATATTGCGGATGCGCTCAACAAAGGCGCGCACTTCATCGGCTTTTTCGTAGCCTTCGATGAGCTTTTCCACCAGCGGGTGCTCGGGGGCCAGCGTCATGAAGGTCACGCCAAAGAGCGTGTCGGGCCGCGTGGTGAACACGTCTATGCCCGTGACGCCTTCTGCCTTGAGGGCCGCGTTTTCCAGACCAAACGTGATGGCCGCGCCTGTGGATTTGCCAATCCAGTTGCGCTGCATGGCGATAACGCGGTCGGGCCAGTCGCCTTCAAGGCTTTGCAGGTCTTGCAGCAGTTCATCGCCGTAGGCCGTGATCTTGAGGAACCACTGGGTCAGATCCTTCTGTTCCACGCGGCTGTCGCAACGCCAGCACAGGCCATCGACTACCTGCTCGTTGGCGAGAACCGTGTGGCACGAGGGGCACCAGTTCTGCGCCGCTTTTTTGCGGTACACGAGGCCTTTTTCGAGCAGGCGCAAAAAGAACATCTGTTCCCAGCGGTAGTACTCGGGGCGGCAGGTGGCGATTTCGCGATCCCAGTCATAGGAATAGCCAAGGCGCTTCAGCTGCGCCCGCATGTTGTCAATGTTGGCGTAGGTCCACTTGGCGGGGTGGGTATTGTTTTTGATGGCCGCGTTTTCCGCAGGCAGACCAAAGGCGTCCCAGCCCATGGGGTGCAATACGTTGAAGCCCAGCATGCGCTTGCTGCGCGCCACCACATCGCCAATGGCGTAGTTGCGCACATGGCCCATGTGGATATTGCCCGAAGGATAGGGGAACATTTCAAGCACATAATACTTGGGCTTGTTGCTCTTGTGGGTGCAGGCAAAAGCGTTTTCGGCCTGCCAGCGAGACTGCCACTTTTCTTCGATAGCTTGCGGATTATAGCGTTCGTGCGTCATGGGGCTTTACCGGATTACTCGGATATGGTTGAAGGGTCGGCAGCGGGCCGGGAGATTCCGCCAGTTTCCAGAGCCTTGGCCACGGCATCAAGAATGCCATTGATAAAGCTCTTGGCGTTGCCTTCGCCAAACTGGCGGCTGAGTTCCAGCGCCTCGTTGATGGCAACCTTGGGCGGCACATCGCTGCGGTACATGATTTCAAAAACGGCAAGGCGCAGCAGGGTCAGCTCAACGCGGCCCATGCGGTCAACGCGCCAGTTGCGGGAAAAATTGGTGATGGATGCGTCCAGCTCGTCGCTCTTGCTCCACACGCCCGCCACCAGTTCCCAGGCAAAGCCAGAGGGATGGCTGGGCGGTTCCTGACCTTCCCAGCGGGCAATGTAGTCGGGAGAAATGCGAAAGATGCGCCGCAGATCGTCAATATCACGGGCCGGGGTGAAGGAAAGGCCGTACAGAACCTGAAAGGCCAGTTCGCGTTCGCCGCGGCGTGTGGCTGATTTGGCTTTTGCCATGGGTTACAACTGCTCCATAACGCGGATGGTTTCCAGCATGGCCGCCGCTGCTTCCACGCCCTTGTTGCCGCCCTTGGAACCTGCGCGTTCAATGGCCTGTTCAATGGTGTCGCAGGTCAGCAGGCCAAAGCCGATGGGAACGCCGGAATGCATCATGGCCTGGGCAATGCCCTTGCTGGCCTCGGCGCACACGTAGTCGAAGTGGGGGGTGCCGCCGCGAATAACCGCGCCAAGCGCCAACACGCCGTCATACTTGCCGGAATTGACCAGCTTCTGGCAGACCAGCGGCATTTCAAATGCGCCGGGAATACGCACAATGGTGATGTTGGCGGTATCAAGGCCGTGACGTTCCAGATAGTCCTGCGCGCCGCCCACAAGGCGATCTACGATAAAATCGTTGAAACGGGTGGCCACAATGGCGATCTTGAGGCCCTTGGCGTCCAACTGTCCGGCGATGGTGGTAACAGTGCTCATGGCAACTCCTTGGCGCGTTTGCGCAAGTGCCCGCGCTAACGCGTTTTTTGTAATATTTCAGTAAGCGGAAATGTTCAGATAAAGCCGTTGCGCAAGAGCATATCGCGGCTCAACCCACTGGTCTGCGCGGCGGCAGTCTGCTCTGCCGTGCTCTTGCCGCCGGGAGCCCAGGCCCCCAAAAGGCTGCGCACATATTTGCCGATGAGGTCGGTTTCCATATTCACCAGCGTTCCCGGCCGCCAGTTGCGCATGGTGGTGCGCTTCTGCGTATCGGGAATGATGTTGACCTCAAGAAAGTCAGGCCCGCAATCATTGATGGTAAGGCTGATGCCGTCAAGGGCCACGGAGCCTTTGGCAATGACCTCCACCCCATATTCCTTTGGAAAGGCAAGGCGGCAGCACAGCGACTGGCCCGCGCCCGTAACGCTGCGCACCGTGGCAAGGCAATCCACATGCCCGCTTACCAGATGCCCGCCAAGGCGGTCGCCCAAGGCCAGCGCCCGCTCCATGTTCACGCTGTCGCCGGTCTTGAGCCTGCCCAGCGTGGTGCGCGAGAGGGTTTCTGTGGAGGCGTAGGCAGTGAACACGCCTTCTCCGTGGGTTTCCACCGAAAGGCATGCGCCGTTGACGGCAATGGATTCGCCATCGACTATGGAGGGCAGACTGAACAGGGGGCGCAGGGTGAACCTGCGTTCCGTGCCGGAGTCGCGCAGGGCGAGTACCTCGCCCTGACCCTGGATAATGCCGGTGAACATGCCGCCCGCCTATGCCTTGGCGGCTTCAAGAGGCCGCATGTGGATATGGATGTCGCTGCCGCACAGGTGCGTATTGCTCACGCGCATGCGCAGGGCGTCTTCCAGGCTCAGGGGCGCACGACCGGAAAAGAGCGGCAGGGCGTCTTCGTCGCCCAGAATCATGGGCGCGAGGTGCAGGCGAAAGTCGTCCACAAGGCCCGCTTCCAGCAGGCTCAGGGCCAGATGTCCGCCGCCTTCGCAAAGCATGTAGGGGCACTGCAGCTCTTCCCACACTGCACGGAGCAGATTTGGAAAGTCCGGCCCGCCGTGCATGCCGGGGCCAAGCGCCAGAACTCTCACGCCGATGTCGCGCAGGGCCTTGGCCGTGGTGGAGGCCGCCGCAGCGGGCGAAACCATAAAAACGGTCTGTTCCGGGCGGTCTTTCAGCAGGTGAAAATCCGCATCGGGCTGGGGCAGGCGTGAGGTAAGCACACAAGCCAGAGGCTGCGGCCCGGCATTTTCGCCCCGCACGGTCAGTTGCGGGTTGTCGGTGCGAAAGGTGCCGCCGCCCACGAGAATAGCGCCTCCGCACAGGCCGATGCCCGCGCGCAGTTCCTGCACTTCTTCTCTGGATTTATCGCAGCTTATCCATTTGGACTGGCCCTTGCGGGTGGCGATGCGTCCGTCAAGGGTAGCGGCCATTTTCAGCATGACATAGGGGCGCTTGTGCTGTTGCCAGATCAGAAAATCGGCCACAAGGTCGCGGCATTCCTGCTCGCAGACGCCTTCAATCACCTCAACGCCGCTTTCGCGCAGTTGGCAAGCGCCGCCGCAGGCAACTGGATTGATATCGGCAAGGCCCACGACCACCTTTTTGATGCCCGCAGCCTTGATGGCCTCGGTGCAGGGTGGTGTTTTGCCCTGATGGCAGCACGGTTCGAGCGTGACAACCATGGTGCACTCCGCCGGATTTATGCCGCGCGAGGCTGCATCCTTGATGCAGTCCACTTCTGCATGATCCTCTCCGGCGGCGTGGTGCCAGCCCCGAGCCACAATCTGCCCATCGCGCACCAGTACCGCCCCCACCGTGGGGTTGGGGCAGGCATGCCACCGACCTTTTTCTGCAAGGTCAATGGCTTCACGCATAAAGGGAACAAAATCCAGTTCAGACATGGTAGTCTACTCCGGCTTGGGCGCTGATAACAGGCGGTGCAAAATCCAGCTTTTCCATAATGACCCCGGCTTCCTTGAGCATCTGCTCCGCAAGTTCGTCAGGGTAATATTCCGCATAATAAATGTGACGTATGCCGCAATTTATCAACATCTTGCTACACAGCACACAAGGGTGCGTCGTGCAATAAATCTCTGCGCCACTGATATTGATGCCATGCACAGCAGCCTGAATAATGACATTCTGCTCCGCATGCAGCCCCCGGCATATCTCGTGCCTCTGCCCCGAAGGAATGCCCAGCTGCGTGCGCAGACACCCCACCTCAAGACAGTGCGGAACCCCCGCCGGGGCCCCGTTGTATCCCGTGGCTAAAATGCGCTTGTCCTTAACCGCCACCGCACCCACCTTGCGCCGCGTACACGTAGAACGCCCGCTCACCAGGTACGTGATGTTCATAAAATATTCCGGCCACGGCATTCGCTGCATAACACACCCGTATGTTGATTGGTGGTAGTGTACAGGCGGCTGGTGAAAATGCCAAGTTGCCTGTCGGGCTATTTTGCCGTGATGCTGCGTCAGGCAGCACTTGCGGTTCCGGTCGCGTACCAGAAGAGTACGCTCCCATCCCCGCGCCCTTGCCTTCCTTGCCTGACGCCAAAATATCCGCGACAGGCAGGACTAAGGCTATTTTGCTGTGATGCTGCGTCAGGCAGCGCCTGCGGTTCCGGTCGCCCCGCTGCATCGGCGGTGCAGCCTTGCTGTGAAACTGTTGGTTTAATCTGCCTGTCTACGCAAGGCAAAGCCCCTGTTTTTCTCAAAACCGGGGCTTTGTCAAAGGGGGCGCAGCCCCTCTATGATTATATCTGGCGGTTTTTCCGGCACCAGCCCCCGAAGTTGCCTGCGGGGCCGAGGCGTCAGAAAAACCGCCCGAAAATCAGCCCGTTACCAGGCGAATAGCGGGAACTGGCGCGCAAATTCTTCAACGTTCTTGCTGATTTTTTCAAGAGCGGCAGCGTCCTCGCGTTTTTCAATGGCTTCCACGATGAACGCGCCCACGGTGCGCATGTCGTCTTCCTTCATGCCGCGCGTGGTCAGGGCGGCAGTGCCAAGGCGCACACCCGAGGTCACAAAGGGCGAACGGGTTTCAAAGGGCACCGTGTTCTTGTTGACGGTGATGCCCGCCTGATCAAGAGCGTGTTCCGCGTCCTTGCCCGTGACATCCTTGTTGGTCAGGTCAACCAGCATCAGGTGGTTGTCCGTACCGCCGGAAACAAGGTCGTACCCTGCATCCATAAGATACTTGGCAAGCACGGCGGCATTGGTCACCACGCGCTGCTGGTATGTTTTGAAAGCGGGGCGCAGGGCTTCGCCAAAGGCCACGGCCTTGGCAGCAATGACGTGCATGAGGGGGCCGCCCTGAATGCCGGGGAAAATCTGGCTGTTCAGGGTTTTGCCCATGTCTTCGGTAGAAAGAATCATGCCGCCACGAGGGCCGCGCAGGGTTTTGTGCGTGGTCGTGGTGGTGATGTGGGCGTAAGAAAGCGGGCTCTGGTGCAGACCGGCGGCCACAAGGCCAGCAATGTGCGCCATATCCACCACCAGCTTGGCGCCGACTTCGTCAGCGATTTCGCGGAAGCGGGCAAAGTCGATGGCGCGGGGGTAGGCGCTTGCGCCGGCAACGATGGCGTTGGGCTTGTGCTCGCGGGCCAGGGCGGCGACTTCGTCATAGTCTATGCGGCCCGTCTCGCGCTGCACGCCGTAAGAAACAATGTTGAACAGGCGGCCGGAGAAGTTCACCGGGCTGCCGTGGGTGAGGTGCCCGCCGTGCGAAAGGTTCATGCCAAGGATGGTGTCGCCGGGCTTCAGAAAAGCAAGATAGGCGGCCATATTGGCCTGCGAGCCGGAGTGCGGCTGCACGTTCACGTATTCGCAGTTGAAAAGCTGTTTGGCGCGATCCTGAGCCAGGGTCTCGGCTATATCCACATATTCGCAGCCGCCGTAGTAGCGCTTGCCGGGATAGCCTTCTGCGTACTTGTGGGTCAGCACGCTGCCCTGAGCTTCGCGAACGGCGCGGGAAACAAAGTTTTCAGAAGCGATGAGCTCAAGCTTGCTCATCTGACGGTCGGATTCAAGCGTGATGGCTCGCGCCAGTTCCGGGTCTTGCAGCAGGATTTCGTCCATGACGTCGCATCCTTTTGAAATGTTCTGCCCGCCACAACGGCGGGCAGATGATTGTCAAACAGGGAGGGCAGAGGCCGAGTAAAAACTGTCGGCTACTGTTGCCACTTCTTGAAGATCACGCTGGCATTGGTGCCGCCAAAGCCGAAGGAGTTGCACATGGCGTATTCGCAGGCGATGTGCTTGGAGCCGTCGACCATGTAATCAAGATCACATGCGGGATCGGGGTTTTCAAGGTTAATGGTGCCGGGCAGCATTTCGTCATGCAGGGCAAGGGCCGTGAAGACGGATTCAATACCGCCAGCCGCGCCAAGCAGATGCCCGGTCATGGATTTGGTGGCCGAAATTTTGACATTCTTGGCATGCGCGCCAAAAACGGTCTTGATGGCCTTGGTTTCCGTGCTGTCGTTCAACATGGTGGACGTGGCGTGGGCATTGATGTGACCAATGGCCGAAGCGTCAATGCCAGCTTCGCGCAGGGCGTTCAGCATGGCGCGGGCCATGCCTTCGCCATCGTCGCGGGGGGCGGTCATGTGGTAGGCATCGCCAGATGCGCCGTAACCGACCATTTCTGCATAAATTTTGGCGCCGCGCGCCTGCGCGGATTCCAGCGTTTCCAGCAGCAGCAGGCCAGCGCCTTCGCCGATGACAAAGCCATCGCGGTTGGCAGCAAAAGGCCGGGATGCACGGGAAGGCTCATCGTTGAACTGGGTCGAGAGGGCCTTGAGGGCCGTAAAACCGGCCACGCCAAGAGGTGTAACCGTGGCTTCAACACCGCCGGAAATAACAGCGGTCGCGCGGCCCAGAACCATTTCGCTGTAGGCGGTGCCTAGAGCGTGGATGGCAGAGGCGCAGGCCGTTGTGGTGACGATGTTCGAACCCTTGGCGCCGGTGAAGATGGAAATCTGTCCCGGCCCCATGTTGGAAATCAGCATGGGGATCATGAAGGGCGAAATTTTGTGAGGCCCGGATTCCAGCAGCTTGGCGTGGTAGGTTTCGATGGTATGCAGACCGCCCAGGCCGATACCGAGGATCACGCCCGTATCGTAGGCGTTGGCATCGGTGATCTCGTACTTGGCGTCTTCAAGCAGCATCTTGGCAGAGGCCACTGCAAACTGGGTGAAGCGATCCATGCGCCGGGCCTGCTTCATGGGCATATAGTCTTCGGCGACAAAGTTCTTCACTTCACCGGCAATGCGGGAATCGTAGGCGGAGGCGTCAAAAAGCGTGATGGGCGCGATGCCCGACTCGCCTGCGAGCAGTTTTTTCCAGGTGCTCTCAATATCATTGGCGAGGGGCGTAACGCCGCCTATGCCGGTG
>NZ_DASQOG010000190.1:0-10545 GCF_035644575.1 Desulfovibrio sp. | reverse complement strand
TCCGGCAATGAGCCAACCGCCGAGCCGCGCACGCGTTTTTCCATCAAATTTTATTACGTTGCCATTCTTTTTGTCATCATCGATGTGGAAGCCATCTTCCTCTACACCTGGGCAGTGGAGTTTGTGCGTCTGGGCAGCCTTGGGCTGGCGGAAATGCTGACCTTCATGACCCTGCTGGTGCTGGCCTACGCCTATGCCTGGAAAAAGGGGGCCTTTGAATGGGTGAAGTAGAAACTCGCACCGCCGCGCACGACGGCCAGCCCCTTGCGGTGCACAAGGACGGCCTGCGGTTTTTCCCCGGCGCCAACGCCGTGCTCGGGCCGCTCAACGCTCTGGTCAACTGGGGCCGTTGCGGTTCCATCTGGCCGGTGACCTTTGGCCTTGCCTGCTGCGCCATCGAAATGATGGCCACAGGCGCGTCAACGCACGATCTTGACCGCTTTGGCATCATCTTTCGCGCCAGCCCCCGGCAGGCAGACTGCATGGTGGTGGCCGGGACCCTGAGCAAAAAAATGGCCCCGGTGCTGCGCAGAGTTTATGACCAGATGCCCGAGCCGCGCTATGTGCTCGCCATGGGCAGTTGCGCATGCAGCGGCGGGCTTTTTCAGTCGTATGCCGTAACGCAGGGCGTGGATCAGATTATTCCGGTAGATGTCTATGTGCCGGGCTGCCCCCCGAGGCCGGAAGCGCTTTTTGACGGCTTTATCAAGTTGCAGGAGAAAATTAACAAGGAGCAATTTCGATGGAGTCCCTGGAGATAGCGCGTCTGCTGCGTGAGGCTTTTCCGCAGGAAGTGCTCGACATACAGGAGTTTCGTGGTCAGACGGCAGTGCTGCTGCGTCACGGTCGCATCCTTGATGTGCTGGTCTACGCCAGGGAGCATTTTGACATGATGCACCTGCGCTCGCTCTGCGGGGTGGACAATAGCCGTCGCAAGCAGGAGGGCCTTGGCGCGTTTGAGGTCGTCTACAACCTGTATTCCGTGAATCAGCGCAGTGCCCTGCGCCTGCGCGCCCAGCTGGACGATCCCGATGCGGGCATTGATTCCGCCGTGCCCTTGTGGCCTGTGGCCAACTGGCTTGAGCGCGAGGTTTTTGACCTCATGGGCATACACTTCAGGGGGCACCCTGACCTGCGCCGCATTCTGCTGCCGGATGACTGGCAGGGCCATCCCTTGCGCAAGGCCTATCCTGTGCGCATTCCCTCGCGCGGCGTGCCTGAATGGTCTGGCCTGACAGAATTGCGCGAACACGCCAGGGCTGCGGACGCTCTGAGCTGGCAGGGGGGAGAAAAGCATGAGTGAAATCCGCAAGCAGAGCCTTGAATGCCCTGTGCGTCACGGTCAGCCTGTGGGGCGCCAGAACGTGCAGGAGCTGCTGGGCAGGGAACTGCCAGAAAACGCCGACGACGTTGACTGCTTTGACGACGGCGATGAGGATCGCACCAGCCTGCGCCTCGGGCCGCAGCACCCCGCCACGCACGGCGTGTTGCGCCTTGACCTTGAGCTTGAGGGCGAAACCATTTTGAGCTGCGACCCGCAGGTGGGCTATCTGCACCGCGGCTTTGAAAAAATGGCCGAAACCTTCACCTACGCGCAGGCCCTCACCCTCACCGACCGGCTGGACTACATCGCCGCCATGTCCAACAACACGGGCTACTGCCTTGCGGTGGAAAAGCTGCTGGGCGTGCAGGCTCCGCTACGGGCGCGCTACATCCGCACCATTGCCTGCGAAATGTCGCGCCTTTGCTCGCATCTGCTCTGGCTTGCCACCCACGCGCTGGATATCGGGGCCATGACCGTCTTTCTGTATTGCTTCCGCGAGCGCGAAATACTGCTGGATCTTTTTGAAGACCTCTGCGGCGCACGCCTCACCCTGACGTATCCGCGCATCGGCGGCGTGCGGCAGGACGTGACCGGGCGCTTCATGGACGGCTTGCAGGATTTTCTCAATATCTTTCCCAAGCGCATACTTGAGTACGAAACCCTGCTCGATACCAATCGCATCTGGTTGCAACGCACGGTGGGCGTGGGTGTTCTGAGCGGCAAGGAAGCCCTGGCCCTTGGCCTCACCGGGGCCTGTCTGCGCGGCTCCGGCGTGGATTACGACGTGCGTAAGCACGAACCCTACGATGCCTATGATCTGGTGGATTTTGAAGTGCCGCTGGGCAGCGATGGCGATATTTACGCCCGCTACCGCTGCCGCATGGAAGAAATGCGCCAGTCTGTGCGCATTCTGCAACAGTGCGTGGACCAGCTCCCCCCCGGCGCGACCCTCGCGGCAGACGCTCCCGACCTGCTCATGCCCTACAGGGCGTGGCGCAGCGAGGCTGAAACAGCGCTTTTTGGCGGCAGCCTGCGACAGGTCATGCACGACAACAATATCTACATGCCCGGCGATGTGTACGTAGCCACCGAGGCCCCCAAGGGCGAACTTGGCTTCTACTTTGTGAGCGACGGCAGCAGCAGGCCCTACCGAATGCACGTGCGCGGCCCGTCGTTTATCCATATCGGCGCGCTGGCAAGCATTGCCCCAGGCGGGCTTATAGCTGACCTTATCGCCAATATCGGCAGCATGGACGTGGTGCTGGGAGAATCTGACCGGTAAACAGGGGGGCTTGCCTGCAAGGCCTCTGGGCTGCGCAGGACAAACCGGGTTTACGGCTACAACCAATCTGGCAGGGAAACCATGAATGTTCTGGTAATTGTGCTGCAACTTCTCGTGCTTCTGGTCGTCGTGCTGCTGCATGTGGCCTATGCCACATACTTTGAGCGCAAGGTCATCGGCCATATGCAGATGCGCATGGGCCCCACCCGCGTGGGCTGGCTTGGGCTGCTGCAACCCATTGCGGACGGCATCAAGAGCTTTTTCAAGGAAGACATCATCCCCTCCGCGGCAGACAAGCCCATCTTCATGCTGGCCCCCATCATCTGTCTGGTGCCTGCCTTTGCCTCGCTGGCGATCCTGCCGTGGGCCGAGGGCTGGGCTTTGTCCAACATCAATATCGGCCTGCTTTTTGTGTTCGCCATGAGTTCGCTTGGGGGCTACGGGGTCGTGCTGGCGGGTTGGGCCTCAAACTCCAAGTTCAGCTTCCTTGGCGGGTTGCGGGCCTCGGCGCAGGTAATCAGTTATGAAATCGCCATGGGCCTCAGCCTCGTGGGCGTGATGCTGCTCTCCGGCTCGCTCAATCTGGGCGACATTGTGGCGGCGCAGGGCGATTCGTTTTTCGGCATGTTCGCCTTCCGCCAGTGCATTGGCTTTTTCATCTTTTGCGTTGCCATGCTGGCGGAAACCAACCGCGTGCCCTTTGACCTGCCCGAGGCCGAAAGCGAGCTTGTTTCCGGCTATTGCACGGAATACAGCGGCATGCGCTACGCCCTGTTTTTCATGGCCGAATACACGTCCATGTTTGTGATGGCCACGGTGGGCGTGGTCTGCTTTCTGGGCGGCTGGCGCGGCCCGGTGGAAGTGGGCTTTTTCCCCCCGTTCTGGCTGGTGCTCAAGGTCTACGGCGTCATGTTTTTCTTTTTCTGGGTGCGGGCCACGCTGCCGCGTTACCGCTACGACCAGCTCATGGCCCTTGGCTGGAAGGTGCTTATCCCTCTGGCGCTCTTCAATATTGTGATCACTGCTTTGGGCAAGGCCCTGCTGGGCTAGGGCCTCTGACGAGGAGAGCAAAGATGCAGATTCAGTACAAAGCGCCCCGCAACTGGCTGCAAACCCTGTTGCAGACAGAAATAGCCCAGGGCATGGCCCTGACCTTGCGGCGCATGTTCAACCGCCCCATCACGCGGCAATATCCGGAAGAAAAACCCGTGGTCGCCGCTGGTTTTCGCGGGAGGCATGCCCTTGTACGCGACGCCGCAACCGGCGAGAGCCGCTGCGTTGCCTGCATGCGCTGCGCGCGGGTGTGCCCCTCGCACTGCATACGCATTCGCTGGAGCCGCGCCGCAGATAACAGCCGCGTGGTGGATGCCTATAACATCGACGCCCTGCGCTGCATTTTTTGCGGCTACTGCGCAGAGGTCTGCCCGGTGAACGCCATTGTGCTGACGGAAGTCTATGCTTACGCCGCCAACGGGCGTTCGGCCTTCAAGTTTGACAAGCAGGCCCTGCTGGACAACTGGGACGATTTTGCGGCGCAGAAGGGCGACATGAAAGGCTATGTGAACCCCCTGTGCCGCCCCCGCAATATGCCCGAAGGCGCACTTGCGCATGCCAAACGGGTGGCGGTGGATGCGGAATGGAGCGGAGCGGAGCAGTGGGTGGGCAAGAATCACCGCGCTGCGCCTGCTCACGCGCAAAGTACGGAGCCGATCCCGAGCGTGCCCGGCCATGGTCAGACAAATCAGGACGGTGCTGCGCAATGATCTGCCCAAAATCTGTGCTGATCTGCGGCAATGCCTGTGCGTTGCAGGCCCCCCTGCCCACAGCGGAAAAGGCATGCACGGCAGGACGGGCGGTGAGCGTGGATGACAGGCCTCCTTGCGGAGGCATCCTGGAACAGAGCGCAAGTCCACTGCGGAGGTGGAACGGTGTTTGGTGAAATATTTTTTCTATACTGCGCCTTTGTCATAACCGTGTGCGGCGTGCTGGCTATCAGCCTGCGCAATCCCATTCACTGCGTATTGCTGGTGCTGCTGCTGTTCTTCCACATGGCGGCGGTCTACCTGACCTTGCAGGCCGAATTTCTGGCAGCCATACAGATCATCGTCTATGCCGGGGCCATCCTGGTCATGTACCTCTTTGTGCTCTTTCTGGTGAACCTGCAACGCGAGTTGCGGCTGCCTGCCCTGACCTCCAAGCCCATCGTGGGCTACACGCTGGCTGCTGCCCTGTGCGGCGGCATGCTCTGGGGCGTGGCTGGCTTTGTACCGGGCGGCAAGGGCCAATGGCCCCTTGAAGCCCTGCGCGAGGTCACGCACACCAGGGCCTTGAGCCGCGAGCTGTTCACCAACCATTTTCTTTCGCTGGAAATTGCGGGCGTGCTGCTCTTGGTGGCTCTGGTAGCTGCCCTGACCCTGGCGCGCAGGCAGCCCGTGTGCACACCCGCCCCGGCGCTGACCCAAGACAAGGCCTGCCCCTGCGCGAGCGGCAACAAAGACCAAGGAGGCGCGGCGTGATTCCCCTTTCCTGGTACATGGCGCTGGCAACAGTGCTTTTTTGCATAGGTGTGGCCGGGTTCCTGACGCGCCGCAACATTATTGTGATGCTGCTCTCGCTTGAGCTGATGCTCAACGGCGTCAATCTTAATCTGGTGGCCATGAGCTATTTCATGGACGCGCTGCGCGGGCAGGCTTTTACAATTTTCATCATTACTGTTGCCGCCTGCGAGGCAGCAGTGGGGCTTGGCATTGTCATCTGTCTGTTCCGCAGCCACAAAAGTGTGCGCAATGAAGACATAACAACGATGCGGGGGTAAACATGCCAATATACTTGCTGCTTATTCCTCTGTGCCCCTTGCTGGCCTTTGTGCTCACCCTGATCTGCGGCCGCCAATGGGGCGAGCGAGCCCACTGGCTGCCCATTGCAGCCATTGGCGTCTCCCTTGTTTGCGCCTTGCTTGCCCTGCGCGATGTGCTGGCGGGCAATATCGTCAATGCCGATGTGCATACCTGGATAGCCTCCGGCAACCTGCGCGTGACCTTTGGCTTTCTGGTGGATCAGCTCACGGCGGTCATGCTGGTGGTGGTTACCAGCGTCAGCACCCTGGTGCACATTTATTCCGTGGGCTACATGCGGGGTGAAAAGGGCTATTACCGCTTTTTCGCCTATCTTGGCCTGTTTTCTTTTTCCATGCTCATGCTGGTCATGGGCAACAATTTTTTGCAGCTCTTTTTTGGCTGGGAGGCTGTGGGGCTTTCGTCCTACCTGCTCATCGGCTTTTATTACGAAAAGGATTCCGCCTCGGATGCGGGCAAGAAAGCTTTTATCGTCAACAGGTTCGGCGACTTTGGCTTTTTGCTCGGGCTGTTCTGCATCTTCACCATTTTTGGAAGCCTGCACTATGCGGATGTGCTGCCCCAGGCCGCCGTGCTTGAGGGCATGACCTTTACCCTGTGCGGTTATGCGGTCAGCGCGCCTACGCTCGTCTGTCTGCTGCTGTTCTGCGGCGCGGTGGGCAAGTCGGCCCAGCTTCCTTTGCATGTGTGGCTGCCCGATGCAATGGAAGGCCCCACCCCGGTGAGCGCGCTTATCCACGCGGCCACAATGGTGACGGCGGGCGTGTTCATGCTGGCGCGCTGCAATGCCCTGTTTGCGCTGTCGTCCACGGCCTTGGCGGTCATTACGGTAGTGGGCGCGGTCACAACGCTCTTTGCCGCCACCATCGCGCTCACGCAGACCGACATCAAGAGGGTGGTGGCCTATTCGACCATCAGCCAGCTGGCCTACATGTTCATTGCCTGCGGCGTGGGTGCCTACGGCGCTGGCGTGTTCCACCTGTTTACCCATGCCTTTTTCAAGGCCTTGCTCTTCCTCGGTTGTGGTTCGGTGATTCTGGGCATGCACCACGAGCAGGACATGCGCTCCATGGGCGGGCTTGGCAGGTATATGCCCATTACCAGCGCAACCTTTTTGCTTGCCTCGCTCTCCATTGCCGGTGTGCCGGGGCTGGCTGGCTTTTTCAGCAAGGACGAGATTCTGCTCATGGCCTTCAACGCGGGGACGTTTACGGGCTATCTGGCCTGGGGCGTGGGCGTGCTGGTGGCCTTTATGACGGCTTTTTACTCCTTCCGCCTGTATTTCAGCGTGTTCACGGGCCAGTTTCGGGGGACGGAACACCAGCGCGAGCATCTGCACGAATCGCCGCGAGTGGTCACTGTCCCTCTGCTGGTGCTTGCCGTGGGGGCTGTGGCCTCCGGCTGGCTGGGCATTCCGCATGTTCTGGGCGGCTCCAACCACTGGGCGGAGTTTCTCGCCCCGGTGACGGGGCACCCGCATGTGCATGTTTCCGGCGCGGTGGAGCTTGGGCTGATGGCTGTTTCCGTAGCTGCTGGTTTTGCGGGCATCGGCTTGGCCTGGCTCATGTATTGCCGCAGCCCGGAACTGCCCGGCAAGGTGGCAGAGGCTTTTGGCGGTCTGTACCGATTGTTTTCGCGCAAGTACTGGGTGGACGAAATCTATGTGGCCTGCCTTGTGCGGCCCACGCTGTGGCTGGCGGATAACCTGCTGCTGGGCGTGGTGGACACGCGCGGTATTGAAGGCGTGGTCAACGGCGTGCCGCGCGCCATCGGCAGATTGTCCTCAAGCCTGCGCAGGCTTCAGGACGGGCAGGTGGCGCATTATCTGACATGGCTGGCCGGGGGCGCAGCAGCGCTTTTGCTGGTATTGCAACTGGGCTTTTTTTCCTAACAACGGCGGGGAGATCGCATGTCTGTACCTGTTCTTTCCTTGCTCATCTTTGTGCCTCTGGCGGGTGGGCTTTCCCTGCTGGCTGTTGCGCGCCGCAACGAAGAAACCATCAAGCTGGGCGCGCTTGCCGTCTGCCTGATTGAGCTGTGCCTGAGCTTTGTGGCCCTGGGCCGCTTTGATAAAAGCCTGTGGCAGATGCAACTGGTGGAAAACTGCGCGTGGATTGAGAGCCTGAACATCAATTACGCTCTGGGCGTGGACGGCATAAGCGTGCTGTTTCTGCCCCTGACGGCCCTCATAACCCTGATGGGCGTTGCGGTGTCGTACAAAAGCATCAAGGTCAAGGCCAAGGAGTTTTTCATCAGCCTGCTGCTGCTTGAAAGCGCAATGGTGGGCGTGTTTTGCGCCACAGACCTCATGCTGTTTTATATTTTCTGGGAAGCCATGCTCATTCCCATGTTCCTGCTTATTGGCGTGTGGGGCGGGCCGCGCCGCATTTACGCCACAATTAAGTTCTTTCTGTACACCCTTTTGGGCAGTTTGCTGATGCTGCTGGGCATCATCCTGCTGTACCTCAAGGGGGGGCATACCTTCGACATCACGGCGCTGGCGCGCAACGACTTTGATCCCCGGCTGCAACTGTTGCTGTTCTGGGCCTTTTTTGCCGCCTTTGCGGTCAAGGTGCCCATGTGGCCCGTGCACACCTGGCTGCCAGACGCGCATACCGAAGCGCCCACGGCGGCCTCGGTCATTCTGGCCGGCGTGTTGATCAAGATGGGCGCATACGGCTTTTTGCGCTTCTCGCTGCCTTTGTTTCCCTATGCCGCATGGGTGCTGCTCAAGCCCATGCTGGTGCTTTCCGTCATCGCCATCGTGTACGGCGCGCTGGTCTGCCTTGCGCAGACGGACGTCAAGCGGCTCATCGCCTACAGTTCCGTCAGCCATATGGGTTTTGTGACTCTGGGGCTTTTTGCGCTGACCCAAAAGGGCGTGGAAGGTTCCATTTTACAGATGATCAACCACGGCATAGTGACGGGCGCGCTCTTTCTGGGCGTAGGCATGCTCTATGACCGCACCCATACGCGCGAGATCAAGGTCTACGGCGGGCTGGCCTCGGTCATGCCAGTGCTGGCGGCCTTTTTTATGGTCTTTACCCTGGCGGCGGTGGGTTTGCCCGGCACCAACGGTTTTGTGGGCGAATTCCTGATCCTGCTCGGCGGTTTTGAACGCGCGCCCTGGGCTGCGGTGGTGGCGTCTTCCGGCCTGATACTGGGCGCTTGGTACATGCTCTGGCTGTATCAGCGCGTGTTTTTCCGTCAGGTGTCTGAAACCGTGCGCGGTCTGGTTGGGGAAAAGCTTGATGGGCGCGAGATAGCCATTTTGCTGACCATGAGCCTGCTTATTGTGGGCATCGGCATCTTTCCCAACGTGTTGCTGGAATACATGCACGCAACCGTGGAACATCTGGTGGCAGATACCCAGCAGGCCTTTGCGGTTTTTGCCGCAAACTAGAGCATTTCAACTTTGAAAAGGTTAAATGCTCTACCGCTGCACGAGAGTGCAGCGCGCCACAACGTGGCGTGGATTCTGCCGAAAATCGCATTTTTCGGCAGAATGACACCTTTGAAATGTGAAGCATTTCAAAGGTAATCTGGTCTAGACGACATCGCGGGCAGGCCGGCACAACGCTGTTCCGGCCCCCGCGCACAGGCAATAAATGTTTGCGCCCCCGCCACAGGCCATGCATGGCCCATACAGATGGCGGACAACGTGCCTTGAGGCACAAGGGCAACACCATAGGAGCTATCATGACAGCCATATCCGTAGCGCCTCTTTCGGCCCTGCCATTGCTGAAAGAACTTCCGGCCCTGCTGCCGGAGCTGACGCTCTTGGTCACGGCCATCGGCCTGCTGTGCGCCGACATGTTTTTTCCAAGGGCGCGGGCTTTTCTGCAATGGCTGACAGTCGTTGGTGCAATAACGGCTTTTGCAGCAATTGTAGCAGTTTCTGCGGGCGGCGGGAGTGTTTCTTTTGACGGAATGTTCCGCGCTGACGGCTTTGGAGCGCTCTTTAAAGCCATTTGCGTAGTAGCACTTGCTTTTACGGCGTTAATGAGCGAAAGTTTTTTTTCACATGCCCAAATGCGTCAGGGCGAATATTACTGCCTTGCAGTATGTTCAACACTGGGCATGTGCGTGATGGCTTCGGCTGGCGATCTCATTGTGCTCTATCTGGGGCTTGAGCTCATGGCCCTGCCCATTTACGCGATGGTTGCCCTGCGCACTGGCGATCCGCGCAGCAGCGAATCGGCTATCAAATATTTTTTGATGGGCAGTTTTGCTTCGGCTCTTTTGCTTTTTGGCATGTCCCTGCTGTACGGGCTTACCGGGCATACAGAGCTTGCGCAGATCGCTGCGGCACTGCCTGTTGCCGCAACCGGGCAGACCATGCCCGCCCTGGTAGTTGCTTTGGCGCTCATGCTGGCAGGCATGGGGTTCAAGGTAGCTGCCGCGCCCTTCCACGTGTGGGTGCCTGATGTGTACGAAGGCGCGCCCACAACCGTGACCGCCTTTATGTCTGTGGCGGCCAAAACGGCCAGTTTCGCCGTGCTTGCGCGCGTACTGGTCATGGCCTTGCCGCAACTGGGCGCTCAGTGGAGCGGGGCGTTGGCCTTGATGGCCGCATTGACAATGCTTCTGGGCAATATCGCTGCCGTAATGCAGACAAGCCTTAAACGCATGCTGGCGTACTCTGCCATAGCTCACGCGGGTTATGCCCTCTTGGGGCTTGCCGCGTGCACAGCCGACGGCCTGCGCGCCACGGCGGCGTATTTGACCATTTACCTGTGCATGAACATGGGTGCCTTTGCCATCATGGGCTACCTTGCCGTGTACGGGAAAAAACAGGGAAATAATCCTCTGGCTGATGCGGGTGAAGACCTGGATGATTACTCGGGCCTTGCCGCACGACATCCCGCCCTTGCTGCGGCCATGCTGGTTTTTCTTTTTTCCCTGACGGGCATTCCGCCGACTGCGGGCTTTATGGGCAAATTCATGCTCTTTAAAGAAGCCTTTTCGGCAGGGTATACGGTAACGGTGCTTGTGGCTGTGATCAGCAGCACCATTTCCGCATGGTATTATCTTGGAGTGGCACGACGCATGTACATGCAGGAGGCCCCGGCAAATCACCCCGC
>NZ_DASQOG010000189.1:0-6840 GCF_035644575.1 Desulfovibrio sp. | reverse complement strand
TGTAGCCTTGCACGGAAATGGGGATGCTTGTCATGGTTGCCATAATCTGACCTCACAAACGAAAAAAAAGCGCCGCTGCCCAGGCAGCGGAGCAAGCAATGGGGGGTATTTTCCGAAAAAAAGGCTGCACGGGCCGCAGTGACAGTGCGCTAAACCCGGCTGTGTCAACCGGGGGATGATCCGTAACAGCAAGTACACCCTACCTACTGGGCGCAAAACGGTCAAGCCCCGAAGCGCGCTGGCTGGGGAAGACCTGCCCTGCCTCTGCATAATGTCATGTAATCGACATGAGGTTCAGGCTTGCGCGGCAGTGAGCCAGCGTATATGTTGGAGTTGCGCCCAACGCGGCAGGCGCTTGCGCCAGCATGGCAGAGCCGCGTGAAACGCCTGGTTTGAGCGGCAAATAACAACTGTATGAACAACGGCAGACTATGAAAAAATATTTGCGTTATCTTGGGTCAGTGCTTGTCACGGCTGTGTTTTTTCTGGCCGTGTACCTTTTGTACCATAAGCTTAAAAGTTACAGTATAGCCCAGATTCGCGAAAGCATAAGCCAGATATCGCACGGGCGGATTCTCTGCTCGTTGCTGCTGATGGTGGTCAATTACATTATTCTTGTGGGCTACGACTGGCTGGCGCTCAAGGCCATTCACAAAACCCTGCCTTTGCCCCGCGTGGGGCTTGTTTCATTTGTGGGGCAGGCTGTCAGCTACAACTTTGGCGCGCTGCTGGGCGGCACCAGCGTGCGTTACCGGTTTTATTCGGCCTGGGGTTTTTCGCTGGCAGAGATTGTGCGTCTGGTGCTGATGCTGGCGGTCACATTCTGGGTGGGCGCTCTCGGGTTGTGCGGGCTGATTTTTATCATAAGCCCGCCTGCCATTCCTGATGATCTGCTGGCAAAAATGCCCATGACAGACGTGCGTATTCTGGGCGTGGTGCTGCTGCTTATTGCCTGCTCCTACCTGATTTTGTGCTGTACCGTGCGCAAGCCCGTACACCTGTTTGGCAAGGAATTTGTTTTCCCGCCGCCGCATATCGCCTTTGCCCAGGCCCTTGTGGCCGGGGTGGACATTATCGCCGCAGCGGGCTGCATGTACGTGCTGCTGCCCGGCAACATGGGCATATCATTTCTTGATTTTCTGCCTAGCTACCTGATGGCCCAGGTGGCTGTGGTGCTTACGCACATCCCCGGCGGGGTTGGTGTTTTTGAGCTTGTCATTCTGCACCTTACCCATACAACGCAGGCGCAGGCCGTATTTGCGGCGGTGCTGCTGTTTCGCATCATTTACTTTATCATTCCGCTGCTGGCAGCCGCATTGCTGCTGGCTGTTTATGAGGTGCGCCAGCGCAGCGACATGCTGCGCGAAACTGGCCGCTGGCTTTCCGTACTCTCGCACTCCATTTCTGCCTATATGGTTTTTGCGGCGGGCGTGATTCTGCTTGTCTGCGCCATGTTGCCGCCCGGCAAGCACATGCTGCACGCCTTGCGCAGCATGATTCCTTACGAGGCGCTGGCTGTGGGGCATTTTCTTACGGCTATTTCGGGCGCCATGCTGCTCTTTGTTTCATACGGGCTTGAGCGGCGGCAGTCGCGCGGGTTCCAGTTGGCGGTGCTGTGTCTCTGTCTGGGGATTGCGGGAGCCTTGCTCAATGGTTTTTCATGGATCACCGCATCCATGGTCAGCATCGTGCTGCTGACCGTGTGCATGGCCCGGCGGCGTTTTTACCGTTCGTCCTTTTTCTGGGAAGAACCCATCCCCGGCTACTGGCTGTTCGGTGCGTTGGGCGTGCTGGCCTTGATGGCGTCCATTGCCTGGGCGCTTTATCATCCCTCGTGGAATAAAGCCGCTGCCTGGGGTTTTGACCGCCCGCACATGGCCGCGCAAACACTGTTTGATTTTTTTGGCATTGCCGTGGGGCTGGCAGCTGGCTGGCTGTGGCGCGTTGCCTTGCGTTTGCGCGCCCGGCGGCAAAAGGCCGCGCATCATGAGTAGCGCGCTAAGCGCATATCGTTATTACAGTATGCTTCATTAAAAAAGCGGCCTTCCGTGCTTACGGAGGGCCGCTTTTTTTGTAAACGGGCTTGCAGGGCCTGCTGATTCAGCGGGTAGGGGTGTTGCACCCGTCTGCATGAATCTGATTGCGCGGGGCATGTCCGCGCCTTGCGGCGCGGGCTAGACGGATAATGCGGAAAAAGTGTTCGGCCACACGGAGCGCGCACCGTGCATGGCTTTTGGCAGCATTTCAATCAGTTCGCCAATCTGGGTGCCGGGGTTGGGCGTGCAGAGCTGCGCCAGCAGACGCGCCATGCGGGCCGCCGCCGTGCAGGCCTCGCCCATTGCAGCGCCGCCGCACAAAAAAGCCGTTGCAAGCCCGGTCACCAGATCGCCTGTGCCGCCAATGCATTCCATGGCCGGAACCGAAGGCGCGTCCACTGTGGCGACCACGCGGCCATCCACGACAATGTAGTCCTTTGATCCCTTGATAATCAAATTTTTCGGGCAGTTGCCGTGCTCAAGAGCGCGTTGCAAAAGCGGCGGCACGTCATCCTCGCGAGCCAGAAGAAAACCCCGCGTATAAAAGGGGTGTGGGGCTTTTTCATCTGCCAGAAAGGCCAGCTCGCCCAGATCCGGCGTAAAAAGGTCGTAGGCATCGGCATAACCGCTCATTTTCGCCACATACATAAAGCCCGCATCCGCCACCATTATTGGCGGCACGGCAAGGGCCTGAGAGGCCATGAGCACCCGGTTGTGCCAATCCTGATCAGGGAAAAGATAGTGAAAGGTCAGCCCCGCTGGGGCAATGCCTGCCAGATTCTGTTCCAGCCATGCGTAAATGGCGCGGCTGCCCGCGCCGGAACCAGAGTCGCCCGCCAGCAGCAGACGCGGCGGCGCAATGCCCAGCTCCCGGCAGGCAAGAATGGCGGTGGCGGCAAGGGCCGCGGTGCCCCGCTGTACGGGCACGGCCTGACCATCGGGCAAGTGGAGCAGGCCGCCTGCAACCGTGCTTTCGCCCTCAAGGCCAGCAGGGCAGAGGGCGAAAGCCGGGTCGGGCAAGGTCCCTGCTATGCACCACATGCGACTTGCCTCCGCAGTTCTTCAAAGGCCTTTTGCAGGCTGTAGCAGCAGAGGGTCTGCCCCAGGGACAGGGGTTCCGGGGCTTCATCAAGGCGCAGGCCGCACAGCCGATGCGCCACCCACGGCACATCGGGGCAGCCGCCGCCTGAAATATTCACAATGCGTCCGTCAGCAGCATCAAGGGTAATTTTCATGTTGGCGGCGCGCACCATCAGCCAGCGGTTATCCAGATATTTGATCTGAAACAGGGACACTGGCTCCAGCAGCACATCGTGGGCGCTGACTACCTGACTGGGGGCAAGGCCTTCCCGCTCCAGAACATCCAGAACGCGCGCCTGACTCACCAGTTCAAAAACAACCACCATGTCGCAACCTGTGCGCAGTTCCGGCGGCGGCCCCTTGACTTCCACATCCAGTCCGGCCTTGCGCAGTAGGCGTTCGGCGCGGATGACCTCGCCTGTGTGGTCAAAAACCAGCAGGCCCCGGTCATTGCAGCCGCGCTTGCCGCCGCGAGAATCCATATCCGAACCTTTGCCGCCGGGAGAAAACAGGCCGCGCAGTTTTTGCGCAAAGCCCTGCAGCAGGCTGGTCTGAGAACTGTTCTGCGTCATGATTTCTCCCGAAAATTCTGGCTCGCAGGATATGTTGCAGCACTCATGCCGAGAGCTGGGGAATTGCAGCTTGCAGCCATCATTGGCTGATCAGGGCGGCAACGGCGGCACGGGCGTTTTGCTCGCCCGCGCCGCCAGTCCCCCAAGCTGACCGTTAATCCTTGCGTATGTCTATGCGCGTTATGCCTTCGCCTTCTTCAGTGGTGCTCACGGCAAATCCCCGGTTGCGGGCAGCGCGGCTGACATTTTCAAGGCTGGCGTCGTTATCCACCAATACGCTGAAAGGCCCCTGTTCATCGGCCTTGGCAGCGGTAAGAAACATGAGCACGGGCTGCGGGCAGGAAAGCCCCCGGGTGTCAATGGTGGTAGACATTACGCGCCTCTCTTGCAGTTGAAGAATCCGATGCACAGGCAGATGGCAAGACCGGCAAGGGTAGCTGCCATGCCGTGAGGGCCGACCCCTGCGGGGCTGGAGGCCAAACCGAAGTTATGGGCAACTGCGGTGCCAACGATCAGCCCAACGGCAAATACGGCGGCATCGTTGTCGCCTTCGCCAGCCATGAAGAGCTGACGGCCAGGGCAGCCGCCCGCAAGGGCAAAGGCCAGACCGGCAGTAGCCATGCCGAGGAAGTTCCAGAGGTTGTCGGGCTGGGCGATTGGCTGGTTTTCAAAGCCGGGCTTGAATGCGCCGAAATACAGGTTCAGAACAAGGGCCGCGCCCAGCATGGCCAGAAAGCCCAGTGCCAGATGCCATTGCCTGAACAGCATCACGTCGCGTAGCGCGCCCATGGTGCAGAAGCGGCTGCGCTGGGCCAGAAAGCCCACGATCAGCCCCACGCCGATGGAGAGTATAAATGGTGCATGCTGCGCGCCGGGGCCTTTGACGGAGTAGAAGAGCACGCCGCTCTGCGGCTGCTCCGCCACCTGCGGATTGAGCAGATACAGGGCCACGAAGGAAAGCATGATACCGGGCAGCACCAGACCGGAAATTTTGCTCTGGCCCTGACTGCGGCCAAGCGAAAAGCCCATGCGGAAAAATATGGTGCCAATGCCCACGCCGCAGATCAGGCCCGCAAGGCCAAAGAGTGCAAAGGCGTCGCCGCCCGCAAGGCGCAGAATAACGCGCCAGGGGCAGCCCAGAAAGACCAGCGCGCCAATACCCGCTATGCCCCCAAGCAAAAAGCGGGTGATGGGAGCCGAGCCGCCGCGCGGCTTGTATTCGCCAAAAGCCAGCGCAGCGCCAAATGCGCCAAGCACCATGCCCATGATTTCTGGCCGCAGATATTGCACGACGGCAGCGCGGTGAAAGCCCAGCGCGCCAGCGATATCGCGGTTAAAGCAGACCACGCAGATGCCCATGTTGCCGGGATTGCCCATTTGCTGGAGCAACACGGCAAGCACGCCGAACACAAGCCCGGTGGCAATGATGCCTGTTGTGGTGGAGAAAAAGTTGAAGCCTGGTTTCATGAAATCCTCCTTTTTGGGCCACAGGCCCGTGGCGAAGCCGATGTATGAAACGGCAGCGCGAACGGAGGATTTGTCGGGTCAGTGGTGCAGGGTAGGAAAGCCATGCGCCAGCCCCAAACCGGGCCGCCGTTCGCGTAAGCTCCACAACGTGAAGCTCTTTGCTGTGCGTCAGGTTTTGCGCTTGGGCATGGTTTCCTCTGCTCTGTGTCTGCTGCCGCAGCCCGATGGGGAGCGGCACGTCAGCGATGTGAATGAATTTCTGTTCCTGTGCTCAGTCCAGGGGCTGTCAAAGCCCCGGCTATGCGCTTTTCTGGGCCGGGCATTTCGCAGGGCCGTGTCGTCAGCAATGGTAATTTTTCGGGTCTGCTTTACGATGCGGTGGTCAGGTTCACGCTGTCTTCGCCGTCGCGTTCGGAAAGCATGACGTCCACGTGTTCCTGCCTGCTGGTATTGATGACGCGGCCCACATAATCCGCATGGATGGGCAGCTCGCGGTGACCACGGTCGATAAGGGTCAGCAGTTCCACGCAACGCGGGCGGCCATAGTCGAGCAGAGCCTCGAGGGCGGCACGGATGGTGCGCCCGGTGTAGAGCACATCGTCAATCAGGATGATAACCTTTTCGTCCACGCTTTCGGTGATGCGCGACTGTCCGATGCTGGGCTTGCCCACAAGGCTTGTCCAGTCGTCGCGGTACAGATTGATGTCCAGGGTTCCGAGAGGCATGACGCGGTCAAGGCGCGTTTGCAGCAGGGCAGCTATGCGTCGGGCCAGGTCTGCGCCGCGCCGTTCGATGCCCACCAGCATTACATCCTGGCATGCAGCGTGGCGTTCAAGTATCTGCGAGGCGAGGCGTTCAAGTACCCGCGCCATTTCGTCTTTTTCCAGTAACCGGGTCGTGGACATGGTTCCTCCAAGGGTGGATATGCCCGTCATTCTAGCCGTTTTCGCCTTCAAAGAAAAGCCCTGCGGTAATTGACAAGCCCCACGCATGACCTTAGTTAGTAAAACACTCGAATCATGGAGGACGTATGATCGAATTGACCGACAGCGCCCGTAAGGAACTGGATTCGTTCTTTACCGGCAAGAAAAAGGATCCCATCCGGGTCTACATGACCGCAGGCTGAGGCGGCCCGCGCCTTGCCCTGGCTCTGGATGAGCCTAACGACCAGGATCAAACCGAGGAACAGGCCGGCTACACCTTCTGCATCAACAGTGCCCTTCTGTCAGAAGTGCAGGGTGTAAAAATTGATTTAACCTACATGGGCTTTGCGGTTGAACCCGCAGTGCCCTTCGCTTCTGAAGGCAACAGCGGTGGTTGCAGCAGCTGCTCGAGCGGCTGCGGCAGCAACGCGTAAGGCGGGGTGGTTTCCCGCTGGCCGGACGAAGCAGGCCAGCCTGTTTTTCGTTACTCTACCATATAATAATATCAAGCGTATCGAAAAACACCGGAGGAACCATGCTTGAACTGACCGAAAGCGCCCAGAAGGAACTGGCGGCCTTTTTTGAAGGTAAGGAAAAAAGCACCATTCGCGTTTACCTCGCCCCCGGCGGGTGCAGCGGGCCGCATCTGGCCCTTGCCCTGGACGCCGCGACGGATGAAGATATGAGCGAAGATCAGGGCGGATTCACCTTCTGCATCAACAAGGAGCTTCTTGCTCAGGTTGAAGGCGTGAAGATTGATCT
>NZ_DASQOG010000188.1:0-11624 GCF_035644575.1 Desulfovibrio sp. | reverse complement strand
ATCCACTGGCCCTTGGCCTTGAAGTCGATGGCGCTGGCGCCCGTGGCAACGCCGAACACAAGGCCGGCCGCCAACAGAAGAGTAGCGATCTTTTTCATGGTTATCCTTCCTTTCTTTTGCCCCGCTTGGGACTATGGTTTCTTACAAACGCCTATGGAGCGGTTTCCCGCTTCGGTGTGAATATATGGAAGGGCTAAACACTTTGCAAGCCCTATCGTGCAAAAATTTTTACCAAAAAAGAGCAACTTCAGCTCAATATTGCATATCTATCTATATTTAAGCAGGTTAAATAAAATCTAGATATAAAAAAAATTTCCGACGCATACCTGTCACAGTGTCATTTTTTGCAGAACGCATCCAAATTTCCGCGCTGCTGGCTTACAATCTGTCAAAGGGATGCTGGTTAAAAAATTTTTCACCGTCTTTTTCTCTGCCGCCGCAGATGCAAATCTGGACTTTCCCTGCCTGCCACCGTTTCCAGAATGCAAAACGGCCATGCGCATCTCCCCAAAAGCGCATGGCCGTGAATAGCGGCAAATAATCAGGCGTATTGCTAAATCACACTGCTAGATGGCAGCATCCAGGGGGAACCACAGGGGTTTCAGAAAGTGCAGGCGGCAGGTTTCTCCTTCCTGCGGGCCTCGGGCGTACCGCCCCTTCTGCACCCGCACGCTCTGCTCGCCCACACGCACCTGATAGTCGAGCTGTTCGCCCAAAAAGGTACGCCTTTCCACAATGCCGGGTACGCCGCCTTCATCCACAAAATCAATTTCGTTGGGGCGGCTGGCAACCACGCCACGCCCGGCCTGAACAATGGCGGCATCAGGCACGCACCCCGCCGGAAAGTCGGCGCTCACGCCGTCAAGCTGCATATGGCTTGCCGTTACCGCCATTTCCGTAAAGTTGGACAGCCCGATAAAGCTGAACACAAAACGGTTGGCGGGCCGTGTGTAGACCTCCAGGGGCGATGCCACCTGCTGCACCACGCCGTTCTTCATCACCAGGATACGGTCAGAAAGCGCCATGGCCTCCGACTGATCGTGAGTCACATACATGATGGAGAAGCCGTAAATCTTTTGCAGTTCCTTGATCTCAAAACGCATTTCTTCCCGCAGATGCGGGTCAAGGCTCGAAAGCGGTTCGTCCAGCAGCATGACTGAAGGATTGATGGCCAGCGCCCGGGCAAGAGCCACGCGCTGCTTGCCACCGCCGGAAAGATCCGCAGGGCTTTTTTGCGCAACTTCCAGCAGGTTGGTATGCCGCAATGCATCCGTGGTGCGCTTGTGCAGCTCCGCCGAGCCTATCTTCTTGATGCGCAACGGAAAAGCCACGTTTTCATACACGCTCATGTGCGGCCACACGGCAAAGGCCTGAAAAACCATGCCGAAATCTCGTTTTTCAGGCGGCAGATAGTATTTTTTGGCGCCGGACGAAAGCAGCTTGCCATTCACGCTGATTTCACCCTCGTCCAGATCCTCAAAGCCCGCCACCATGCGCAGGGTCGTGGTTTTGCCGCAGCCCGACGGCCCGAGCATGGAGAAGCATTCGCCGTCGCCTATCTCGAGATTCAAGGAAGAAACAGCCTTAACCTTGCCAAAATACTTGCTAACATTGCTGAGTGTAATGGACATAATCAGGCCTGCCTGGACTTGGCGAAATGGTTGATAATGCTCTGCCCCGTCACGATAAGAATGAGGGCAATGCCGGCCAGAGCCGCCGAGGTCACGGTTTCGCCGTCTTCATTGAGGGTGTAGATGGCCACGCCGATGGTGCGGCTGGTTGTGCCGTACAGCATGACCGAAACCGTCAGCTCTCGCAGCGCAGGCAAAAAGATCAGGAAGAAAGCCGCAACCATGCCGGGCCGCACCAAGGGCAGCACAACATCGCGCAGGGCCTGCCACATGCTTGCGCCGCAGGCGCGGGCCGCCTCCACCAGCGAATCGTGCACCTGTTCCAGCGCCGCCGAGTTGGCCTTGAGCGAAAATGCCATGTACCGCGCAATATAGGCGATAAGGATAATCCAGATGGTGTTGTAAAGATTCACGCCAAAGCGTCCGCTCCAGGCCAGTATCACGCCAAGGGCAATGACCGAACCGGGCACGGAAAACGGCAGCATGCCCAGAAATTCCAGAAAACCCTTGCCCCGCACCTGCATCTTTACAATGACGTAAGAAATCATGACGCCCGCAAACATGGTGATGGTGGCGGCAGCCAGCCCAAGGCCGATGCTGTTCTTGATGGCCTGCTGGGTCTGGTCCCACTCAAAAAGCACGTACTTGTAGTTGTCGAGCGAAAGATTCTCCCAGGTGATGGGCACGCCGTAGGTTTTGAGCCCGCCCACAAGAAAGATGGTCACTGTGGGCAGCACAATGGTGATGGCGATGTACAGCAGGCAGAATACAAACAGAGGCGTGCGCAGACCGCGCAGCTTGAGCTCCATGGGCCGGAAACTCTTGCCCCCGATGATCTGGTATTTGCCGGAACCCAGCACCTTGCGTTGCAGCCAGATAATCAGGCCCGCCGTAACAACCAGCACCGAGGCCAGCACAGTGCCGGTGCGGATGGAGGCAAAACTGCCCGCGCTCTCATGAATGCGTTCGTAAATCAGCGTGGGGATGTTGTAGATGCCCACCTCGATGCCAAGCACAGCCACGGTGCCAAAGTGCGCCATGGAATACAGCATGATGAGCAGCGCGCCCGAAAGGATGCTGGGCAGCACCAGGGGCAGGGTTATCTTGCGGGTAATGGTAAACAGCCCCGCGCCCGAAATACGGGCCGATTCCTCCAGGGTGGGATCCATGCGCTCAAGAGCGCCGCACACCTGAATGAACACAAAGGGGAAAAGATACATGGTTTCAATGGAAATGATGCCCGCATACGAAAAGATGTTGAACAGGGCGTCTTCCGCACCCGTAACATCGCGCCAGAGCCTGTTGATGTAGCCCGCGCGGGGCGAGAGCAGCATCTTCCAGGCCAGCGCGCCAATGAACGAAGGCAGCATGAAGGGCACAAGAAACATGCTCTTCATAAAACCCTTGTAAGGAATGTCCGTGCGCGTCACCAGCCAGGCAAAGAACGTCCCTACGGTGGTGGCGCAGAGGGTTACGCCGCTGGCGATAAACAGCGAGTTCATCAGGGCCTGATAGGTTTCGCCCTCGCTGAGGGTTTTTACCAGATCCGCCGCGTTGAACTGCCCGTTTACAAAAAAGGCGTTGAAAAAGATGAGCGCCACCGGCACCACGACCACGATAACCAGAATAGCAATGGAGAGAAGCAGAATCACCTCTGCCACGCCCCACGAACGCTGTTGTCTGACTGCTTGCATACCTGACCGCCAAATTTGGAGTAATCCTGCGCCCTCTATCCTGCCCGCCGATTGTCCGGCACGCTGCGCGGCGCTGCTGCAAAATCCAGCCTAGCTGAACCAATGGGCCCCACGAAGATTGATGACGCATTCGTCCCCATCGTGCAGCAAGAGGTCGCGTGCCAGGGCCTCGTGGGTGTCCACCGCCGTGCGCACCTGCTGGCCGCACACGTCAAGCTGATAATCGGTAAACGCGCCCAAAAAGCTGGCACGGCGCACCGTTGCCCGCAAACCCTGGCCCTGACGGCCCAGTTGCACGTCTGACGGACGAAATCCCACCCGTACCTCGCCAGCAAGGCCAGCCTGCGGCGCAAGGGGAAAAACATGCCCGTCAATGGTCGCGACCCCGCCGTCCACGGTTGCCCGCAAAAAATTGCTCATGCCCAGAAAGGAGAAAACAAATTCATCTGCCGGGGTGGCAAAGAGCTCTTCCGGCGTGCCTATCTGGCGGATGGCCCCCTGCTCGTCCAGCAGGGCCATGCGGTCAGAGATGGCCAGCGCGATTTCCTGATCATGGGTGACATACAGGATGGTCACGCCCAGATTTTTTTGCAGCGCCTTGATTTCAAAGCGCATTTCTTCCCGCAGGTTGGCATCAAGGTTGTTCAGCGGCTCGTCCAGCAGCAAGAGGCTGGGCTGGGCCACCAAGGCGCGGGCCAGGGCCACCCGCTGCTGCTGCCCGCCCGAAAGCTGGGAGGGAAGGCGATCTTCCATGCCGGTGAGGTTCACATCGTCAATGCTCTTTTGCACCAGGGCCGCAGCCTCTGCGGCATCACGCCGGGCAATCTTGAGGGGATAGCCCACGTTCTGGCGCACCGTCATGTGCGGCCACACGGCATAATCCTGAAACACCACGCCAAGGCTGCGCTGCTCGGGCGGCAGGGCCGTGCCGCTCTCGGCATCAGCCACCACTTCGCCGCCAATGCTCATGCGCCCGGCATCCAGCGTTTCAAAGCCTGCCATGATGCGCAGCAGCACAGTTTTGCCGCAGCCGGAAGGCCCGATGAGGGTGAAGCATTCGCCGTCCCGCACCGCAAGAGATAAATCCTTAAGAACCGGGTGGTCGCCAAAGGATTTTGATATGTTTTCAAGAAGTATTTCTGCCATGAAAATTCCCGCTTGCGCTGTGCGCTGTCGGGCAGCGCCTGTCGGTTTCTCTCCGGCAAGCTCGCCCGTGGCTGATTCAGACCTCCCGCGCGGCGTAACCGCGCGGGAGCAGGACGCGAAATTGTAACGTTTCCGCCGCTATTTCGACATCATAATGTCTGTAAATTTCTTAACAGTGGCTTCTTTTTCGCTCAAAATATGCTGGTAATCAATTTTTATGCCGCGTTCAAAGGCCTTTTCACTGGTGGGCAGGCCAAATTCCGCCGGAGGCACAATACCCTTGCGCACAGGCAGGGTTCCCTGATCGGCCAGAATTTTCTGCCCTTCTTCTGAAAGCAGAAAGTCCACAAACTTCTTGGCCGCTTCCAGGTTGGGGGTGCCCTTGAATATGGCTGCGGGGCTGGGGATCACCAGCATTTCAGGCGGATAGACCAGGGCAAGGTCTGCGCCCTTCTTGATTTTGTCGTTTACAATATAGTCCACGCCGATGCAGGCCAGAAGGTCGCCGGAAGCAGTGTCGTCAATGACCTGGCCGGAGCCCTTGCCCATGCGCGCGCCGTTTTTATGAACATTTTCTATGTATTCCCAGCCAAACTTGTCCACCAGCAGCTGAATGCTCATGTAGGAGGTGCCGGAAAGCGCCGGGTTGGCAATGCCAAAGGCCTTTTTGAACTCGGGCTTCATCATGTCGCTCCACTGGGCGGGAGCTTCCTTCACGTGGCGCTTGTTGAAGGCGATGCCAAGCGTGCCCAGGCGGATTGCCGTGAACGATCCGTCAAAATCCGGGAAAGGATTGATGACGTTCTTCAGCTCGGGGGATTCGTATTTTTCCAGAATGCCCTCGGACTTCATGTTAAAGAAGTCAGGCACTTCGCTTGTCCAGATAATGTCGGCCATGATCTTGCCCGACTGGCGCTCGGTGGCGATTTTCGCCATGAGCTTGCCAGCGCCAGCGGACTGATAGTCCATAGCGATATCAGGATATTTTTTAACAAAAGCCTCTTTGAGCGAACCAATAATAGATTCCTTCATGGAGGTGTAGACCACCAGTTTTTCGGCGGCAAAAGCCGAAAATGCCGAGCCCGCCAAAAAGACGGCAGCAAAAAAGAGAATGCTGATTCGTTTCATCTGTCATTCGCTCCTTTTGAATGTTCGCTGAAAACCGATCACGTTCCGACCAATTCTTACATCCTGGCGGAATTTTTCTCAAAGGTAGCCAATGCAGGCGATGAAGACAATGCGTTTTTATCCTGTTGGTACTTCTGTCAGTCCAGTATCGGGCAAGCCCCCCTCAAGACGGTTCCGAAACATTTCCATGCGTGGTAGCGTTCTCTATCCGCCGTCGCAGCAAGCGCCCGGCATGGGCCTGCCAGCGCAGGCCCCCACACAAACCAGGAGATTGTCATGACCACGGTTTTCGGAACACTGGACCATGTGCTTCTGATGGCCCCCGGCCCCAGCCCGGTTGCGGCCAACGTGCTTGAGGCCATGAGCCTGCCCACTCTCGGGCATCTCGACCCTGACTGCATCAAGGTTATGGACGCCCTGCAGGAGCAGCTTCGCGCTGTGTGCAAAACACGCAATGCCGTGACGTTTCCCATCTCGGGCACGGGCTCCGCAGGCATGGAAGCCTGCTTTGTCAACCTGGTGGAACACGGCGACAACGTGCTTATCGTCAACAACGGCCTGTTCTGCTCTCGTATGGTTGAAGTGGCCTCGCGTCTTGGCGCGCTGGTAGACACTGTGGAATGCCCATGGGGCGCGCCCATCTCTGTGGACGCGGTGAAAAAACAGCTGACGCAGAAAAATTACAAGATTCTTGCCGTGGTGCATGCCGAAACATCCACCGGCGTGAATAATCCTGTGGCTGAACTCGGCGCGCGGGTCAAAAACAGCGACACGCTCTTTCTGGTGGACAGCGTGGCCGGGCTGGGCGGCGTGGATGTGCGCGTGGACGAATGGGGCATCGACGCTTTTTACAGCGGTTCGCAAAAATGCCTTTCCACCCCTCCCGGTCTCGCGCCCGCCTCGTTTTCCGAGGCAGCCATGGAGGCCATGGCGCGCCGCAAAACCAAGATACCCAACTGGTATCTGGATGTGCCGCTTATCCGCAAATACTGGGAAGGCACACCCCGTACCTATCATCATACCGCACCCATCAATATGTACTATGGACTGCATCAGGCCCTGGACAACCTGCTGGCCGAAGGCCTTGAGGCTTCGTTTGCGCGGCATCAGACCATGCACGAAAGGCTCAAGCAGGGCATGGGCAAGCTTGGCTTCAAGCCCTATGTGACCGAGGGGGCCGCGCCCCAGGTCAACCTGTTTGTGCCGCCCGAAGGCGTGGACGCCAATGCCCTGCGCGCCAGCCTGCGCAAGGAGCACAAAATTGAAGTGGCCGGCGGCCTTGGCGCGCTTGCTGGCAAGGTGCTGCGCGTTGGCGTCATGGGCGAAGGCGCGCGCGAAGAACCCATTGACCGCCTTGTGGCGGCGGTAGCCGCCTGCCTGTAGTACGTCAACTTCCCTGCCCCCCGGCCCATGCCTGTGCCCCTTATTGCGCCCAGGTTGCCAGCCGGGGGGCAAAACGCGCAGAGCGTCCTCCGTCTCCCGAAGCCTCAGGCACCGCCTTGGCGACAACTCCGCCCTTCCGGGCAGCGTTTGACTTTTTCCCGAGCAGCACCCTATATTGAATACGTTGGCTTCCTTTGACGCAGGATGCAAAGGTCGCTCTTGGTTCCGGTTTGTTCATGACCGGAGCCGTACCACCATGGAGACATTCACAACCTTTGGCAGCGCTCCCACGCCAGGAAGACCGGGGAAACCGTCACATGAAGACACTTCGCCTCCGCCTTTCCCTGCTGATGCTTCTGCTCTGCTGCCTTTTTGCGGCTCTGACGCCAACGCAGACTGCCGCTGATGCCACAACCACGCAGACCAGGCCCGCCGCCCCGGCATCTCCATTCAACGATCAGGCAGGCTTGCCGCTATACCCGCCGGAAGAAGAGCACTCCTTTGCAGCTCGCATTGACCGGAGCATAAACTGCTCAATTCAGAAGCGTCCCTTCAAGGTTGTTGGCGGCCTCATCGCCTTTTTTCTGGGCGTCATCATTTTTCTGCTCTACTGCCTGGGCTGCAAATGCAGCCGCATCTGTCGCATGGAAGCCCAGATGAACAAGGATGATCTGACCGGCCTGCCCAACATGGAAAAATTCAAGGTGCTCTGCGACAGCCTCATAACCACCCAGGTCACCTCTGACTACATGCTGCTTTCCGGTGATATCTGCCAGTTCAAGACAATCAACGACCAATTCGGTTTTGGCATGGGCGACAGCCTGTTGCAGGCCTATGCGGCAATTTTGCAGCGCAACGTCCTGCCAGAAGAGTGCTGCGCCAGAATATCCTCTGACCTCTTTGTTCTGCTCTTGCGGTTTGATACCTGGGAGCAGCTTTCGGGCAGAGTCCGCGAAATGGACAGGGAACTGGACGAGTGGCGGCGAAGTCAGGCGCTGCCCTACACGGTGCGTACCGTCTACGGAGCCTACCGCGTACCCAGGGAGCAGGAAAGGGACATGCAGCTGATGCTGGATCTGGCCAACTATGCACGGCTGGAAGCCAAGCGCTCGTCCGGCATTCCCATGGTGCTCTACAACGAGCACATGCGGCAGGAGGCTCTGCTGAGCCATGAACTGAACGGCAAGCTGGAAGACGCCCTGACCAACGGCGAAATGCAGGTGTGGTATCAGGCCAAGGTAGACATGCGCACGGGGGCCATTACCGGCAGCGAGGCGCTGGTGCGGTGGAATCATCCCTCACGGGGAATGCTGCTGCCGGGCAGTTTTATCCCCATGTTTGAACGCAACGGCCTTGTGACGTCCATTGATTTCTTTGTATTTGAGCAGGTCTGCCGCAACCTGCGCAGCTGGAAGACACGCAACCTTCCGCCGCATACGGTTTCCTGCAATTTTTCGCGGCTGCATTTTGACCGCCCCCACTTTACCCAGCGGCTTGCGGATATTGCCGACCGCTATTCCGTGCCGCGCCACCTGCTGGAAGTGGAAATCACCGAAAGCGCCATCATGAACAACCCTGAAGCTGTCTGGCTACAGATTGTTCAACTGAAGGAAATGGGCTTCAAAACGGCCATTGACGATTTTGGCGCAGGCTATTCCTCCCTTGGTATTGTGCAGATGCTTGATGCGGACTGCCTCAAGATAGACCGCAGCTTCATCCAGCGCGACCTGCCGGGGCACCGGGCGCAGATCGTGCTTGGCAATATCATTCGCCTGGCTTCGGATCTTGGCATGAATGTCATCAGCGAAGGAGTGGAAACAGCAGAACAGTCTGCCATTATCATGAAGCTGGGCTGCTACACGGCGCAGGGCTTTTTTTACGCCAAACCGGAGCCTTCGCACGAATTTGAAGCAAGGCTCGCCATGCAGGGCTTGTAAGCAGAGCCGCTGTTTATCAGACGTGCACACCATACTGCCCGATGCAGCAAGGCCGCCCCGGCTGCCCTGATATCAAAACCTGATGCCAGGCCTGATGTCATGGCGTGATGTCAGCCTTCTGCCCTGTCCTTCATGCTTGCGCTGATAAGATCCATAAATCTGCGCGTCTGCACATCCGCATCATACGAACGCAGCACAGTTTGCCGCGCATTACGCCGCACATGCCCCAGCTGCGGAGCCCGCGCCAGCACATCGGCCAGTTTTTGCGCCATGTTTTCATGATCCCAGAAATCGCACAAAAAGCCGTTTACGCCGTCCTGCACCACTTCGCGCACAGGCGGCGTGTCCGATGCCACAACCAGTGAGCCGCAGGCCATAGCCTCAAGCAAGCCGGTGGAAAACACATGCGGCGCGGCCAGATACACATGCGCGGTGGAATGTTGCAGCATGGCCCGGTATTCCTTGAGCGAACGCGCGCCAAGCAGGTGCACGCGCGCCCGGAAGCTCTGATCAATGCCCAGAATATCCACCGCGCGGCGCATGGCCTTGCCTGTCTCGGTGCATTCGGCTGGCGTATCTGCGCCGTTGCCCGGCTTGCGCCCAGTCTGGGCAATATCAAGCCAGGCCAGCACCACCAGGCAGTTTGGGCGCAATTCGAGCAAGCGCGGCAGACACTTGCGGAATTGGTCAAACCCGCGCGCCGGGTCGTGCATGGGGCCGCAGAAGGTCACCAGCTCATTGCTTGCGCATCCCCAGGAATCAGCCACGCCATCGCCTGCGGCATCGCCATCCTTTTTTTCCTCGTTGGGCATAAAAAAGCGTGTATTGATGCCGCTGGGCACAACCTTTATGTCGCGTTGCAGCGCGGGGGGATACTGGGCGCGCTGCCAGAGGGAGGAGGTGACGGCAAGCTGGCATTCGCCCAGCGCGTTGTATTCCCACAGATTGCACACCCGCAAGGGGGCAAAATCCGCCGGGGGGCGGGGGTTGCCACGCGTAAAAAAGCAGTGGCTCTCGCCGTTGTTGTAAAACCAGTCGCCCTGAGCCACATAAAAAGCCTTGGGGAAGATGTCGCGCACGTAAAAACTGCCGCCCATGCTTGCCGCAGCACAGATAATATCTGGGACAAAACCGTTTCTCCGCAGCGAAAGCAGGGCATTGCCCGCCCGCGCGCCACGCCGCAGGCGCGTCACGATTTCCTTTTCTGCCGGGTCATCGCTTTCATAGGGCGCGGGGGGCGCCAAACGCAGCCGTCGCACACCGGGAATGGCAAGTTTTTGCCCGGTCTCTGCAAGAAACAGCACGGTATTGTTCTGGGATGCGCCAAAGGCCTGGGCAAGGGAACGGAAGCGGCCAGGAAAAACAGAATTCAAAAAAAGAATGCGCATTGTTAACCCCTGTACCAATTAGGCGCTGTTTGTCTGAGGATCGCCAAGCAAATTCTCCAGAAAAACCATACCTTGCTCTGTTTCCAAAAAAGCCCGCAAAGAACCAACAACCGAGGCGTCATACTTGGGCGGAGTTTCAGACAGGATATTCAGGGCATCTTCCGTACTGTGCGCCTCACGGTAGGAGCGTGGCCGCATAAGTGCGCAGAAGGTATTGGCAACCGCCAGAATACGGGCGTTCAGGCAGATGCTCCCATCGTTGAGGGCCAAGGGGTAGCCGCTGCCGTCCAGGCGTTCGTACATCTGGGTGATGGCCTCCAGCACAGGCAGGCCAAAATCAATGTCTGCCAGTGCCTCGCGGGCAAATTCCACATGCTGTTGCAGCAATGCCCGTTCCTGTGCCGAGAGCGCGCCTGTCTTGGTGAGCAGATCCTTGGGCAACTGGATCATGCCCACATGCGAGAGGTTGGCTGCCGTGCGCAGGGTGGCAAGGGTTTCCGCGTCGTTGCGGCCAAGCCCGCAGGCCAGGGAAACCGCCAGCTGCGCGGTAAAGGCCGACTGCCCGCGCAGATAGGTATCCACGGCCTCAATGGCCTTGACGAAAGCGTTGACGGTCTGGGCGACCATTTGCTGCGAACGCTGCTGCGCAACGGCGATATCCGTCATGTCGCTGTACACGGAGACCATGCCCGAGAGCCGCCCGTTTTCATCCCGAAACGGAGTGCAGGAGGTAAGATAATAGCGCAGTTTGCCATCCACCAGCAGGGCTTCGGCAAAGCTGAAGGGTTCGCCCGCCCTGTGCACGGCCAGCGTATGGGTTACGAGGCTGCGCGCAAGTTCCATATCCAGCTCGGAGTATTTCAGTCCGCGCAGCTGCGTGGCTTTTTCCCTGCCGCACAAACGGGCAAAACTCTGGTTGGCGTAGTGGATGACGCCGTTCAGGTCGTTGAGCACAATGCCTGCCGACAGGGCGGAATTTACGCCGTCCATGATCTGCTTTTGCTGGTTGACCACCAGATAGAGCTTGTGCATCTGCTCCGCCACAGCGCGCTCGTTACGGCTCACAAGGCTCCACCACAGGGCGGCCAGCAGGCCCCCAGCCAGCGCCGCCATGATCAGTGAAGCCACAACGACGTTCTGCTTTGTGCCAGAAAATCTTTCATCAATGCGGCTCACGGGCAAGGTCTGCTCCACAAGCCAGGGCAGGTTGGGCACGGGCAGGGCAAGCCCGTATATCTCGCGCTCGCCTTCCGGCAGGCCGGGATCAATACGTGTGCCGAGCGGCAGTTTTTCATCATGCAGCGACCAGCCGGGCAA
>NZ_DASQOG010000187.1:0-13114 GCF_035644575.1 Desulfovibrio sp. | reverse complement strand
GCTCAGCAGGAGCCTGGTACACCAGACGCACATAAAAGCCGCGCATCAGTTTGCGAACCGGGTAGGCGAGGTCGCGCATGCCCCAATTGTCCACTTCCACCATGACGCCCTTCTCACGCTCGATGATCGCGGTAAGGGCGGCAATGGTGCCCTCGCGAGTATCGGCGGAAAGCTCCGGGGAAAGGAGCAGCAGGGTTTCAAATTTCCGCATTGGTATTCTCCTTTTGGATTGGCAGCCCACGCCACACAGGGCGCGAGCAAGGAACGAGTCTTATACTTCCGGCAAATGGGCCTGTCAAGCCGAAATTTGCAGACAGCCGAAAACCTGCGCGGGCAGGGGGATGCAATGCCCTATGCGTACACGCGCGGGTTCATGCCGCCAAAAAGGCAGAGCACTTCGTAGGAGATGGTTCCCAGCGCATCGGCAATGTCCTGCGGCGTCACCGCCTTTTGCCCTGCTTCGGCGGGGCCGCCCACAAGCCATGCCGTGTCGCCCACGCGCACGGGCGGCAGACCGCTGACATCGGCCATGATCATGCCCATGCACACCCGGCCCACCTGAGGGGCGCGCCGTCCGTTGATGAGCATGGAGGCACGTGTGGAGAGCGAACGGTTGAAAGCCGTGGCGTAACCAATGGCAACAACCGCCACGGTTGCAGGCTTCTGCGCCGTAAACAGCCGACCATACGACACGCTGCGGCCTTCGGCCACCTGACGTACTTCGATAATGGGCGCGCTGACGCTCATGGCCCATTCCAGACCGAGCGCGGCGCCCTTGCCTTCCCACGAGGTTCCCGCAAAGGGATTGCCGCCGTAGAGCGAAATGCCGGGGCGGCATACCTCGAAATGCGCTTCGGGGCGGCCTATGGTGCCAGCCGTATTGCAGAGCGAGCGCTCAATATCGGGAAATGCCGCTCGCAGCATGTCAGACATGGCGGTAAAGCGCTTGATCTGATCCTGCGAATAGGCTTCCTGCTCCGGCACGTCGGCGCACGAAAAGTGCGATATGACCATGGCCGGGGAGATGCCCGGGATGTTGCGCAGGCGGTCGATGACATGGGGCAGTTCTTCCTGTGAAAAGCCAAGGCGGCCCATGCCGGTTTCGCACTTTATGGCAACGCGCAGGGTGCGCCCGGCGTGGCAATGGGCGGCGGCACGTTCAAGCTGGTCAAAGTTGCCCACCACCGGGGTCAGGCCCTGCATGGCGGCACCCTGCCATTCCACATCGGTGAGCGCGCCCAGAAGCGGCACAACGGTTTGCCGCAGGCCCGCATCGCGCAGGGCCATGCCTTCTGATACGGTTCCCACGGCAAAGCGCCGCGCCCCTGCATCAGACAAAACCCGCGCCACAGGCACAAGGCCGTGCCCGTAGGCGTCGGATTTGATGACCGGCATAAGCTTTTCAGCCTTGCCCATGCGTCCAAAATTACGGCGGATGGAGGCCAGATCAATGTGGCACAGCGATGGTGAAAACGTGCAATCGCTCACAGGGAATTCCCTCATTTGAACTTTGCTGAAGGACATTCTGCGCGGTTTGTCCGCGCACCGCACATGGCGGCAGCGAAGGGTCGCCGTCCCCTGCGGCCCCCCGGCGCAAAGGCCCCGGCCCTTGCGCGCAACACCCTTTAATGAAAGGGGGCAACCTTAACAATATTGGCCCCAAGGCACAACAATTTGCCGTGCGGCTTCCGCGCGGCTTTTGCTGCAAAGCATAACTTTTGAGCCGGTATTTGCGAATTTCTGCTCCTGATCCGCCGTGCTCCCCCTCTTGCGCAGGGCGGCGCTTGCGGCTACTCTGCGCGGCATGTCCCAATCCGTATTTACCATCGAACACACCGACGGCGCGGCCCGCGCCGGGGTGCTGCGCACGGCTCACGGCACTATCCCCACGCCCATATTCATGCCCGTGGGAACCGTGGGATCCGTCAAGGCGCTTGCCCCGGATGATCTGGCCGCCATTGGCGCGCCCATCATTCTGGGCAATACCTATCACCTTTATCTGCGCCCCGGCGATGAGCTTGTGCACAGGCGCGGGGGGCTGCACAAGTTCGCCTCCTGGCCTGGCTCCATCCTGACGGACAGCGGCGGTTTTCAGGTATTCAGCCTGAGTTCGCTGCGCAAGATCCGCGAGGAGGGCGTGGAGTTCCGCTCGCACCTCGACGGCTCAAAGCATCTGTTCACGCCTGAAAAGGTGCTGGAAATCCAGCGCAACCTGAATTCAGACATCATGATGGTGCTTGACGAATGCGTGCCCTTTGGCGCGGATTACGCCTATACGGAAAAATCTCTGGCCCTGACCACGCGTTGGGCCAAGCGCGCCATGGACGCCTATCCGCCCGGTTCGGCGCACAATCTGATGTTTGGCATCACGCAGGGCGGTTTTTACAAAGACCTGCGCGAGCGCTCGGTGAACGAACTGTGCGCCATGGATTTTGACGGTTTTGCCATTGGCGGGCTTTCGGTGGGCGAGCCGAAAGACAAGATGTACGATCTGCTCTACCATACTGCGCCCCTGCTGCCCGGTGAAAAGCCGCGTTACCTCATGGGCGTGGGGACGCCGCTGGACATTGCCACAGGTATCCATGCCGGGGTGGACATGTTCGACTGCGTGCTGCCCACCCGCAATGCGCGCAACGGCACGCTCTACACCTCGCTTGGCAAGATCAACATCAAGCGGCGCGAATTTGCCGAGGATGACGGCCCCCTTGATCCCAATTGCCGTTGCTACGCCTGCCGCAATTTTTCGCGGGCCTACCTGCGGCATCTGTATGCCAGTCAGGAGTTGCTGTCCTTCCGGCTCAATTCCCTGCACAACCTCACCTATTTTCTCGATCTGGCGCGCAATGCGCGTCAGGCCATCGTGGAAGGGCGCTATATGGATTTTCTGGCGAAAATCACGGCCCTGTATCCGGACGAAGCCGCCCGCGCCGCCGCTGGCTCGTAATCGCAACAAATACCATCCATATAAAGGGAGGGAGCGTTATGGTTCCCTCCCTTTTTGCGGCAAAAGAATACGCCTTCCTGTCAGCCGCCCTTGGCCATGTTCATGATCTGTTGCAGCAGGTCTGTAAGGTAAGGGATGTTCATGCTGATGATGCGGGCCAGTATCTTGTAAAGAACGGCCAGCACCAACGATGCGCCAATGCTGAAACCCAGCCCTCTGGCAATGCCCGAAAGAAAGTTGAGCCAGAGTATCTTGCCGGTTTTTTGCGACAGCCGGACGTATTCCGTGAGGCCTGCATTGTCGAGGCGTTGCAGCAGGAGTTCGGCATCGGTCTGTCTGGCTTCAGTTCGGTTGTCCATTGATCCCCCTCGCGCGGAGTGCCGCTTGGGGCCGAGTCTATACGGTAAGCTCCCAAATAACAAAAACCCGTGATACTGCAACCACGGGTTTGAAAATGTATGTTGTGCTGTGCGGCAGCTGCGGGGCATGCCCCAGCGGGGTCAATCTCTATGCCTGAATGTGCTCCAGCCCGCATTCGCGCTGCTCGCGGCGGCGTACCAGCCAGAAGACAAGCAGCGATCCAGCCAGTTTGCTCAGGCTCATGGTAATGACAGACCATGGTGTGGCAATGCCGATCATGCCCAGAAACACGATGCTGTCCAGCGGCGCGCCCACAAGGCTTGAGATGAGAATGCGCTGCGAGAAGGGGCGGCGGGTAAAGGTGTATACCGCCCAGTCGCCCAGTTCGCCCACGGCAAAGGCCGCGGCGCTTGCCAGCGCGAGCTGCGGGCTGGCCATGAACCAGCTTACCACGCAACCCACCAGCATGCCCCAGAGCACATGATGCCCCACGCGCCGCTGCGCGTAATCACGCACCACAAAAATAAAGCCCACGATGAGCGAAAGGGGAGCCCACATGTCGCCATTGGGCAACTGGATGAGCGGGGTGACAGAAAAGGCGAAGTTAACGCCCACAATAAGTGCAATATAGGTAAATAAGCTGAACATGGGCGGGAGAGTAGGCATTGGCGTGCCTGTAGTCAAGGGCGGGCTGTGGAATGCCCCGCTGTTTGTCGGGTGACAGAAGTATAATAATGGTGGGCTGTTCGGCGGCAGGGAAAATGCGCGTGCTGCCCCGTGATCGATTTTTGCGCCCGGTTTTGCGGCAACGTCTGTACCCTGCATGTGTCCGGTTTGGGGGCAAAGGGTGGGCCGGGGCGATGCTGCGCGTCTTGACCCCGAAGCGCGGATGTGGGACAGAAAGCCAGTTATAGTATGTTTCTAGAGTAAAGTTTACTCTGAGTGTGCCGGGCAGGTGCGCAAACCCACGCCCGCCCGAACGCGGAAGCGCAATTTCTTTGAGATGTTAGCCCGCATAGGGCGGCCTTTGTCGTGCCAGTGCGCCCGCGCCCTGCAAAATTGCCAGAAAATTATCCGTCGAAGTTTTCGGCGGTAGAGGCTGGATGTTTCCAGCCGGGAGAAAGAATGTCGGATCAGAACTATCGTTGCGGCTGGGTCGCGCTTATGGGGCCGCCCAACGCGGGCAAATCCACCCTGCTGAACGCCTTGCTCGGCCAGAAGGTGACCATCGTCACCCCCAAGCCGCAGACCACCCGCAATCAGATTGTGGGCATCCTCACGGATGAGAAAGCCCAGGTTATTTTTATGGATACGCCGGGGCTTGCCCAGGTGCGCGGCCGGCTGAGCAAAACCATGCTCCAGGCCGTGTGGCAGAGCCTTGCCCAGGCCGAAGTCATCATGCCCGTGCTTGATGCCCACCTGTACATCCGCCATCCGGAATTTCTGGACCGCGACCTTGAGCCGCTGTCCAGGGCGCTTTCCAACGATGACCGGCCCATGGTCGTTGTGGTCAACAAGGTGGATCTGTTCTCGGACAAAAGCCGCATGCTGCCGCTTTTGACCCGTCTGAGTGAAATGTGGCCCAAGGCGGAAATATTCCCCACCTCGGCCCTGAACCGCGATGGCCTGCCGGATCTGGCAAAACTTATCCGCTCCAAACTGCCCGTTGCTCAGGCCCAGTTCCCCGAAGACCAGATTTCCACGGCCCCCATGCGTTTCATGACTGCGGAAATCGTGCGCGAAAAGCTCTTCCTGCATCTGCGCCAGGAAGTGCCTTATTCCGTGGCCGTGGACGTGGAAAACTGGGAGGAAGACGAAGAGCGCGGCCAGACTGTGATCCACGCGGTCATCTACGTGGGACGGCCCATGCACAAGGCCATGGTTATTGGCCGTGCGGGCGCTTCCATCAAGCAGATAGGCATTGAGGCCCGCAAGGAAATTCAGGATCTGGTGGGTGGCAAGGTGCATCTGGAACTTTGGGTCAAGGTGCGCGAACACTGGACGGAAGACGCCGCCTTCCTGCGCGAGATGGGCCTGATGGCGGAGTAGTCATGGGCGATACCTTGTTGCTCGAACGCTATGCGCGGGTGCTTGACCGCATTGACGCGGCCTGCGCATCGGCTGGCCGCCCCCGCGAAAGCGTGAGGCTTATTGCCGTTTCAAAACTGCATCCGGCGGAATCCCTGGCCCAGGTGGCCGCCGCCGGGCAGATTGATTTTGGCGAAAACTACGTTCAGGAGGCCTTGCAAAAACGGCAAGACCTGAGCGCAGACCCGGCCACAGCAGCGCAGTGCGCCGGGATTCGCTGGCACATGATCGGTCATGTGCAAAGCCGCAAGGCTCCGCTGGTGGCGGGGGCTTTCAATCTTGTGCATACCCTTGATTCCCGCAAGCTTGCGGATGCTTTTGAACGACGTCTGGCGGAAGGCGGTGCGCGCCAGCCCGTGCTGTTTGAAGTAAATGTTGGTGGCGAATCGCAAAAATCCGGTGTGATGTCTGCAGATTTGCCGGAATTGGCCGATTATGTTCTTGAGCATTGCCCGCACCTTGAGGTGCAGGGCCTCATGTGTCTGCCGCCGGTTTTTGACGCGGGCGATGCAGCGAGGCCCCATTTTGCAAGGCTGCGTGAATTGCGCGACGCCTTGAGCACCCGCCTTGGCCTGCCCCTGTCCGAACTTTCCATGGGCATGAGCGGTGATTTTGAAGGCGCAGTGGCCGAAGGGGCTACCATGGTGCGCATAGGTACGGATATTTTCGGGCCGCGACCTGCCAAGGTGTGAACAGCTTTGGCACAAAGTCTGCTACATGCCATGCAGACTTGAATGACTTGAGCGGTTCGCATTCATGACCCCACAATAGCGGTGGAGTACGTATGGCGGCCAAAGAAAAAGAATCAAAGGCCCTGCCGGAAGGGCAGGCTGAAAATCCTAAGAAGGGCTCCAAGGCCAAGCGCATCGTCATTATTTTGGCGATCTTGCTTATCACTCTGAGTGGCGCTGGCATTGGCGGCTATTGGTGGTTTTTCATCCGCACGCCGTCTTCGGCAAGTTCTGCGCCTGCTGAAGCTGCATCTGCGGATGCCGCAGGCAAGGGAGCGGCGGGCCAGACAGGCGCAGGCGGTTCTGGCGGCGCAGGCGGCGCATCCGGTCATGCCGGGGCGGGCGGTTCTGGCGGCGCGGGCGGCGCGGGTGACGGGCGCATTGAACGGCAGGGCGATCTGCCGCGCAGCGGTGGGCAGGTCTTGCCTCTGCCGCCCATAACCGTGAACATTTCCGACCCCTCGGGGCGGCGGTATCTCAAGCTGGGGATGGAGGTCGAGGTCAATGCGGACGTTGCCGCCGCATTGCAGGCCAACAATCCGCGTATCCGCGATGCCATCATCATGCTGCTGGCGGGTAAGACGTTTAATGATATCTCCACGCCTGACGGCAAGGTACTGCTGAAAGCGGAGGTAGCCGCGCGGCTGAACCAGATTCTGGGCGCGCAAAGGGTCATACGCGTATATTTTACCGACTTTGTAGTGGAATAGCGCGGGAAGCTCTGCCTCTGGCGGCCTCTGGCAGCTGATTTTTGTGCGGAAGCGGTTTCAGATAGAGGCTTTTGGCAGCCAAGCCCGTTGCGGGGCGCTCCGTTGCCGCGATGCCGCCCGAATTTCGGGTGAGCATGTTGGAATAGAGAATGAGGTGACGTATGTCGCAGGAAGATCAGGAAGCCTTGGCGGCCCAGTGGGCCGCGCAACTGGAAGATGAAGCCAATGCGGCAGAACCTGCTGCGCCTGCTGCTGATGCCGCGCCCGCTGGCGCGGCTGGCGGAACATCCGGCGCAGGGCTGGATGAAGAAGCCCTGGCTGCCCAGTGGGCTGAATCACTGGCGCAGGATGAAGAAGACAAGGGCCCGACCTCCTTTGGCGGCGCAGGCGCAGGGCTTGGCGGTCGCCCGGTAGACGCGCATTTTCAGGACATGACTGAAATGGCCCGTCAGCCCAAGGACAACAAGCTCAAGCGGGAGCTGGATTTTATTCTGGATATTCCGCTGGATGTGTCTGCCGAACTTGGGCGCACCCGTCTGCTTATCAACGAACTGCTGCAGCTTGGTCAGGGTTCTGTGGTTGAGCTGAACAAGCTGGCTGGCGAACCGCTGGAAGTATTTGTGAACGGCAAGCTGGTGGCGCGCGGCGAAGCCGTGGTCATCAACGAAAAGTTCGGCGTGCGCCTCACCGACATTATCAGTCCCATTGAAAGGGTGAAGCAGCTTGGCTAGCCTGCCGGTGCTGCTGGCCGCCGCCGAAGGCGGCCTTTCGGGGAGCGCGGTGCGCGGCGTGGTCACTTCTGGCGCGCAAGGATCCGCTACAGCGGTGCCGCCAGGGCTGGAACAGACAGTGGCTGCCGCAGCCGAGCAGATGCTGCGTGGGCTGGACATGGCCGCGCAGGCCGCGCAAAGCGTTGGCATTGCCACGGAGCAGGCCGCAGCCTCGCTGGTGGAACCGGCTTCAGCGCTTGGGCAATCGTCCTTTTCCTGGAGCAGCTATATCCAGGCCGTGGGCATTCTGTTTTTGCTGGTGGCCGTGCTGTGGCTGGCTGTATGGCTGGCGCGCCGTTTCGGCAAGTTCAATTTTCTGCCGCGTCCGGGGGCGCTCCCGCGCGATGCCCTGGTCATGGAGGCCCAGCTTCCTCTAGGGCCGCGTAAGGGCTTGATGGTGGTACGCTTCTTGAATAAAAGGTTGCTGCTGGGCGTTACCGACCAGCAGATTACCCTTCTGACAGAGGAGCAGGCACAGCATGAGCCAGAGAACGCCGATTTCAAACAGATCATGGAAGAAGCCCGTCGCGGCGCTGGCGGCAGCTAGCCTCTTCATCCTCCTTATGCCGGTTCTGGCCCTTGCGGCTCAGGATCTGGCCATGCCCACAATGCAGCTCACCTTGGCCGGTGGGGCGCAATCGCCGGAAAAGGTTTCGGTGCTGCTGGAAATTCTCTTCCTGCTCACTGTGCTTTCCGTTGCCCCGGCCATCATGCTCACGGTCACCAGTTTTACCCGCATCATCATTGTTTTCAGCTTTCTGCGGCAGGCCATGGGCGTGCAGCAGTTGCCTCCCACCCAGATTCTTGCCAGCCTCGCCATTTTTATGACGGTGGTCATCATGTATCCCGTGGGCAAGCAGATCAATGATAACGCCCTGCAACCCTATCTGGCCGAACAGATCGACTACAAGGTGGCGCTCGACAGGGCGCAGGCCCCTTTGCGCACCTTTATGTTCAAGCATACGCGCGAAAAGGATCTCTCTGTCTTTTACTCCATCAGCAAGATGGAAGCGCCGCGCAGCAAGGAGGAAGTCCCCACCATGCTGCTGGCCGCCGCCTATGTCATCAGCGAGCTTAAAACCGCCTTTACCATCGGCTTTCTCATCTACATTCCTTTTCTGGTGCTGGATATGGTCATCTCCAGCGTGCTGCTGGCCATGGGCATGATGATGCTGCCGCCCATGATGGTGTCCATGCCCTTCAAGCTGCTGCTCTTTGTCATGGTGGACGGCTGGAATCTGCTGGTCGGCTCGCTGGTGAACAGCTTTCTGCTCTGACCGGCGCTCTGCGTACAGCTTTGGCCCGGTTTTTGCCTAAGGGTTGGAAAGATTCGCACACCGTCAATTTTCAGGAGTCACCCATGTCCCCAGATTTCGTCATCGGTTTCGGTCGGCAGGCCATTGAACTTTGCTTGATGATGTCCTTGCCCATGCTTGGCGTGGGCCTTGGTGTGGGCGTGGTAGTGAGCATTATTCAGGCGGCAACCCAGATTCAGGAAATGACGCTGACCTTCATCCCCAAAATCGTGTGCATGTTTCTGGCTCTGCTTATGGCTCTGCCCTGGCTCATGGAGCGCATGATTACCTTTACACGCGACGTATTCATCAATATCCCCACTTATATCCGGTAAAGACTGCCTTACGGGTCGCCCTTATCGGCGCGCACAACCCGCTCCGCCATCCGCGCATCCTTGCGCTGTGCTGGCATGGGGCGGGTTTTTTGCGTCCAACAATGGATGGTTTGCGAACTTGTGCAGACGTGACGCCCAAAGGTTCATATTCTGTTGCATGGGGCGTTTCAGTTCTGATATGGGCAGCAGCATAACTGTATCTTGCACAGTTAGTCTGCTATTCTTGATGTATAAAATCTATCTAATAAAAATCTAGAGAAAGTTTAGGGTTTTTTTGTTTGCAATAAAAAAGGAAGTGCGGCTGCACTTCCTTTTTTATGCTGTCAAGAGCTTGTCTGAACTGTGCAAAAAGGGCCAATTGTGTTGGCGTGCTTTTTGCTTTGGGATTTGCTGAGCAGAAATTGCCCTACGATGCAGAATTCTTTGCCCTGTGCGCTGCGGCAAGGCCCAGCAGTACGGCTCCGGCTTGCGCCACATTGAGCGAGTCAAAGGTGCGGGCAAGCGGAATACGCAGCATGTGCGCGCACCGTTTGGCAACGCCGGGCCGCAGGCCTTTGTCCTCATTGCCCAGAACCAGCACGGCAGGCAACTGCATGGGTTCATCAAAGGCATTGAGGCTTGATGGGCCATCGCCGCCCGCGCCGTAAATGGTCAGGCCAGCTTCTTCGGCGCTGTCGAGGGCGTGGCCCAGGTTGGTGACGCGGGTTACGGGCAGTTTTTCCAGTGCGCCCGCAGCTGCCCTGCGGGCTGCAGGGCCAAGGTAGGCGCTGTTGTGCTGGGGCAGAATGATGCCCGCGCCGCCCAGAGCATACAGGGTGCGGCAGATTGTGCCCACGTTGCCGGGGTCTTGCACCTGGTCAAGGGCCACAATGAGGGGCAGGGGGGCATCGCCTGCTGCGGCCAGCAGGTCGGCAAGTTCGGTAAAGCCGGTTGCGGCCAGACGGGCCACAACTCCCTGATGGGAAACGCCGTCACGGCCTTGACGCCCCTGGGCAGTTTGACCGCCAGCGCCACGGCACAGACGGTCAAGGGCCACCTGGTCTACCAGGCTGAAGCGCACGTTGTGCTGACGGCAAAGGTTCAGCACTTCCTGCGCATCGGGGCCACGCAGGCCTTTTTTGCAGAAGACGCAGTCGATGCGCTGGGGCTCGCTGGCAAGCAGTTCCAGCACAGGTTTGAGGCCCGGCAGCAGCGGGGCTTGTTCAGTTTCATTATGCATATGCGCCTCCGGGCTGTGTGCATTGGCCGCCGTGCGGCCTGAGTGATTGGAGAGGATTGTGCGGGCAAGAACCCGCTAGAAATATTTATGCGATATGCTGCGCGGTTGCGCACGTGTGTGGGCTTTTGGCAGTCCATGCCGTGGCCTCGCGCACGGGGAAGGAACAGTCAGCCCTTGGCGGCTGTGTACGCATCTTCCCGGCAGATGGCAAGCCGGGGCGGAAAAGGGGAGGGAACAATGGTTGCAGCATCGAACAGGAACGGATCGGCAATGGCAAGACTATTTTTTCTGGCTGTTGTCTGCTGTCTGCTGCTTGCCGGGGGCTGCGCCTCTCGGCAAGGCGGCGACTCCGGAGGAGGATTGTCGATGTCTGTGCCGGAAGAAGATACTTCTCCGCCGCTGACGGCCAGTGAAACCGCCGCCCTCAACACCACCGGGCAGGTGGACAAAAACATCCCCGAAAGCGCCATGGCGGACGTAACGCGCCAGTACAAATACTTTTTGCGCAAGGGCCGCCCTACCATGAGCGCATCATCAAAAAGGGCGGAGCAGTTTCTTGCCTATGCCAAGCGCGTGTTCCGCTCGCGGGGCATGCCGGAAGATCTGGCCTATCTTGCCATTGTGGAAAGCGGTTATCGTAGCGAGGTGCGCTCGCCTGCCGGGGCCGCCGGTGCATGGCAGTTCATGCCCTATACCGGGCAAAAGTATGGGCTGAATCAGGACTGGTGGACGGATGAACGGCTTGATCCATTTAAATCCACCGAGGCAGCGGCGGACTACCTGCAAAAACTCTATGGCGACTTTGGCGACTGGCCCACGGCCGTTGCGGCCTACAACGCCGGAGAGGGCAAAATTGGCCGCGCCAAGCAGGGCACCGGCGGGCGTGACTTTTTCGAAATCAAATCGCGCAACCATATGCTGGACGACAAGGCACAGCTTCGCGATGAAACCAAGCAGTATGTGCCGCGCTATCTGGCTGTGACCAAGATCATGCGCAACCTTCCCCAGCTTGGCTTTGATCCAATCCATCCCGACAATGCGCCGGGCGTGCTGCGCCTGACCGCCAAACCCGGTACGGACCTGGCGGCTGTGGCCCGCGCCTGCCGTATGGATATGGACGAGTTCTCGGCATTCAACCGGCACCACAAACGCCCCATGACCGACACCAGCCGCACTACATATATATATGTACCGGCAAGTCGGGAACGGGCGGCTCAGGCATTTCTGTCTTCACCCCAGTGCGCGCCCTATGCGGGGTGGGCTCCCAGCACGGTGGCTTCCAGCGCCGATTCGTGGGATAAAATCAGCCGTCGATGCGGTGTGCCTGTGGCTTCGCTGCGGGCTGCCAATCCGGGCAATCCCTATTTGAAAGCTGGCGAAACGGTGCTGGTTCCGCGCTCGGTGAACATGTCTGCCCAAGCAGTGGCGGCTCTGGATGCCAAACCGGCCAAGGGGCAAGCCAAGGCGGGCAAGTCCGGCAATGAGGCTGCCAGCCGGGAACCGCAGGGATCCTCGGCACGGGTGGTTGCCGCCAATGATGGGCCAAAGCATACCCTGCGGGCGGATGAAACGCTCAGTTCTGTGGCTCGTAAATATGGTGTGAGCGTGCAGGATATCCAGCAGTGCAATGGCATTTCTGATCCGCACAAGGTGCATGCGGGCGCTGTGCTGCGCATCCCGGCCCAGGGCGGCGGTCAAGGCAGCGGCCAGAGTCATGGTCAGGCTGTGGCCGCAGTTGGGCGGCCGGTGGCTGCCGGGCCTGATGGGCGTCTCGGCAAGGATCGGGACAAGGACAAACCTGCCAAGGCAGCCAAAACCAGCAAAACTACCTACACAGTACAGGCCAACGATACCTTGTGGAAGATCGCCCGCACCTACAATGTGAGTGTGGATGACCTGAAGCGTTGGAACAGTGTGGACGAAAAGAACCTGCGCACAGGCGCGCGTCTGGTTGTGGAACAGTAGGCTGAAAGCCGCGCGGTTGGCCCGTTTGCGCAGATATGGATGAATTGTTTTGTAAAAAAATGCATTTGTTGCTTGACTTGCGGGGGCCTTTAAGGCAATTTCCCCCTTCGCGACAAGGGAAAACGGTTAAGGGAAACGCAAGCGAAAAGAATTTTCGCGGAAACGAAAATAACGGTTGACTCCTGAAGCGAAGGGGAGCATAATCGCTCCTCGCGATTGAAGAAAACGACTCGGCTCCACCGTGAAACGAAAGTTTCACGAAACGGAAAAAAGTTGTTGACTTCGAAAGCAAAGGGGAGCATAAACGCTCCTCGCGATTGAAGAAAACGACTCGGCTCCACAGTGAAACGAAAGTTTCACGAAACGGAAAAAAAGTTGTTGACTTCGAAAGCAAAGGGGAGCATAAACGCTCCTCGCGATTGAAGAAAAACGACTCGGCTCCACAGTGAAACGAAAGTTTCACGAAACGGAAAAAAGTTGTTGACTTCGAAAGCAAAGGGGAGCATAAACGCTCCTCGCGCCTTGAGAAAAACGACTGACGGTCGCCGCGAAAAATTTTCGCGAAACGGAAAAAAGTTGTTGACTCGGGGAACGAAAGAGGGCATAAACGCTCCTCGCGCCAAGCGGCAACGAGCCGGGCTGGCGGGCCGAAGAGGCCAAGTGGTTCATTGACAAGTGAATAGCGAGTGGGAAGAAA
>NZ_DASQOG010000186.1:0-3123 GCF_035644575.1 Desulfovibrio sp. | reverse complement strand
ACGCGCAGGGCGATAACATGCTCGTAGGTGCGGCCATCGCCCATGACGCCAACGGTCTTGAGCGGCAGCAACACGGCAAAGCCCTGCCACACCTTGCGGTACCAGCCGGATTCGCGCAGTTCCTGCTGCACGATTTTGTCGGCCAGGCGCAAAATCTGGAGGCGTTCTTCGGTGATTTCGCCAAGTACGCGGATGGCGAGGCCGGGGCCGGGGAAGGGATGCCGCCACACGATGGAGTCGGGCATGCCAAGCTCTGCGGCGACCTTGCGCACTTCGTCCTTGAAGAGTTCGCGCAGGGGTTCGATGAGCTTGAGCTTCATGGTGTCGGGCAGGCCGCCCACGTTGTGGTGGCTCTTGATGACGGCGCTGGGACCCTTGTGCGAGATGGATTCGATTACGTCAGGGTACAGGGTGCCCTGCGCCAAAAAGTCCACCTGGGGCAGCTTTTTGGCTTCTTCGTCGAAAATTTCAATGAAGGTGTGGCCGATGATCTTGCGCTTCTTTTCGGGGTCATCCACACCAGCAAGTTTGGAAAGAAAACGTTCCTGCGCCTGCACAAAGTCGAGGTTGAGGTCAAAGTGTTCGCGCAGGTAGCTGACTACTTCGTCGCCTTCGCCAAGGCGCAGCAGGCCGTTATCCACAAAGATGCAGTGCAGACGCTTGCCGATGGCCTTGTTGAGCAGCACGGCCACCACGGTGGAATCAATGCCGCCGGAAAGGGCGCATACCACGTGGCGGTCGCCCACCTGTTCGGCCATTTCGGCAACCACGCGCTCCACAAACGAAGACATGGTCCAGTCGGGCTTGATGCCCGCAACCTTGAACAGGAAGTTGCGCAGCATGCGCTCGCCGTCCACACTGTGGTGCACTTCGGGGTGGAACTGCACGGCGTAGATTTTGCGGGCTTCGTCAGCCATAGCGGCCACATCCAGAGTCGGCGTGCGGCCCGTCACGGTAAAGCCTTGCGGCGGCGCAAGTACCTTGTCGCCGTGGCTCATCCACACGCGGCTGGTGGATTCGATGCCTTCCCACAGGGCGCAGGGCGCGGTGAGGGTGAGGTCGGAGGGGCCGTATTCGCGCGTGAGCGACTGGGCAAGCTGGCCTCCAAGGTTCTGGGCCAGCAGCTGCATGCCGTAGCAGATGCCGAGTACCGGCACGCCAAGCTCAAGAAAACCGGGGTCAAGAACCGGAGCATCGGCTTCGCCCACGCTGGCCGGGCCACCGGAAAGGATGACGGCGGAAGGCTTCATTGCCGCCACCTGAGCGGCGGTGGTGATGCAGGAATGTATTTCGGAGTAAACCCCGGCTTCGCGCACGCGGCGCGCGATGAGCTGGGTGACCTGTGAGCCGTAGTCAATAATTATGACTTTGCTGGGCATATGTGTCCTCGCCTGGTGCTGGCCGTGGCCTGTTGCTGTGCGCCGCTACTGCGCGCCCGGTTAATCTTGCTCCTGATCGTTCGCCTGATCTTTGTCTGATCTTTTGCCCGATGGTCGTGATGCCGGGAGCCTGTGGGCAATCTGCGGCTTTGTGGGCCGCAGCGCTTTCCGCTTGTGTTGCCTTGGGATTTTTTGTCCTCCGCCAAATAAGACGCGCCTGCTTTTCCGGTTGGTGCTTTAGCGGCACGTTGCCGGAAAAGCAGGCGAAATCTGATACCGCAGAGGGCAAAAGACCGCTGGCAGCGGTTTTGCCTAGTTCTCGATGCGGTAGTTCGGCGCTTCCTTCGTGATAACAACATCGTGGACATGGCTTTCGCGCAGGCCCGCAGGTGAAATTTCACAGAAGGTGGTGTTTTCAAAAAGATCGTTCAGGTTGTGCGCGCCCACATAGCCCATGCCGGAGCGCAGGCCGCCCATGAGCTGGTACACGGCTTCCATGACCGGGCCGCGGTACGGCACGCGGCCAACAATGCCTTCAGGCACGAGCTTCTTGCTCTTTTCCTGGAAGTAGCGGTCAGAGCTGCCGTCCTTCATGGCGTCAATGGAACCCATGCCGCGATAAATCTTGTAGGTACGGCCCTGATACAGAATGGTTTCGCCGGGGCTTTCCTCGGTGCCGGCAAAGAGGGAACCGATCATCACCGAGTGAGCGCCAACCACAAGGGCCTTGACGATATCGCCAGAGAACTTGATGCCGCCGTCTGCGATGCAGCAGCGGTCCATCTCGCGCGCGGCGCGGCTGCCGTCCATAACGGCGGTAACTTGCGGCACGCCCACGCCAGCCACAATGCGGGTGGTGCAGATGGAGCCGGGTCCGATGCCGATTTTGACGGAATCAGCGCCTGCTTCAAGAATGGCCTTGGCGCCTTCGTAGGTGGCAACGTTGCCCGCCACGAGCTGGCAGTTGGGGAACGCGCCCTTGACCATGCGGATGGCGTTGAGCACGTTGAGCGAATGGCCGTGGGCAGAGTCGAGCACCAGCACGTCCGCGCCAGCCTCGATCAGCTGCTCGGAACGGGATTCGCAGTCGCGCCCGATGCCGATGGCGGCACCCACGCGCAGGCGACCGTTGGAGTCTTTGCAGGCGTTGGGGTACTTCTGGACTTTGTCGATGTCCTTCATGGTGATGAGGCCGCGCAAAAGGCCTTCTTCATCCACCACCAGGAGCTTTTCGATGCGGTGTTCGTGCAGGTGACGCTTGGATTCCTCAAGCGAGGTGCCCATGGGCACCGTCACAAGGTTGGTGCTGGTCATCACCTCGGAAACGCGCACTGCCGCGCCGTCCTGCACAAAGCGCACGTCGCGGTTGGTAAGAATGCCCACCAGACGGCCATTCTCGACCACGGGCAAGCCCGACACGCGGAAGTCGGACATGAGGTCCAGGGCTTCCTGCACGGTGTTGTTGGGCGAAATGGTCACAGGGTCAAGGATCATGCCGCTTTCGCTCTTCTTGACCTTTTCCACCTCAAGACGCTGCCGCGCAACAGGCATGTTCTTATGGATGATGCCGATGCCGCCCATGCGGGCCATGGAAATGGCCATGGCCGCTTCAGTCACGGTGTCCATGGCGGCGGAGAGCAGGGGGATGCGCAGGGGAATTTCGGGGGTGAGCCAGGTGGAGATGTCAACGGCGTCGGGGGTGATGTCCGAAAAGCCGGGGACTAGCAAAATGTCGTCGAAGGTC